>DATMJI010000053.1:0-11182 GCA_035553895.1 Acidimicrobiales bacterium | reverse complement strand
GCGCCCGGGCTTCACCGTGCTCGACCAGGGCGACGGCACCGACCTGCTGGGCCTGGTGCGGTCCGGGCTCGGGCTGGGCGAGCGGGGCCGGACCGGCCCCGCAACTGCCACCAGTTGGGAAGGGCTCGCCAAGGGGTGTGCCGGGAGCCGGGCTCGGCCGCCCACTACCATCGAACGGGTGTCGGGCTGGCTGGACGACCTCAACGCCGAGCAGCGCCGGGCGGTGGTCCACCAGGGCGGCCACTTGCTGGTGGTGGCCGGGGCCGGCAGCGGCAAGACAGCCACCCTGGCCGCCCGGGTGGCCCGGCTCCTGGCTGACGGGGTCCCCCCCGAGCGGGTCCTGCTGCTCACCTTCTCCCGCCGGGCGGCCCGGGAGATGCTCACCCGGGCCGCCCAGCTGGCCGAGGCCGAGGGGACCCGGCGGGTCTGGGGCGGCACCTTCCACGCCGTGGCCAACCGCCTGCTGCGCCGCCACGGGGCAGCCGTGGGCCTGCGCCCGGGCTTCACCGTGCTCGACCAGGGTGACGGCACCGACCTGCTGGGCCTGGTGCGGTCCGGGCTCGGGCTGGGCGAGCGGGGCCGGCGCTTCCCCAAGGCCGACACCCTGGCCGCCCTCTACTCCCGGGTGGCCAACGCCGGCGAGCGCCTCCCCGACGTGGTGGAGCGGTCCTACCCCTGGTGCCGCCACGACGTAGCCGACATCAAGGCCGTCTTCGCCGGCTACCTGGAGCGCAAACGGGCGCACAACGTGGTCGACTACGACGACCTGCTCCTCTACTGGCGGGCCCTGGCCGCCTCCGAGGGCACCGGCGCCCTGCTCGGGGCCAGCTTCGACCACATCCTGGTCGACGAGTTCCAGGACACCAACGCCGTACAGGCCGACATCGTGGCCGCCATGGCCGGGCCCAGCACCTACGTCACCGCCGTGGGTGACGACGCCCAAGCCATCTACGGCTTCCGCTCGGGCTCGGCCCGCCACATGCTCGAGTTCCCGGAACGCTTCCCGGGAGCCACGGTCGTCACCCTCGACCGCAACTACCGCTCCACCCCGGCCATCCTGGCCACGGCCAACGCGGTGATGGCCGAGGCGGCCGAGGGCTACGCCAAGGCCCTGTGGTCCAGCCGGCCCGAGGGCGCCCGTCCCCAGCTGGCCACCTGCGTCGACGAGGCCGCCCAGTCGGCCATGGTCTGCGACCACGTGCTCGACCAGCGGGAGCGGGGTGTGGCCCTGCGGGACCAGGCGGTGCTGTTCCGCACCGGCCACCACAGCGACGGCCTCGAGCTGGAGCTGGCCCGGCGCAATATCCCCTTCGTCAAGTTCGGGGGACTGAAGTTCCTCGAGGCGGCCCACGTCAAGGACCTGCTGGCCCTGGTGCGGATCCTGGAGAACCCCACGGACGAGCTGGCCTGGCACCGGGTGCTTCGCCTGCTCGACGGGGTGGGCCCGGCCACCATCCGCCGCCTGGTCGACGAGCTCGGCATCGCCGATCCCACTGCTCCCGCCCTGGGCCGCCTGCTGGGCGACGACTGCCCCCGCTTCCCGGCGGCGGCGGCTGGCGACCTGGCCGGCCTGCGCTCGGCCCTGGGCGACTGCGCCGGCGACGACCTGGCGCCCGCCACCCAGATCGAGCGCCTGGCCCGGGCCTGCGTCCCCCTCTTCACCCGGGCCTACCCCACCACCGCCAGCGCCCGCCTGGCCGATCTGGGCCACCTCCAGACCCTGGCCGCCGGCGCCCCCAGCCGCAGCCGGTTCCTGGCCGAGCTCACCCTCGACCCCCCGTCGGCCACCGGCGACCTGGCCGGCCCGCCGCACCTCGACGACGACTACCTGGTGCTATCCACCATCCACTCGGCCAAGGGGGGCGAGTGGCGGGTGGTGCACCTCATCCACGCCTCCGACGGCAACATCCCCTCCGACATGTCGTTGTCGACGCCCGCGGAGGTGGAGGAGGAGCGGCGCCTGCTCTACGTCGCCCTCACCCGGGCCCGCGACACCCTGGTGGTGTCCTACCCGCTCCGCTACTACGTGCGCCGGGGCCTGCTCGACGACGTCCACACCTACGGCCAGCCCAGCCGCTTCCTCGCCCCGGCCGCCTCCACGTTCGAGACGGTCGCCGTGGGCGAGGAGATCGTCGCCGACGACCCCGTCGCCTCCGAGCTGGCGGCCCTGTGGGAGTGACCGCCGATCCCCCACTGCGAACTGGTGGCAGAACCGGGACCGCGTCGGCACCGCTTCTGCCACCATTTCGGAGCGGGTGCTTCGGAGCGGGTGCTTCGGGGATGGAACCCCCCGCTCAGGAGCGCCCGGGCAGCCCGAAGCCGGCGGCCAGGCCGGGCACCCAGCCCCCGGGGTCCGATCGGCGGGTGGCCGCCGGCGCCACCTCGGCCAGGGCCTCGGCCTCGGCCGCCACCGACGCCCGGTAGGTAGCCACGGCGTCGGCCTCGTCCTCGGGTGACCACCCCAGCTCGCCGGCGACGAGGCGGGCCACCGACTCGGCGGCCGCCACGGAAGCCTCCCGGTCAGCAGCCGGGCCCGGGTGCGGCGGCTGAGCACATCGTCGATGGTGCGGGCCATCTCGTGGCGGGCGGCGAAGACGGCCTCGGCGCCCACGTAGGGCAGGTTCCAAACCAGGGGCCGGCCCAGCTCCGGCTCGTCGACGATCATGGCGATGAGTTCCCGGGCCTCGCCGCCATAGCGGGCCACCAGGTGATCGGCCAAGGGCCGGCCCAGGCCCCGGTCGTCGACGGTGGTGTGGCCCCCCGCCCCCTGGAGGGCCAGGTCCCGCGTCCGGCACCGGGGCGAGAGGCCGAGGCCCCGCACCACCTCGTCCACCGTGTCCTCGGCCATGGCCCGGTAGGTGGTGAGCTTGCCCCCGGCCACGGTCACCATGCCGCTGGCCGAGCGGGTGACCTGGTGGCGCCGGGACAGCTCCTCGGTGACCCCGCCCTCGGCGGTGCGCAGCAGGGGCCGCAGCCCGGCCCAGCTGCCCTGCACGGCGTCGGCCGCCACCGGCCGGCGCACGGCGGCGTTGAGACCGTCGAGGAGGTACCGGGCGTCTCCGGCCGAGCAGAACGGCGTGTCGAGATCCCCGTCGTAGTCGGTGTCGGTGGTGCCCACGTAGGTGTGCT
This sequence comes from Acidimicrobiales bacterium, assembly GCA_035553895.1. Classification (GTDB taxonomy): domain Bacteria; phylum Actinomycetota; class Acidimicrobiia; order Acidimicrobiales; family CADCSY01; genus JADDRA01. The sequence continues at coordinate 8,053 of DATMJI010000053.1, read as the reverse complement.
CGCCCCACGGAACGGCGAACATCGTCCCCTTGCCGCCCGCCACCGGGAGCACGACGGCCACGTCGTTTCCGACCAGGTGGCCGGGCACCACCACGTGCACGCCCTTGGCCGGGCGGATGGTGTCGGTCGACTTGCCGGTGTCGAGGGTGTCGACCTCCTCCACCCAGACGCCGGTGGCGTTGACCACCGACCGGGCGCGGACCTCGACCAGGCCAGAACCGGTGTCGACCCGCACCGCGTCGACCTGGCCCCGGTCGTCCTTGCCCAGGGCCACCACCGGGGCGTGGTTGGCCACCGCGGCGCCGAATCCCAGGGCAGCGGTGCGGGCGGCGGCCAGGGCCAGGCGGGCGTCGTCCACCCAGGCGTCGTAGTAGAGGTAGGCCCGGGCGATGTCCTCCATGCGCAGGGTGGGCATGTGGGCCTCGATCTCGGCCGGGCTCAGGCGGCGGTGGCGGCGGCCGATGCGCCACCCCCCGAGCAGGTGGTAGGCCCACAGGCCCAGGCCGACGAGGAAGCCCAGGTGGCCGGGTACCACCCCGCCCCGGTGCTGGACGGGGATCATGAAGCCCAACAGCCCCACCAGGTGAGGGGCGTTGGCCAGGAGCCGCCGGCGCTCGCGCAGCGCCTCGAACACCAGGGGCACATCGCCCTGCTGGAGGTAGCGGAAGCCGCCGTGGACCATCTTGGACGAGCGTGACGACGTGCCGGAGCCGATGTCGCCGGCATCGACCAGCGCCGTGCGCAGCCCCCGGGAGGCGGCGTCGAGGGCCACACCGGCGCCGGTGACGCCGGCCCCGACCACCACCACGTCGAAGGTCTCGCTGCCCAGGCGGGCAACGGCCTCGGTCCGGTCGAAAGCGGCGTGGCTCATGGGGCCGCGGCCTCCCCGAGGACCCGGGCCAGCACCGACGGGCGGTCGGTCATGATGGCGTCGACACCGAGGGTGAGCAGGGCTCGCATCTCGTCCTCCTCGTCGATGGTCCAGGCGTGCACGGCCATACCCGCCCGCCGCGCCGCCACCACCAGGCGCCGGGTGATCACCGTCAGCCCACCGTAGCGAGGGGGGAGTTGCAGGGCCACCGGCCACGCCCGCCGGGGCGCCAGGCCCAGGGCGGCCCGGGCGAGGAAGGCCACGTTCCAGAACCGGCCGGGGGCGAACCCCAGCTCGGGCGCCAGCCGCCGCAGCCGGTGCACGACGGAGTCCCGGAAGCTGGTGACGATCACGTCACTGGTGCGGCCGTGGCGGCGCAAGGTGGCCACCAGGGCCTCCTCCGCCCGGGTGTCCTTGACTTCGACGGTGAGGGGGACGACGGGGAAGGCGGCGAGCACGTCGTCGAGGGCGGGCACGCCCAGATCGGGATCATGGGCCACCTGGCCCCGCAGCACGTAGCGCTCCACCGGGGTGGCCGGGTCGTGGTCGTCGACCAGACCGGGGACCCACCAGTAGGCGGCGTCGAGGGCCCGCAGCTGGGCCAAGGTGTGCTCGGCGATCCTGCCCCTCCCGTTGGTGGTGCGCTCGAGCGTGGCGTCATGGGCCACCACCACGTGGCCGTCGGCGCTGGCGTGGACGTCGAGCTCGAGGCCGTCCGCCCCGGCCGCCAGCGCCCGCCGCATGGCGTAGACGGTGTTGGAGGGCCCCTCCCGGGCGCCGCCCTGGTGGGCCCAGTGGAAGTCGGTCCGTTCGAGCCAGGGGTTGCCCGCAGCCACCACCGGCCATGGTAGGCCAGCGCGCATTGTGGAGGATCGGCGTGGTTCAGCCGTCTCGATCCTCCACAATCGGGCCGTTCGCCGATCTGAGGCAGCCGGAGCGCCGCCCGTGCGATCATGATGCGGTGGTGACGGTCACCGGCGATCCCGCCCGGGCCCTGGCCCTGGCCGACGACGCCGAGCAGGGATTCGACGTCGACGCCGCCGTGGCCCACCTCTCCGCCGCCGTGCGCGGCTTCACCGCCGCCGGGGACTGCCGCCGCGCCGCCCTGGCCTGCGCCCGGCTGGGCAACCTCTACGCCAACGCCCTGGGCAACCTGGCCGGCGCCCGGGCCTGGTTCCTGCGGGCCAGCCGGCTGGTGGCCGACGAGCCCCCGTGCCTGGAGCAGGGCTGGGTGGCCGCCGCCCCCATGGGCTGCGATGTCGACGACCCGGCCGACCTGCTGGCCCGCTCCGAGCTGGCCCTGGACCGGGCCCGGCGCTTCGGCGACGTCAACCTGGAGACCAAGGCCCTCGCCGACGCCGGGCTGGCCCACGTCCAGTCCGGTCGCCTGGAGTTGGGCATGGACCTGCTCGACGAGGCCATGGCCCTGGCCTGCGGGACGGCCGACGACCGCACGACGGCCGCCAAGTCGGTGTGCTCGTTCCTCACCGCCTGCTACCTGACCGCCGACTTCGATCGGGCCAGTACCTGGTCCGAGCTGCTCGGCCGCCACGGATTGACCGGCGCCGCCGCCGACGGGCCCGCCTTCGTACGCAGCCATTGCGACAGCCTCCAGGCCACCCTCCTGGTGGAGCTGGGCCGGTGGGGGGAGGCCGAGGCCGTCCTGGTGCGGGCGATGGCCGACTTCGAGGCGGCCGTGGGCATGCCCAGCTGGCATCCGGCCATCGCCCTGGCCGAGCTGCGTATCCGCCAGGGGCGCCTGGCCGAGGCCGAGGTGCTCCTCCTGGGCAAGGAGGGCTCCCTCCAGGCCCTGCTGCCCGCCGCCCGGCTCCATCTGGAGCGGGGTGACCACGACCTGGCCCGGGCCACCGCCTCCCGGGGGCTGCGGGCCACCGGTGACGACCGGTTGCGGGCGGCCGAGCTGTGGGCCCTGCTGGTCGACACCGAGCTGGCGGCCGGCGACCTCGCCGCCGCCCAGGCGGCGGGCGGGCGGCTCCAGGACCTCGCTGCGCCCATCGAGCTGGCCGGGCTGCGGGCCCGGGCCGGGGCCGTGCAGGCCCGGGTGATGGCCGCCAGCGGCGACCCCGGTCGAGCCATCGGCCTGCTCGAGGGCGCCGTCGACGAGCTGCCGCCCACCGGGACGCCCTTCCTGCGGGCCAGCCTGGTGGCCCAGCTCGCCGGCCTGCACCACCAGGTGGGCAACCGGGCGGCGGCCCGGGTGGAGGCGGGGCGGGCGCTGGCGACCCTGGCCGGGCTCGATGCCGTGCTCCCCGCCGCCGAGGCGGCCACCCTCGCTCGCTTCGGTGCCGGTGCCGGTGCCGGTGCCACCCGCTCCGACACGCTCCCGGCGGCCACCCTCGAGGCCCACGGCCGGTGGTGGGAGGCGACGGCCGGGGGCACCTGCGTGCGCCTGCGAGACACCAAGGGACTGCGCTACCTGGCCGAGCTGGTGGCCCGCCCCGGCGTCGAGCGCCACGCCCTCGACCTGGTCGACCTGGTCGAGGGGACGGGACAGGCCGCCGACGCCGACCGGCACCGCCTGGGCGACGCCGGGGAGATGCTCGACGCCGGTGCCCGCAGCGCCTACCGCCACCGCATCGAGGCCCTGCGGGCCGAGATCGACGATGCCCTGGCCCGGGGGGACGAGGGGGCCGCCGAGCTCCTCCAAGGCGAGGTCGACCAACTGGTGGGCCAGCTGGCCCAGGCCTTCGGGCTGGGGGGCCGCAGCCGGCGGGCCGCCTCGGCCGCCGAGCGGGCCCGGCTCAACGTCACCCGGGCCCTGCGGGCCAGCCTGGCCCGGCTGGCCGACGCCCTGCCCGAAGCCGGGGCCGCCCTCGACCGCAGCGTGCGCACCGGCACCTACTGCGCCTACGAACCCGACGGCAGCGACCCCCGCTGGACGCTGCGCCGCTGACTGTCCGCCCCCCAGGACCGCCGGCCCGGGGCGCCTCGCCTCGCCGAATTCCCCGGTACCGGGACGGTGCCAGCGCCGCCTGGGCACCGGAGAGGCCGGTCACCCGAGGCGCCGCCCCGGCGAAGTCGTTCAGTCCCGGGTGAACGGGACCCATCGCCGCTGAACGCCACCGGGGCAGGGGGCGAGACCGGCTCGCCGCCACGACATCGGTCTGTCGACCGACGGAGGTCGCCCACCATGGATGAGCCCTACCAGGCATCACCCGAGATCCACGTCCTGCCCAACAACGTGGCCATCCCCGGCGTCGGGGTCCTGCCCATCAACGCCTACGTGCTGCGGGCCGAACAGCCCGTGCTCGTCGACACCGGCCTCGGCATCGACGGCGACGAGCTCATCGACGCGGTGGCGTCGATCGTGCCCCTCGACGAGTTGCGCTGGGTGTGGCTGACCCACGACGACGCCGACCACACCGGCGCCATCGCCCGCATCTTCGAGCTCGCCCCCCAGGCCCGGCTGGTGACCCATGGCATGTGCGCTTTCCGCATGGCCACCTGGTGGCCGGTGCCCCTCGACCGGGTCCACGCCATCCGCCCCGGGGACCGCCTCCACGTCGGCGACCGCACCCTGCGGGCGGTGGCGCCGCCGCTGTTCGACAACCCCATGTCGACCGGGCTGCTCGACGAGGCGTCGGGGGCGCTGTTCAGCGTCGACTCCTTCGGCGCCCTGCTGCCCGGCCCCACCCAGGACGCCGCCGAGGTAGCCCCCGACGCCCTGGCCGGGGGCATGACGGCGTGGGCCGCCTCGGACTCCCCGTGGTCCCACATCGTCGACCGCCAGCGCTTCGCTGCGACGCTCGACGGCATCCGCCGGCTGGCCCCCACCCAGATCCTCTCGTCGCACCTGCCCGCCGCCGCCGGCACCTCCCTGGAGCAGTTCCTCGACGTGATCGCCCGGGTGCCCGACAGCGAGCCCATGGTGGCGCCCGACCACGAGGCCTTCGCCGCCATGGTGGCGTCGCTGGCCCCGCCGGAAGTGCTTCCCCACCCCGCCGGGGTGTGAGCCCGACCGCACCGCCATCTGCCGGCCGGGCGTGGAGGCTCGGCGCCGTTCTACCGCCCCGAGCCTCCACTCCCGGCCCCACGACCTAGCCTGGCCGGCCGTGACCGAGACCCCTGGACCAGCGCCGCGCCGCCGCCTGATGGCCGTCGCCCTCGCCACCGTGGTGGTGGCCCTCATCGCCTCGGTCGGCACCGGCACCACCGCCGCCGGTGCCCAGGGCGCCGGGAGCCCGCCGGTGATCGTCCGGGGCGGGGGATGGGGCCACAGCGTGGGCTTCAGCCAGTACGGCGGCTTCGCCCTGGCCAAGGCGGCCCGCAGCTACGTCGACATCCTCCGCCACTACTACCAGGGGGTCAACGTCGGCCCGGGCACCGGCGTGCCCGGCGAGGTCCGGGTGGGGCTGCTCCAGAACCAGAGCTCGATCGTGGTGCGCAGCTCCAGCCGCAACGGCCAGGCACCGAGCCAGCCGGTCAACGTCAACCTCGGCGGTGGGCCCGTCGACGTGCCGTGGTGCGGCGGGTGCGCACCCATCGACTGGACCATCACCCACGACGGCAGCCAGTACGTGCTGCGGGACGCCACCGGTGCCGTGCGGGGCCAGGGCGGCGGGCCGGTGACCGTCTCCTACGCCTTCACCGCCGGCAACCCCACCCTGGTGCGCCTGCCCCAGCTCATGGCGAGCGGCGACCGGGCCAAGTCCGAGTCCACCCTGGCCGCCGAGGGCAACCGGGCCGCCACCTACCAGTGGGGCCGCCTGGAGGTGTCCCAGGGCAGCGGCGGGCTGCGGGCCGTCATCGTCCAGTCCATGCAGCACTACCTCCAGGGTTTGGCCGAGATGCCCTCGTCGTGGCACATCGAGGCCCTGCGGGCCCAGGCCGTGGCCGGGCGCACCTTCGCCGCCCGCAAGGTGAACATCGGGCTCAACGGCGACTGCGCCTGCCACCTGGGGGCCACACCCACCGACCAGGTCTACGCCGGGTGGGCCAAGGAGGGCGACCCCAGCTTCGGCGGTGCCTGGATCGAGGCCGTGCAGTCGACCGAGGGGGTCGTGGTGACCTCCAGCCTGGGGCTGGCCCAGACCTACTACTCGTCGTCCCACCACCGGCGCAGCGAGAACAGTCAGGAGAGCTGGGCCTTCTCCAGCGGCTTCCCCTACCTGGTGAGCGTCGACGACCCCTGGTCGGGCGACCCGGCCGTGAGCAACCCCTACGCCCGCTGGGAGGCCACCTTCGACAACGGGCGCTTCGCCGGCGTGGTCGCCCCCGGCATCGCCACCATCGCCAGCGTGCGGCCGGTGGGTTCACGCACGGCCGGCGGCACCCCCCGGGAGCTGGAGATCGCCGGCTGGACGGCAGGGGGCGACAAGGTCACCGTCACCTACTCCGGGCCCACCAAGGGCATCGCCGGTGCCGACATCAAGCTGGCCCTACCCGAGCTGCGGTCCCAGCAGATCGACACCTTCGGCTTCCCGCCCTTCCCCGACGACGACGACTCGGTGCACGAGTACAACATCTGGGCCATCGAGGACCGGGGGGTGGCCAAGGGGTGCCCGGGCGGCAACTTCTGCCCCGGGGTGGCGGTGAACCGGGCCCAGATGGCCACCTTCTTGGCCCAGGCCCTCGGGCTCGACACCGCCGCCGGCGGGTCCCGCTTCGACGACCTGGGTGACACGGTGCACGCCGGCTCCATCGAGGCCATCGCCGCCGCCGGCATCACCCAGGGCTGCGGCCCCCGGCGCTACTGCCCGACCCAACCGGTCACCCGCGAGCAGATGGCCACCTTCTTGGCCCGGGCCTTCAACCTGGCCGGCGGCGACCCGGGCCGCTTCGTCGACATCGCCACCTCGCTGCACCGCGAGGCCATCGGCGCCATCGCCAACGCCGGGGTCACCACCGGCTGCGCTCCTGACCGCTACTGCCCGGGCACGGCCGTCACCCGGGAGCAGATGGCCAGCTTCATCGCCCGGGCCCAGGGCTACGGCTTCTAGACCCCCGGCCGCCTAGCCTGCAGGGCGGCCCACCACCCGACGGGAGCTACCGGAGGTTCGACCATGAGCACCACCACCCCGCCTCGCCGTGGGGCCCGCTGGCTCCGGCCGGCCGCCCTGGCGGCCGGGGTCCTGGCCCTCGCCTCCCACGCCCTGGTCCCCGGGGCCGGGGCCGCCGAGGGCGACCCCTTCAGCTCCGACCCGGCGGCCGGTCCCGTGGGCAGCGAGATCGCCGTGTCCGGGCAGGGCTGCGACGGCACGACGGTGAGCGTCTCCCTGCGCACCCAGGAGGCCATGCCGGTGACCATCGGGACCACCCTGGTCAACGTGGACGAGGACGGCGACTGGGAGGGTGCCCTGGTGGTGCCGCTCACCACCGCCGGCACCTACGACGTGGTGGCCGTCTGCGGGCCCAGCCCGGGGGCCGGGGCGTCGTTCACCTACGCCCCCAACACCTTCACCGTGGTGCGCCCCGGCCCCGCCCGCTCGATCGACGACGCCTGCCCGCCCGGCGACGTGCCCGGCGCCAACTTCGACGACGTCCCCGAGGGCAGCGCCCACGCCGAGGCCATCGACTGCATCGCCTGGTACGAGATCACCCAGGGCATCGGGGGCAGCGCCTACGGGCCGGCCCGGGCGGTGCCCCGAGACCAGATGGCCAGCTTCATCGCCCGCCTGATCGACTACGTCGACCCCGGCGCCCTGGGCGACGTCCCCGCCGGGGACCAGTTCCCGTGCCGGTCCAACCCCAACGAGCTGCCCGAGGGCACGGCCCACCACGACGCCGTCCAGCGCCTGGCCGCCGCTGGCATCGTCCGGGGCGGGCCCCAGAACCACCCGAGCGACTGCTACGTGCCCGGCCTCGCCGTCACCCGGGGCCAGATGGCCAGCTTCGTGCACGGGGCCGAGGTGTTCCTCGGCCAGGGCATCACCGCCTCGGCCGACTACTTTGCCGACGACGACGCCAGCGTGCACGAGGACAACATCAACGCCATCGCCGAGGAGCGCATCGCCGTGGGCTTCAACGACGGCAGCTACCGGCCCGAGTCCGACATCCGCCGGGACCAGATGGCCTCGTTCTTGGCTCGCAAGCTCGACTACCTGGTCGAGGCGGGGGCCACCGAGCCCCCGCCCGTGGCCCGAATTGCCTGAACCCCGTCATATGATGACGGCTCGAGCGTCTGGAATGGGCAGCGGGGCTGGTACGCCGGCCACGTGTAGG
>DATMJI010000052.1:0-26423 GCA_035553895.1 Acidimicrobiales bacterium | reverse complement strand
GGGTCAGAGGAAGGCGGTGCGGGTGAGGGGCCAGACCCGGTGGGTGGCCCGGCCCACGACGGTGTCCTCCTCGATGACACCGAAGGCCCGGCTGTCGGAGGAGTTGGCGCGGTTGTCGCCGAGCACCCACAGCTGGCGCTGGCCCACCTCGACAGGGCCGAAGTCCGACGTGGCCGCCGCCGCCGGCAGGTAGGGCTCGACCAGGCGGCGGCCGTCGATGTAGACGTCGCCGTCGCGGCCCTCCACCGTCTCCCCCGGCAGACCCACCACCCGCTTGATGTACTCCTCGGTCGAAGGGGTGCGCAGGCCCACCGCCTCCAGGAGGCCCCGCAGGCCCCGGGTGACCAGGGAGGCGTCGTCGCCCCGGTCGGGGCACCCGGCGTCGGGGGGGCAGTCGAAGACGACGATGTCGCCGCGGTTGGGCTCGTGCAGGCGGTAGGCCAGCTTGGACACGACCACCCGGTCGCCCACCAGGAGCTGGGGATCCATCGATGCCGAGGGGATGGAGAAGGCCTGGGCCACCAGGGCCCGCAGGAGCAGGGCGATGACGGCGGCGACGAGGACCAGCAGCGCAGTCTCGACCAGCAGGGACCGGGCCCGGCCGGCGAGCCCGGCACGACCGGGGCTCAACGGGCGGTCCGCTTCTCCTTGATCTTGGCTGCCTTGCCCCGCAGATCGCGCAGGTAGTACAGCTTGGCCCGACGTACGTCGCCCTGGCTCACCCGCTCGATCGAGGCGAGGATGGGCGAGTGGACCGGGAACGTCCGCTCCACGCCCACGCCGAAGCTCACCTTGCGCACGGTGAAGGACTCCCGCACGCCCGAGCCCTGCCGACGGATGACCACCCCCTGGAAGGCCTGGACGCGCTCCCGGGTGCCCTCGACCACCCGCACGTTCACCTTGAGGGTGTCTCCCGGGGCGAAGTCGGGGACGTCGTCGCGCAGGCTGGCGCGGTCGACCAGATCAGTAGGGTTCATGGCGCGCTCGACTCCTGGGGAAGCAACCGGAACGGCTCATGGTAGCGGGCTTCGCCCGATCGGCTACTCCGGTCGCTGGTCACCGCCCGGCGCCTCGGTGGAACCGGGCGCGGCATCGGACGGCGGGGTGCGCGGGTCGGGCCACTCGCCCCCGCCGGCAGCCTGCTGGCGGCCGACGTTCTGTTGCTCGATGACCACCTCCTCGCCGTCCTCGCCGAGATCGAGTGCCTCGCTCGTGGTGTGCTTGTCCGGAGGTGGGGCGGCCATCACGTGTCTCCCTTTCTCGGGGGCATGGGCCCGCCACCGCCGGCCGGCGACAGATCGGCGGTGGCCGGACCGACGATCATCGTCCCGTCGCAGCCGAAGCGCGAGCCGTGGCAGGGGCAGTCCCAGGTCAACTCGGCCGGGTTCCACGCCACCGTGCAGCCCAGGTGGGTGCAGGTGGGCGAGACCGCCTGCAGGGTGCCGTCGGGGTGGCGGTAGGCGGCCACGTCCTCGCCCTCGAGGCTCACCAGGCCACCCTCGCCGGGTGCCAGCTCCTCGGCCGGGGGGGCGGCCACCCGGGCCAGGCGGTCCTTGACGAAGCGCTTGCCCACGTCGACGTTCTCCTTGACGATCTGGGTGAGCGAGCTGGAGGCGTCCACCCGGGTGGCGTCGAAGACCTCGATCCACGGGTTGTCCCGCTCGAGGATGAGGTCCCGCAACACCATGGCGGCCGCCGTCCCGTTGCTGATGCCCCACTTCTTGAACCCGGTGGCCACGTAGAGGTGGCGGCTGCGGGGTGAGCGACCGACGTAGGGCACCCCATCGGCCGGGACGTAGTCGTGGGCCGACCAGCGCCAGTCGATGGAGCGCACGGCGAAGTGGGACCGGGCCCAGGACTCGAGGGCGGCGTAGTACTGGGTGGTGTCGCCACCCTGGCCCACCTTGTGGCTCTCCCCCCCGAGGATCAGGCCCATCCCGCCGTCCAGGTGCACGGGGCGCACCGAGCGGGTGGGCTGGTCGGCTCCCAGGTACATGCCCCCGGGCAGCTCGCCGTCGATGCGCGCGGCCAGGGCGTAGGAGCTCACCGGATGGGTCTTGGCGAAGAACCCCCCGAGGTCGACGAAGGGCAAGAGCGTCGCCACCACCACCGCCCCGGCGACCACGTCGCCGCCGCCGGTGCGCACCACCGGCCGATCACCCGACTCGTCGACGTCGAGGGCACGGGTGTGCTCGAACACCTGGGAGCCACCGCCGGCGACGGCCTCGGCCAGGGCGTCGCAGTACCGGCGGGGGTCGAACTGGGCCTGGTCCTCCAGGCGCACCGCGGCCTCGACGGGGAAGGGCAGATCGGTCGTCTCCACGTAGGTGGCCGCCAGCCCCAACCCGGCCGCCGCCTCCACCTCGGCGGCCACCGCTGCGCGCCGCTGGGGATCGGTCGTGTAGGTGAACGCCGGCCGGCGCTCGAACTGGCACTCGATGCCCAGCTCCTCGACGGTAGCGGCGACGGCCTCGACGCCGGCCTGGTTGGCGTCGGCGTACTGGCGGGCCTTGCCCGGGCCGTGGGCCTCCACCAGCTCGGCGTAGGTCAGGCCGTGCAGGGAGGTGACCTTGGCCGTGCTGTAGCCGGTGGTGCCGGAGCACACCCGGTCCGCCTCCACCACGGCCACCGTCATCCCCGCCTGCTTGACCAGCCAGGCCGTGGTGAGCCCGGTGATGCCGGCGCCGACCACGGCGACGTCGGCGTGGACGGTCCCCCGGAGCGGGGCGTAGGACACGGGCGGAGGCGAGAGCTCCACCCACACCGACGGGTTCGCCAACGACAGTGATCCCACCGCACCTCCTCCTGGCCGCTCGCCCCACCCTGCCCGCAGCGCCGCGGAGCCAACCTCTGTCGGTTCTCCGGTGCCCCGGCGGCGCCAGGCGCCGCTCCAGGACCGGAGAACGGCGCCGGCCGGGCTCAGGGATCGAGGCCGAAGCTGGCCAGCAGCTCGCGCTCCTCCGGACGCAGCCCGCCCCGGGCGGCCAGGAGGTCGGGGCGGCGGCGCAGGGTGCGGACCAGGGCCATGGCCCGGCGCCACCGGGCCACCTCCCAGTGGTCGCCGCCCCGCAGGACCTCGGGCACCTCCCAGCCCCGGAAGCGGGCCGGTCGGGTGTACTGGGGGTACTCCAGCAGGCCGTCGCCGAAGCTCTCCTCGTCGGCCGACGCCCGGTTGCCCATCACCCCCGGCACCAGGCGGCCCACCGCCTCGAGCACCACCATGGCGGCCACCTCCCCGCCGGCGAGCACGTAGTCACCCACCGAGAGCTCGCCGTCGACCAGGTGCTCGCGCACCCGCTCGTCGACCCCCTCGTAGCGCCCGCACAGCAGCGAGAACCCGGGGCCTTGCGCCAGCTCCCGGGCCCACGCCTGGTCAAAGCGCCGGCCCCCGGGCCCGAGCAGGTACAGGGGCCGGGGGGCGTCGCTGGCTTCCACCACCCGGAAGAGGGGCTCGGGCATGAGGACCATCCCTGCCCCGCCCCCGAAGGGGGCATCGTCGACCGAGCGGTGGACATCGCCGGCTCCCTCCCGCAGGTCGTGAGTGCGGACGTCGAGCAGCCCCCGCTCGCCGGCCCGGCCCAGCAGGCTGGCGCCGGCGAAGCCGCCCACCATGTCGGGGAAGATGGTGAAGACGTCGATGCGCAGCTGCCGCCCGCCCGCGCCCACCCGGCCGCTACTCCAGCAGGCCGGCCGGCAGCTCGACCACCAGGCGCCCGGGCAAGCGTTCGATGACGAAGCGCAACGGGACCAGGCCCCCGCCGTCGAGGACCAGCAGGTCGCTCGCCGGGTTGGCCTCCACGGCCACCACCGCCCCGCGCTCGATCCCGTCGAGGTCGACCACGGTGGCGCCGATGAGCTCGTGGACCCAGAAGGCCTCAGGATCGTCGAGGGGCGGCGCCGACAGGATGCTGCCGCGGAGAGCCTCGGCCCCCTCCCGGTCTTCCACGCCGGCGAAGCGCACCAGGAAGCCGTCCCGGTAGGGCTGGGAGGAGCGCACCTCGAGGGCCACCCCCCCGGCGTAGAGCACCGTCCCCGGGTCGACCCGCTCGCTGCGGTCGGTCAGCAACTTGACGGCCACCTCGCCGGTGAGGCCGTGGGCCCGCACCACCCGACCGACCTCGAGCAGCTCCGGCGCCGGCACCCCGGGCGCCTGCTCAGTCGACGAAGTCGACGTCGACAGGGGTGCCGTCGTCGGCGGCAGCCCGCACGACGGTGCGGATGGCGTTGGCGATGCGGCCCCGGCGGCCGATGACCCGGCCCATGTCCCCGGGGCCGACGCTCACCTCCATCTTGACCCCCCGCCGCTCGTCGTAGACCTCGACCTCCACGGCGTCGGGATCGTCGACCAGGGCCTTGACCAGGTACTCGAGGACGTCGACGGCCACCGCACCGGGCAGGTCGTTGGCGCCGTCCTGCTCGTCGTCGGCATCGATGTCGTCGCCGGCCGGCGCCCCGCTCATGACGAGGCCGGGGCCTTGAACTGGTCCCACGCCCCCGATTCCCGCAGCAGCCGTTGCACGCGCTCGGTGGGCTGAGCCCCCTTGCGCAGCCACTCGACGGCCCGCTCGTTGTCGATGCGCACCCCCGAGGGCTCCAGGCGGGGCTCGTAGGTGCCCACGATCTCGATGAACCGGCCGTTGCGGGGCGAACGGCTGTCGGCCGCCACCACCCGGTAGGTCGGCTGCTTCTTCTTGCCCATCCGCACTAGGCGGAGCTTGACGGCCACGATTCTTCTCTCCGTTTCCTGCCGCCGGCGGCGGCGATTGGAACTCGAACGGTCGGGGGGGAACCCGCCGCTACTTCAGGTTCAACTCGGCCAGGTCGGGAATGGCCGGCATCCGCTTGCGCTTCCCCTTGCCCGGCTTCCCGCCGCCGCCGAAGCGCTTCATCATCTTGGCCACGTCCTTGAACTGCTTGAGCAACAGGTTGACGTCGCTGGTCGAGGTTCCGCTGCCGTTGGCGATCCGGGCCCGCCGCGACCCGTTGACCAGATCGGGCTGGGCCCGCTCCTCGGGGGTCATCGACCGGATGATCGCCTCGATCCGGCCCAACTCCTTCTCCCCGATGTCGGCGTTCTTCAACTCCTTGGGGATGCCCGGCATCATACCGATGATGTTCTGCAGGGGCCCCATCTTGCGGATCTGCTGCATCTGCTCGAGGAAGTCGTCGAGGGTGAACTGGCCCTCGAGCAGGGCGGCCTCGGCTTTGGCGGCGACGTCCTTGTCGTACTCGCGCTCGACCGTCTCGATGAGGGTGAGCACATCGCCCATGCCGAGGATGCGATCGGCCATGCGGTTGGGGTGGAACTGCTCGAAGTCGGCCACCCGCTCGCCCACCGAGGCGAAGGCGATGGGCCGGCCGATGACCTCCTTGACCGACAGGGCGGCGCCACCCCGGGCGTCGCCGTCGAGCTTGGACATGATGACGCCGTCGATCTCCAGGGTGGCGTGGAAGGCCTCGGCGGTGGCCACCGCGTCCTGACCGGTCATGGCGTCGATCACCAAGAACGTGTAGTCGGGCTGGACCGAGTCCGAGATCTGGCGGACCTGGGCCATCATCTCGGCGTCGATCGACAGCCGGCCGGCGGTGTCGACGATGCAGACGTCCCGGCCCCGGTCGCGGGCCTCGACGATGCCCCGGCGGGCCACGGCGACGGGGTCAGAAGCCTCGCTGAAGACGGGCACGCCGACTTGGGAGCCGAGCACCCGGAGCTGCTCCACGGCGGCCGGGCGCTGGAGGTCGGCGCCCACCATGATGGGGTTACGGCCCTGCTGTTTGAACCAGCGGGCCAGCTTGGCGCAGGCCGTGGTCTTTCCCGAGCCCTGCAGCCCGGCCAGGAGCACCACCGTGGGGGGCTTGGGGGCGAAGGTGATCTTGAGGGCCTCGCCGCCGAGGGTGGTGATGAGCTCGCGGTGGACGATCTTGATGACCTGCTGGGCCGGGGTGAGGCTCTTGCTCAGGTCGGCCTCGAGGCAGGCGGCCTTGATCCGGCCCAGGAGGTCCTTGACCACCTTGAAGTTGACGTCGGCCTCGAGCAGGGCGAGGCGGATCTCCCGCAGGACCTCGTCGATCTCGGGCTCGCCCAGGCGACCCCGGCTGCGCAGGCGGCCGAAGATCCCCTCGAAGCGGTCGGTCAGAGAATCGAACATGGGCGCCATCAGGCTAACGCGACCGATTGCCGACCGGGCTGTGGCCGCCGACGCTCACTTTGTGGGCACTTCCGTACCCCCACGGTCCACCAGCGGCCACAAAGCTCATCGGGCGTCCGGGCCCCACTGCTGGTCGCCCCGGCGGCGCACGGACAGGCCCCCGGGCGCCAGCAGGGAGGCGGGGCCCACCGCCACCGACCCGAAGCGCCGGCGGATGTCGGCCACGGCCCCGGCCACGGCGGCGTCGCCGTCGTCGTCGACCATGGCTTCGTCCAAGGTCGGCTGGCGGGCCACCCTCGCCTCCAGACCCGCCACGCTGACGCCGAGCAGGCGCACCCCCGGGGTGGGGTCGATGCCGGCCAGCAGGCCCTTGGCGACGCGGGCCAGGGCGGGACCGCCGTCGAGGGGGGCGGCCACCCGCCGGGAACGGGTGATGGTCCGGAAGTCACCGAAGCGGACCTTGAGCACCACCGTGCGGCCGGCCGTTCCCGCCTCCCGCAGGCGGCTGGCCACGGCGTCGGCTAGGCGCACCACCTCCCGGCCGAGAGCCTGGTGGTCGTGCAGGTCGCGGCGGTAGGTCTCCTCGTGGCCCACCGACTTGGCCGCCCGGCCCGTCTCCACCGGTCGGTCGTCGCCGCCCCAGGCCAGGGCGTGGAGATGCTGGCCGGACGCGGGACCGAGTGCGGCCACCAGGCTCTCGACCGGGGTGGCGGCCAGGTCTGCGACGGTGGTGACCCCGAGGCGGCCCAGGCGGCGGCGGGTGACCGGTCCCACCCCCCACAGGGCGCCCACCGGGAGGGGGTGGAGGAAGTCGAGCTCGGCGCCGGCAGGAACGACGGTGACGCCGGGACCGGGGAGCGGGGCCGGCAGCGCCGCCGTGGGCTTGGCCGCCTTGGAGGCCAGCTTGGCCACCAACTTGGAGGTGGCGACCCCCACGGAAGCATCGAGGCCGAGCTCGCCGGCGATGCGGCCCCGGATGGCCCAGGCGATCTCGGTGGCGGTGCCGAAGAGGCGCCGGGAACCGGAGACGTCGAGGAAGGCCTCGTCGAGGGAGATCGACTCGACCAGCGGGGTGAAGCTCTCGAGCACATCGTGGAGCTGCCGGCTGGCCTGCTGGTAGCGCTCGAAGTGACCGGGCAGGAAGAGCGCGGCGGGGCAGAGGCGCCGGGCCCGGGCCGAGGGCATGGCCGAATGGACGCCGTAGGCCCGGGCCTCGTAGGAGCACGACGCCACCACCCCCCGGGCGCCCGACCCGCCCACGATGACCGGCTGGCCCGCCAGCGAGGGGTCACGCCTGACCTCCACGGCCACGAAGAAGGCGTCCATGTCCACGTGCAGGATGGACAGCTCGGAGCCCACCGCTGCAGTCTGCCACCCGCCCTCGCCAGTTCTCCGGTGCCCCAGCGGCGCTGGGCGCCGCCCAAGTCCCGGAGAACGCCGGGATCCGTGCCAACTACTCCCCGAGGAGGGCCTCCACGAAGTCGTCGGGGTCGAAGGGGACCAGGTCGTCGACCGTCTCCCCCAGGCCGACCAGCTTCACGGGGATGCCGAGTTGGCCCTGGATGGCCAGCACGATCCCCCCCTTGGCCGACCCGTCGAGCTTGGTCAGCACCACCCCGGTGACCTCCACCGCCTCGGTGAACTGCTGGGCCTGGGTGAGACCGTTCTGGCCGGTGGTGGCGTCGAGGACCAACAGGACCTCGGTCACCCGCCCCGGCGGCTTGCCCGCCACCCGGCGCACCTTGGACAGCTGCTCCATGAGGTTGACCTTGGTGTGCAGGCGCCCGGCGGTATCGGCGAGGACCAGGTCGGCGCCGGTGGCGGCCGCCTTCTGCACGGCGTCGAAGACCACCGAGGAGGGGTCACCGCCCTCCACCCCCTGGACCAGGGTGGCACCGGTGCGCTCGGCCCAGATGCCGAGCTGCTCGGCCGCTGCCGCCCGGAAGGTGTCCCCGGCGGCCATGACCACCCGGCGGCCCTCTTCCTGGCAGCGCTTGCCCAACTTGCCGATGGTGGTCGTCTTGCCCACGCCGTTGACGCCGACGAACAGCCACACGTTGGGAGCCCCGGCCTCGAAGTGCAGGGCCCGGTCTCCCTCGGCCAAGCGGGCCTTGAGGTCGCCCTTGAGCTGGGCCAGCAGGGCCTCGGGGTCGGTGATGTTCTTGTCGCTGACCTCGGCCCGCAGGGCGTCGAGCACCAAGGCGGTCACGCCCATGCCCACGTCGGCCCGGATCAGGGCCTCCTCGAGCTCGTCCCAGGTCTCGTCGTCGATGGTCGAGCGGGACAGGACCGAGCCCACGTAGCCGGCCAGCAGGCTGCGGGCTTTGGCCAGCCGGTCACGGAAGCGGGGCTTGAGGGCCTCGGCCTGCTCGTCCTCCACCGCCTGGGCCAGGGCTTCTTCGATCTCGGCCACGGTGGCGTCGTCGGGGTCGACCCCGGGCCCGTCGGCATCGTCTTCCGCCGGCGGCGGCTCGCCCGGGCGGGGAGCCAGCCCGACACCCGACGACGGCTCGTTGAGCTCGGCCTCGTCGAGGTCGGTGGTCCCGCTGTCCGGGGCGCCGGCCACCTCGTCGGGAGCGGCGACATCGCTCGGCCCCGCCTCCTCCACCGGGTCCAGGGCGTCGTCACCCCGAGCCCGGCCCCGGGCGAGCATCATCCCGAGGACGGACCCGGACAGCACCAGCAGGGCGATGAGGAGGATCACGACTTCCATGGCGGCAGCAGCCTACCGACGCCGCTCCCGCCAGACCCGGGGTGAAGCCGCCTAGACGACGGCGCCGGAGAGGCGCTCGCTGACCACCCGGGAGGCGCCACCCGGGGCCATGGTCACCCCGTAGAGCACGTCGGCTGTCTCCATGGTCCGCTGCTGGTGGGTGACGATCACCAGCTGGGCCTCCCGGCGGAACTCACCCACCAGGTCGACGAAGCGGTGGAGGTTGACGTCGTCGAGGGCGGCTTCGACCTCGTCGAGGATGTAGAACGGCGACGGCCGGCTGCGGAACACGGCGAAGAGGTAGGCCAGGGCGGTGAGCGACCGCTCGCCGCCCGAGAGCAGCGAGAGGGAGCGCACGTTCTTTCCCGAGGGGCGGGCGTGCACCCGGATCCCGGTCTCGAGCGGGTGGGCCGGGTCGGTGAGCTCGAGGGTGCCCGTGCCTCCGGGGAAGAGCACGGAGAAGAGCCGGCTGAAGTTCTCGGCCACGTCGGCGAAGGCGGCCACGAAGACGTCGACGATCTCGGCATCGACGCTGCGGATGACCTTGGCCAGCTCCCGGCGCGACGACTTCACGTCGTCGAGCTGGCCGTCGAGGAACTCCTGGCGTTCCCGCAGGGCCGCCGCTTCCTCCAGGGCCAGCGGGTTGACCGGCCCCATGAGGCGCAGGTCGCGCTCCAGCTCCCGGGCCCGGGCACGGGGAGTGACGCCCTCGGGCAGGGGTGGGCAGGGCGCATCGAAGGCGGCGCCGGGCTCGACGTCGAGATCGCGGCGCAGGGCCTCGGTGGCCGCCTCCACCCGCAGCCCCAGCTCCTGGGCCTCCATCCCGGCTCGCACCGACTGCTCCCGAACCTCCTCCAACCGCTGCTCGGCGGCCCGCCGCCCGTGCCGCAGCCGCTCCAGGTGCTCGACCTCGGCTCTGGTGGCCTCGGCCTGGACCTGGCGGCGACGGCGCAGGCGGTCCAGGGTCTCGTCCAGCCAGGCCAGCCTGGCGGCCACCAGTGCGGCCAGCCGGTCGAGGTCGGCAACCCGGCGGTCGAGCTCGACGCGGCGGGCCCGAGCCTGCTCCCGCCTGGCCGGCGACGGGGCCCGGCGGGAGCAGGCTCGGGCCCGCCGGGCCCCGTCGCCGGCCAGGCGGGCGTCGACCTGGTCCCGGCGCTGCTGTAGCCACACCCGGCGCTCCTCGAGGGCCCGGGCCCGGGCCTCGGCGTGGCGGCGCCGGGCAGCCGCGTCAGCCAACTGGTCCTCGACCTGGCGGCGCTCGGCCTCGGCCCGGCGGTGCTGCTCGAGCGACCCGGCCTCGTCGGCCTCGAGGGCCGGCAGGAGCGCCTCCAAGCGGCGCAGCTGCTCCCGCTCGGCGACCAGGGAGACGACCAGGTCGTCGAGGTGACGGCCGACCTCAGTCGCCTCCTCCGCCGTGGTGGCCGCCTGGCGGCCGACCCGCTGCTCGGCCTCGGCCAGAGCCCGGAGCTCGCCGGCCTGGTCCTGGTGGGTGCGGGCAGCGTCGGCCTGGAGGCGGCGGGCGTGGTCCAGGCGGGCCCGCCCCTGCTGGCACCGCTCCTCCGCCCGGCGGGACTCGACGGCCGCCGCCCCCGCCCGCTCCCGGGCCTCGTCCAGCGCTCCCCGGCTGGCGCCCGTGGCACCCCGGCCCACCCGCCAGCCGTCGACGGCGAAGCGGTCGCCGGCTCTGGTGACGACCACGGCGCCCGGCTGGGCGGTGGCGACCTCCAGGGCGGCCCGCCACGCCTGCTCGCCGGCGCCACCCACGCACACCGCTGTCCCCAGGAGGCGATCGAGCAGGGGCCCGGCACCTGCCTGGCGGGGCTGGACGTGATCACGGACACGCTCGGCCCCCGCGGGCAGGGTCGCCGGCGGCGGGGTCGCCCCCGGGCCCAGAGCGAGAACCGTCCCGCTTCCCTCCCGGCGCAGGTGCTCCAGGCACCGCCGGGCGCCGTCCTCGCCCCCGCGTACCACCACGGCGGCCAGGGCGGCCCCGGCCGCCGCCTCGAAGGCGGCCTCCCAGCCGGCATCGACGTCGACCAGCTCCACCAGCGTCCCGGCCACCTCGGCCACACCGGCCAGCCGGTGAGCACCGGCGCGGGCCCGGGCCTCGTCGATGGCCGCCTCCAGGACCCCGGCCCGGGCGATCCACCCGTGGCGCTCGGCGTCAGCGGCCCGGAGGCGCTCCTGGGCCTCGGCCAGCGCCGCCTCGGCGGCGGCCACCTCCTCGCCGGCGGCGGCCAGCGTCGCTCCGGCCAGGTGGTGATCGGCATCCACCCGGCGCCGGCGCTCGGCCAACTCGCCGGCCTCGATGGCCAGCCCGGCGTCCCGCTGCTCCAGACGGGTGAGGCGGGCCCGGGCCCGGGCGCGCTCCTCGTCGAGCCGCTCGGTGGTGGCGATGCGCGCCCGGCGCTCGGCCCGGGCGTCTGCCGCCCGGCGGGCGGGGTCGGTCGATCCGGCGGGTGGCTCAGCACCGACGGCCGGGCGGTGGCGGCGCAGCGACGCCTCGGCCTCGGCCAGGCGAGCCAGCTCCGGGGCCAGCCGGCGGGCCTCGGCCTCGACCTCATCGAGCTCGTTGCGCAAGGTGGTGGCCTCGGCCTCCAGGGTGGCCACCACCGTCTCGTCGAGCGCCGCCGTACGAGCCTGGATGGCCCCCCGGCGCCGCTCCCCGAGCACCGCCACCAAGCCGCGAGCCTGCTCCCGCAGTCGCTCGGCCCGGCCCAGGACCTGGGTCACGTCAGCGTCGCCGGCCGCCGCCAGCCGGTGCTCGGATGCCTCCACGTCGGCGTCGAGGCCTCGCAGCTCGGCCCGGGCAGCGGCATCGGCCCGACCCAGGCGGGCCTGGGTCTCCTCGCTGGCCCGAACCCGGGCGGCCAGGGTCGCCAGCTCCTTACCGGCCAGGTGCAAACGGATGGCCCGCAGCTCGCTCACCACCCCCTCGTGGCGCCGGGCCGCCTCGGCCTGGCGCTCCAGGGGCTTGAGCTGGCGGCGCACCTCCCGGGCCAGGTCGCTCAGGCGCACCAGGTTGCCCTCGGTGGCGGCCAGGCGGCGCTCCGCCTTCTCTTTCCGGCGCCGGTACTTGAGGACCCCGGCCGCTTCCTCGATGATGGCCCGGCGCTCCTCGGGCCGGGCCTCGAGCACGGCGCCGAGCTGGCCCTGGCCGACGATGACGTGCTGGGTGCGGCCGACGCCCGAGTCGCTCAGCAGCTCCTGGATGTCGAGCAGGCGGCAGGGCACCCGGTTCACGGCGTACTCGCTGACTCCGTCGCGGAACAATGTGCGGGTGATGGTCACCTCGGGGAACTCGATGGGCAGCATGCCCGAGGCGTTGTCGATGGTCAGGCTCACCTCGGCCCGGCCCAGCGCCGGCCGATCGGCGGTGCCGGCGAAGATGACGTCGTCCATCTTGGTGGAGCGAAGGGTGCGCGGCCCCTGGGCCCCCAGCACCCAGGCCACGGCGTCGACCACGTTGGACTTGCCGCTGCCGTTGGGGCCCACGACCACGGTGATGCCCGGCTCGAGGGCCAAGCCGGTGGTGTCGGCGAAGGACTTGAAGCCCTTGAGCGTCAGGTTCTTGAGGTACACGCCCCCCCGACGCTAACCGGCGGCCGGCACCGGTCGAGGGACCGCCAGCGCGCCGTCCCGGCGGCCCAGGCCGGGGCGCTATGCCGAACGCAACACCTGGGCCGGTTTGGTGCCTGCGGCCAGCCGAGCCGGCCAGGCAGCCACCAAGTTGGCCAGCCCCAACACGGCCAGCGCGAGGGTGAGCAAGGCGGCGAGCGGTACCAAGGTCGGGCTGGTGATCCCCAGCCGGCTCACTAGCTCGGCCCAGGTCCAGCGCCCCGCAGCAACGCCGAGAGGAAGGCCTCCAACCAAGGCGATGCTGGCCAAGGTGGTGGCCTGCCAGGCCACGCTCTTGCGCACCTGACGGCGGGTGAAGCCCAACGCTTTGAGCACGGCCAGGTCACGCCGGCGGCGACGGACCGAAGTCACCAGGGCATGGGCCAACGTGGCGAGGCCCAGGAGACCGATCAGCATGGCCAGGGCCTGAGGGAAACCCTGGATCCGGCGGAGGTTTTCCAGGTCGTCCGTACTGGTGGGCCGCAGCACGGTCGATCCGAAGTTTTCCTCGAGACGCTCGATAGCCTCCGCTTGGCGAAGTCCGGAAGCGAATCGCACCAGGTAGGTGTCGGCGAAGAGCTCGAAGCGCTGCCCGACGATGCGCTGGGCGCCAGCGAGGGTGGCTACGCCCCCATGGCCGAGATCCATCGACCCATCCAGCACTGCGGGAGGAAGAACCTGCCCGACGATGCGAGCCTCCACCGGGGAGCCGTCGTCGAATCGCAGCACCACCGTGTCCCCCAGCCCCTTGCCGAGCCGTTCGAGGCTGGCGGCGCCCAGGGCCACCTCGTCGGAGCCGGCCGGATGGCGACCCGCCATCACGGGTGAGGACACCACGCCGTGGTCAGTGCTCACGCCGGCGAAAGGGATCTCGATGCCGTCGACAGTGAACGCTCCGGCCGTGAAGGCGGAGAAGGCGGCCACATCGGGGTTGACGGCGAGCATGGCCTCGCTCTGGCGAGCTTGATCGGGTTGGGTGATCTCCCCTACGGCGACGTCCCAGTTCCAACCCCGGAGCGCAGGCTCGGCGAGCAGCCGGTCAAGGTTGGCCGAAAACGTCAGGCTGGCGGCCATGGCCCCCAGCCCGAACCCCACACCGGCCGCAGCCGTGCGTAGCGGCACCGCCCGCGTCCCCCGGCCGGAAGAGAGCGCCAGGTGCAGGCCGATGGCGGCCGGGGGCGATATCAAGGTGGCCCTTCCCCGGGCGCAGCCCAGCGCCGGACGGCTTGCGCCATCCAGACGCCGGCGGCGAAGCCGGGTAGCCAACGACGATGACAAGCCCACCCACGACACCAGGGCGACAACGATCAGGGCAGCCACGCCGGCCACGGCGACGAGGTCCAGACGCAGCCCCGGATTTACCTCCGCCCGCCGCGCCAGCCCGAAAGGGGCCAGGGGGGAGGAGGCGAAGGCCACCGTCGCGCCCAGCAGGCTTCCGGCCAATGCGATGGCCAGCGCCTGTAGTACCGCCAGGGCCACCAGCTGGGCTCGCGTCATGCCGAGGCTACGGAGCACGGGGTAGTCATCAGCGGTGCTGCGCACGTGACGGGTCAAGGCCTGGCCAACGATCACCAAGAAGGCGGCCGTGCCCAGGCCGGCGAAGGCAACCAGCACCCACGCCTGCACTTCGGTGGCTCGTCGGACGGCAGGAACCCCCTGGAGATCCTCGGCGCCGGCCTGCACGAAGATGTCGTCGCCGCCGAGCCGGGACGCAGCGTCGGCGAAGGCATCCAGGGCCTGCCCTCCAGCCGCCAAACGTACGGCAAGCGTGATGCCCTCGGTTTCCAGATCGTCGCCATAGCGATCCCAGAACGCGGGACCCAAGAAGAGGTTCTCCTCGTCCAGCTCGTCGGGACGACCGGTCTCGACCGTCAGGTCGTACGGATGGCGCACGATCGCCGTCACCTCGAGGAGCACGGTCTCCCCTCGCCCCCTCGCATCGGGGATGTGCACGCCGATGTCGTCACCGGGTCGCAGGTGGCGGCGCTCGGCCAGGGACTCGTCAACCGCCACTTCCTTGGGCACCTCGGCGTCCGGCAACCGGCCGGCCACCAGGAAGGGCCGGCCCAGGATCCCTCGCTGCTCGATCGACACGAAGGCATCGATCAGCTCGACATCCCCATCCGCGCGCCCCTCGATCTCCAGCGGGACGAAGGCTCCCCGGCTGCTGGCAGCCACCATGTCCAGCGATGCCAGTTGAGAACCGAGCTCTCGCTCCGCCTGGTCGCCGGCAAAGAAGACCACGGCGTCCTCGGGCCGGCTGTAGTCGAGGAACGCCGGCATCGCCTCCCAGGTCCGCCGGGCCCCGGCCACCGCCGCCATGGCCGCGCCGCTGCCAAGGGCCACGATGAGCACCAGAGCTGCCGTGACCCGCCACCGATGGGCCATCTCGGCCCGTGCTCGCATCCACAAAGCGGACACGGTTCGTCATGATGGCCGACGCGATGACGCAAGGGAAGCGCTAGACAACAGGTATGGAAACCGACAACGAGAGTGCTTGGAGGGTGGTAATCGAGTTCACCCCCTCGACTTCCGGGGACGTGCACCCTGAGCGCCATACCCGACCCTGGGGCATGCGCCTGGTGGCGACGGATCCCACCGGCTCGGAGATTGCACACGTCGAGGAGGAACAGCCCGAGCCGCTTTCGCTCATCGCCCACGCCGTAGCCGAGGTCGCCGACACCTTGGTGGCGATCCAGCGCCGGGAAGAGAGTGACGCCGGCTGAACCGCCCGCGAGGCTTTCAGGCCGAGGCCTCTCCCGGGGCCCGTGCCGTTTGACGAGAGACCTCCACCACACGATCGACCACCGCGGCCGCCGCGCCGCTGTCGATGGTGGCCGCCGCCAGCTCGCAGCCCTCGCCGAGCCCCCCGGCCACGCCGGCCACCACCAGCCCGGCGGCGGCGTTGAGCACGACGAGGTCGCGATGGGCGCCGGGCTCGCCCCCCAGCACCCGAGCGGTGAGCTCCCGGTTGGCGTCGACGTCGCCGCCGAGGATGGCCGCCGGGTCGGCCCGGGCGATCCCCCACGCCTGGGGGTCGACGACGCTGGCCTGCACGGCACCGTCGCGCAGCTCGAGGACGCTGGAGGTCGTGGTGGTGGTGAGCTCGTCGAGCCCGTCGTGGCCGTAGACGACCAGCGCTCGCTCGGCCCCGTTGGCCTGCAGGACGCCGATGAGCTTCTCGGCCATCCCGGCGTCGCTGACGCCCACGACCTGGCGGCGCACCCCGGCCGGGTTGGCCAGGGGCCCGAGAAAGTTGAACACGGTGCGCACGCCGATCTCCCGCCGGGTGGGACCGGCGTGGCGCATGGCCGGATGGAAGCGGGGAGCGAAGCAAAAGCCCATCCCGGCCTCGGCCACGCAGCGGGCCACCCCGGCCGGGCCCAGGTCGATGACCACGCCCAGCGCCTCGAGCAGGTCTGCCGACCCGCAGGTGGACGACGCTGCCCGGTTGCCGTGCTTGCACACCGCCACGCCGGCACCGGCGATGACGAAGCTGGCGATGGTCGACACGTTGCACGCGGCTTGGCGCCGGGCCTCGCTCCCGCCGGTGCCGCACGTGTCGACGGCATCGGTGCCGGGCGCCAGTTCTACGCGCTCGGCCGCCGCCAGCATGGCCGCCACCAAGCCGGTGATCTCCTCGACCGTCTCGCCCTTCATGCGCAGGGCCACCAGGAAGGCCGCGAGCTGGGCCGGCGTGGCCTGGCCGGCCAGCACGTCGGCCAGAGCGGCCCGGGCCTCGCCGGCGCCGAGGTCCTGGCCGGCCAGCAGCGGGCCGAGGACGCCTGGCCACCCCCCCAGCTCGGCCAGGGTGCTCAACAGGACGACAGCAAGCGGGCCCGGCTCACGCCGAGCGGCGGCGGTGGCGCAGCATGCGCCGTCGTTCGCGCTCGGTCGCCCCTCCCCACACACCCTCGTTCTCGCGAGCGGTCAAGGCGTGCTCGAGGCACGCCTGACGCACGGGGCAGGCCAGGCACACGGCCTTGGCCACCTCGCCGTCGTCCTCGTCGTCGAGGGGGTAGAAGATCTCTGGATCGATGCCCCTGCACGCCGCATGCTGACGCCAGGTCTGCTTCATGTGCGACTCCCATGCTCGCGTTCTCCGGTCACCTCGTTCGGCCACACGCGGCGTCCGAAGGTGCAGTATGGTGCAGGAAGTCCTGGTCCGTCCAGGGGCGTTCGCGCCTACCCTCGCACCCGTGGATACGGGCCCGACCCTGTTCGATGCCCGGGCGGTGGGCGCCGGGGCCCTCCTGGCCATCGCCGTCGCCCTCCCCGCCGCCATCGCCGCCCAGGTCGTGGCCGGCGATTCGGCGGGTCCGCCAGCTGTTGTGCTCAGCGTGGTGGCCCTGGCCGGGCTCAGCTTCGGCGGCTTCCGGGCGGCCCGCCGGGCGCCGGCCGGCCCCCTGGCCAACGGCGCCGTGGCCGCCCTGGCCGCCTTCGGCGCCATCCAGGGACTGGGCATCATGCGCCGCCTGGCCACCGGCGATGCCCTGCCCGACCCGGCGGGCCTGGCCTTCGCCGGCCTCCTCGCCTGCTCGTGCGGGCTGGTCGGGGCGGTGGCCTCCCGGCGGCGGGAGACCGTCGAGCGGCCGGCGGACGGCCGTGGGACGCCGTGAGTGCGGATCGCAGCTATTGACGGCCACCCCGCGATGGCTCACCATGGTCGGGAGCACATGCGTTGGACCGACATGGAGATCCACTTCGCTCCGGCGTCGACCGACGCCATGGAAGCGGCCTACGCCGCCCTGCACCGTGACGCCGATTCGGCCCAGCGCCGGTTGCGTGAGCAGCCTCCGCCGCAACGACGTCGGGGCACACCCCGCCTGTGGGACGCCAGCCCCATCGATCCCCGCCCCGACGACTGCTGGCGCTGCGACGCCGTCACCTCGGCCGACGCCCTCGGGCTGTGCCCGGACTGCCGGCGCGACCTCGCCTGCGGCTGATCTCGACGCTCACCCGCCAGCGCCAGGAATGGCGTTCGCCCCCTCCGGCTCTGGCCCCAAGAGACCGCCGGAATCGATGGTCTGCTGAGGCCAGAAGGGATTGCTTGCTTGGGCGCCGGGCGCCGGGCCTTGGGCGCCGGGCGCCGGCCTCCCGGTGCGGGGGGTGGCAGACCTAGTCGGCCAGTGACGGGACCCGGCCCACCGACTGGTAGACCACCGGGTGCCCGGGCCGGTCGGGTACCACGTCGTCGGCGTCGATGGCACCGGCCAGCACGCACCGGTGGCGCCAGCGGGTGCCGTCGTCCACCGTGTAGGTGAAGGGCTCGGATCCGTCCAGGCGCTGGAGGCGGGTGCGCCGGTAGTCCAGTTCGCCGGTGCGCCGGCGACCGGCCACCTCCCCGATCTCGGTACCGTCGGCCAGGCCGAAGCGGCGCCGGGACCCGAGCTCCCAGCGCCCGAAGGCGTCGTCGATGGCCAGGGCCAGATCGGCGAAGGTGTGCCACGGCGACGCCACCAGGGCCCGCTCGGGAGCAGCCTCGAGGACCTGGTCGTCGGCGGCCACCAGGGTCACCACCACGGAAATCCACGCCGACTCTGGCGCCGGGCGCCGGTCCCGTGGCGACGGCTTGGTCTTGGCCATGACCCGGATGGTGGCAGGCCCGAGGCCCGAAGTGGTGGACCTCCGCCGGTTCCCGGCTCAGCGGCCCGGCAGCGGCCGGCGGCCCGGTACGCTGCAAGACCGCGTGAGCGCGGCACAACGGTCGAGGAAAGGGCACGTGCGATGGGCTTGATGCAACGGCTGTCGACGGTCATCAAGGCCAAGACGTCGAAGATGCTCGACAAGGCGGAAGACCCCCGCGAGACGCTCGACTACAGCTACGAGAAGCAGCTGGAGATGCTCCAGCAGGTGCGCCGGGGCGTGGCCGATGTGGCCACCTCGCGCAAGCGCATCGAGCTGCAGGCGGTCCAGCTCAAGCAGAAGGCCGACAAGCTCGACACCCAGGCCCGCCAGGCCGTAGGCCAGGGCCGCGAAGACCTCGCCCGCGAGGCACTGGCCCGCCGGTCGGGCATCGTCACCCAGCTACGCGACCTCGACGCCCAGCACGCCCAGCTCGACGGCGAGGAGGCCAAGCTGGTCGAGGCCTCCCAGCGCCTGCAGGCCAAGGTCGAGGCCTTCCGCACCCGCAAGGAGACGATCAAGGCCAACTACACCGCCGCCGAGGCCCAGGCCAAGATCGGCGAGGCGGTGTCGGGCATCTCCGAGGAGATGGGCGATGTCGGCCTGGCCGTGCAGCGGGCCGAGGACAAGACGGCGGCCCTGCAGGCCCGAGCCGGCGCCGTCGACGAGCTGCTGGCCTCGGGTGCCCTCGACGACGTGACCGGCACCCCCCGGGACGACATCCAGGCCGAGCTCGACCAGCTGTCGGCCACCAGCGGGGTCGATGCCGAGCTGGAGCGGATCCGCGCCGAGCTTGGCTCCGGGGGCGGCCAGGGCGCCATCGGCGGCGGCGACGCCAAGGAGGGCTCGTGATCCTGCGCATCCTGGGCGAGGGCCAGTTCGAGGTGGACGACACCCATCTCGACGAGCTCAACCGCCTCGACGACGAGCTGGTGGCGGCGGTGGAGACCGGCGACGACGAGGCCTTCCGCACCCGGCTGGAGACCCTGATCGACCGGGCCCACGCCATCGCCACCCCGGTGGCCGCCGACTACCTGGGCCCGTCGGACTGCGCCCTGCCTGGGGCCGACGCCACCCTGGCCGAGGTGCGCGAGCTCCTCGGCGACGAGGGGCTCATCCCCGGATGAGCCACAGCCGCTTCCCCCGCGACAGCGGGCTCACCGCCCGCATGGGCATCACCATGTTCCTGCTCGGGCTGCTCTACGTGGTCTTCTTCGCCATCCTCATCAGTACCGGGCTGTCCTTCGGCTTCGTCATCGTCCTGGCCGCCGGGCTGCTCTTCGCCCAGTTCTGGTACTCGGACAAGATCGCCCTCTACTCCATCCGGGCCCGGGAGGTCAGCCGGGCCGAATACCCCGAGCTCCACGGGATGATCGAGCGGCTGTGCGCCCTGGCTGACATGCCCAAGCCCAAGGTGGCGGTGGCCGACATCGACCTGCCCAACGCCTTCGCCACCGGGCGCAGCCCCAACGCCGCCGCCGTGTGCGTGACCACCGGGATCATGCGCCGCCTGGAGCCGGCCGAGCTGGAGGGGGTGCTGGCCCACGAGCTGTCCCACGTGGCCCACCGCGACGTGGCGGTGATGACCATCGCCAGCTTCCTCGGCGTCCTCGCCGGTCTGCTCATCCGTATGGGCCTCTACTCGGGGATGATGGGCGGGGGCCGTAGCCGGGGCGGCGACCGTGACCAGGGCGCACCGGCCTTCCTCGTCATCCTCTTGGTCTCGGTGGTGGTCTACGCCGTGAGCTTCCTGCTCATCCGGGTGCTCTCCCGCTACCGGGAGCTCTCCGCCGACCGGGCCGGCGCCGTGCTCACCGGAGCCCCCTCGGCGCTGTCCTCGGCCCTGGTCAAGATCACCGGCGAGATGGGCTCCATCCCCACCCGCGACCTGCGCTCGGCCGAGCCCCTCAACGCCTTCTTCTTCACCCCGGCCATCTCCTCGGGCTTCAGCCTCTCGTCGCTGTTCTCCACCCACCCCAGCCTGGAGCAGCGCCTGGCCCAGCTGCGCGACATCGAAGCCGATCTCGGGCGCCGGTAGCCCGCTCGGCCATGGGGTTCCTCGATGCCCTGCTGGGCCGGACCAAGCCCAAGAAGGCCGAGCTCGACGCCCTCTTCGCCCTCTCCGGGGCGGCGGTGACCCTGGAGACGGCCGCCGGCCTGCGCTCGGCGGGGGCGGCCGCGGTGTGCTTCAAGCCGGCCTCCGGCCAGGTCTTCGCCGACATCCGCACCGAGCTCGACGAGCTCCTGCGCCTCAGCGTGGAGCAGTCGGGCTCGACCTTCGAACTGGTGGAGGACTCCTACGGTTACGACTGGGTGGTGCTGCGCGACCCCGACGTCGAGGATCTGGTGACGACGGTCCATCTGGTCAACGCCACCCTCAGCGACAGCGGCTTCGGCCACCAGCTGCTGGCGTCGGTGTTCGCCTTCGCCGGGGCCAAGGGGCCGACCTTTCTCGTCTACGGCTACAAGCGGGGCGCCTTCTACCCCTTCGTGCCCGCCGACGGCGAGCACCGGGACAACCAGTCGGAGCTGCGCCTACGGGGGATCCTCGAGGGCGAGATCCCCATCGAGGCCGATCTCTCCCGGTGGTACCCGATCTGGGGTGTACCCATCCCCTGAGCGCCCCGGCCGAAGACGTGTTCGGTGCCGGGCCGGGACAGTCTCCTTTGGTGAGCGTCGCCGGGTACCGGACGATTGGTTCTGCATCCCCGACGACCTGGAGCCGGCCGGCTAGGAGACCCGCGGAGCCACGGCGTGGTCGATGGGACCGTGGCCGGACCCGAGGCGCCAACCGGCCGCCCCGGCCAGCCCCCGGGCCACGTAGGCCTTGGCCTCGATGATGGCCGGAAGCAGGTCGTCGCCACCGGCCAGGTTGGCGGCGATGGCCGAGGCCAGGCTGCAGCCGGTGCCGTGGTCGTTGCTCGTGGCCACCCGGGCACCGGGGAGCTGGTGCAACCGGCGACCGTCCCACACCACGTCGACCGCCTCCCCGGTGGCGAGGTGGCCCCCTTTGACCAGCACCGCCCCAGCCCCCGAGCGGGCCAGCTCCCGGGCTGCCTCCCCCATGGCGGCGACGTCTTGCACCGGGGCACCCACCAGCACCGACGCCTCCCCCAGGTTGGGGGTGACCACGCGGGCCTGGGGGAAGAGCTGGTCGCGGTAGGCGTGCTCGGCCGCCGCCTCCAGGAGCCGGTCCCCGCTGGTCGACACCATGACTGGATCGACCACCAGGGCGGGCAGGCCGGCCGCCGCCCGCTCGGCCACCAGGGTGACGATCTCGGCCGTGGCCAGCATCCCCGTCTTGGTGGCGGCCACGTCGAAGTCGCTGAGCACGGCCTCGATCTGGGCGGCCACCATCTCGGTGGGCACCACGTGGACGGACTCGACACCGCAGGTGTTCTGGGCGGTGACCGCCGTCACCGCCGTGGTGGCGAACACCCCGTGGGCGGCGCAGGTGGCCAGGTCGGCCTGGATGCCGGCCCCGCCCCCCGAGTCCGACCCGGCCACGACCAGCACCACCGGCGGGGTGGGCCTCACCGTCTCATCCCCGTTGCCTGCCCCTCCCCCCTCGTTCTGGCCCCATAGGTGGCGCCTCCAGCGACCACCTGCGGGGCCAGAACGAGGGGATGGGGATGGTGGGCGCGGTCGGGGCCGACGGCGGCGAGGCGACCGAGCAGGGCCCGGGTGGCGGCGGCGGGGTCGTCGGCGGCCATCACTGCGCCCATGACCGCCACCCCGGCGGCCCCGGCGGCCAGGCACGCTCCCGCCTCCCTGGCCCCGATCCCCCCGAGGGCGACCACCGCCAGCGGGACCGCCCGGGCCACCTCGGCCAGGCGGCCGAGACCGAGGGCCGGGCCGTAGCCGGGCTTGGAGGCCGAGGAAAAGACCGGCGACAGGGTCACGTAGTCGACACCTTCGGCGGCCGCCGCCACCACCCCGGTTCCGTCATGGCACGACCGGCCGACGGCGAGACCGGTGCGGTCGTGCGGGAAGGGATCGGCGGCGGCCAAATGGACACCCGCCGCCCCCAGCCGCCGGGCCAGGGCGACGTCGGGCCCGGCCACGATCAGGGAACCGCCCACCGGTGCCAGGACCCCGACCAGGCGGCGGCCGAGCTCCTCCCGCTCCGACGGGGACAGGTCCTTCTCCCGAAGCACGACCATCCGCCCACCCCCTGCCACCGCTGCCACCACCGTGGCCACCAGGCCTCGCCCATCCACCTGGTGGCGGTCGGTGAGCACCATCAGGGCCCGCCCCGGCGGCTCCACCCCGTTCTGGCAGCAGAAGTGGCGAGGAATCCAGCCAATCCTGCTGCCAGAACGGATCGGGGGAGCCGGAGGCGGCCCCGGTCGGCCCTCGCCCTCGGAGCTGGCGCTCAGCCCCACTGGGGCATGCCTTCGGTGGGGCTGGAGGCGTCGGCGTAGCGGCGCCGGGGGATGCGCCCGGCCCGGCGGGCCAGCCAGCCCGCCTCCACCCCCCGGCGCATGGCCTCGGCCATCAGCACCGGTTCCCGGGCCCTGGTCACCGACGTGGCCAGCAGCACGGCGTCGCAGCCCAGCTCCATGGCCAGGGCGGCGTCGGAGGCGGTGCCGATGCCGGCGTCGAGGACCACCGGCACCGACGCCGCGTCGGTGATTATGGCCAGGTTGTAGGGGTTGCGGATACCGGCCCCGCTGCCGATGGGCGAGCCGAGGGGCATGACGGCGGCGCAGCCGAGGTCCTCCAGGCGCCGGGCCAGGACGGGGTCGTCGTTGGTGTAGGCCAGCACCACGAAGCCGTCGTCGACCAGCTGCTCGGCGGCATCGAGGAGCTCGACGGCGTCGGGCAGCAGGGTCTTGTCGTCGCCGATGACCTCCAGCTTGATCCAGTCGGTCTCGAAGGCCTCCTGCGCCGCCCGGGCGGTGAGCACGGCGTCGCGGGCGGTGAAGCACCCGGCGGTGTTGGGCAACAGGCGCACCCCGGTTCGGGCCAGCACTCCGAGCAGCGAACCCTGGGACGAGGGATCGACCCGGCGCAGGGCCACCGTGGCCATCTCCGTCCCCGACGCCACCAGCGAGGCCTCCAGGGCCTCGAGGCTGGCGGCCCCGCCGGTGCCGAGGATGAGCCGGGAGCCGAACGACACCCCGCCGATGCACAGCGCCTCGTCCGCTTTCTGGTCGCATCCGGACCGCAGGGGTCCATCAGTGACCACAAAGCCGTCAGCAGGCTGGTCCACCGCCGTCATCCGCCCTGCATGGCACCGAGCACCTCAACCCGGTCACCCTCGTGGAGGGAGGTGGCCGGCCAAGCGCTGCGGGCCACCACCTCGCCGTTGACCGCCACCGCCACCCCGCTGGCGCCGAGTCCGAGGGACGACGCCAGCCCGGCCACCGTCGCCGCCCCGTCGACGGTGCGCTCGGCCCCGTTGAGCACCAGCCTCATGACGCCGCCCTCGATGGCCGCCCGACCCGTCCGGGGGAGAACGGGGCCAGCCGCGCCGGCACCTCGCCGGTGGCCAGCAGCTCCACCACGCCGCTGGCGGTGACAGGCGCCAGCAGGATGCCGTTGCGGTAGTGACCGGTGGCCAGGACGACGCCGTCGACGGTGCTGGCGCCGATGAGGGGGGCGTTGTCGGGTGTCCCCGGCCGCAGCCCGGCGGCCACCTCCACCAGCTCCAGCTCGCCCACGTCGGGCACCAGCTCCAGCGCCGCCCGCAGCAGGTCGTGGACCGCCCCACCGGTGACCGTGGTGTCGAAGCCCCGCTCCTCCACCGTGGCCCCCACTACCACCTCGCCGCCATCGCGAAAGACGAGGTAGGCGTCGAGGCCCCGGACGTTGTGGCCGGCCAGGGGGCGCCCGGCCGCTCCCCGCAGGCGCAGGATCTGGCCCTTCACCGGGCGCACCACCCCGGCCGGCAACAGGCCGCCGAGACCGCTCGACCAGCATCCGGCCGCCACCACCACGGCGTCAGCGCCCACCTCCTCGCCATCGGCCAGCTCCACGGCCCCGGTGCGTACCGCCACCGCCACCCCGGTCCGCCCGACCACGCCCGAGCGCCGGCCTGCCTCCCGCAGGGCCGCCACCAACCGGCGGGGATCGACCTGGTGGTCGCCGGGCACCCGGGCTCCGCCCCGTACCCCCGGCGCCAGGGCCGGCTCCAGGCGCCGCAGCTCCCGGCTGCGCAGGCGCTCGACGTCGAGCCCGAGCCCCCGCTGGTAGGCCGCCAGCTCGTCGATGGCGGCGAGGTCGTCGGCGTCGCGGGCCACCGTCAGGGTGCCCGACGGGCGGTACCCGGTCGGGCTGGCGCTGGCCTGCTCCACGGCGGCGACGAACTCGGGGTAGCGGCGGGCGGACTCGAGGTTGAGCTGGAGGAGGTCCTCCTCCCCGTAGTGCACCTCGGTGACGGGCGCCAGCATCCCGGCGGCCACCCGCCAGGCTCCCTGCTCCGGCTCGGGGTCGACCACCACCACGTCCATCCCGGTGCTGGCGGCCCGCCAGGCGACGCTCAGGCCGATCACCCCGCCGCCCACCACCACCACCTTCACCGCCGGGTCCCCGCCGCCTGGCCGATGGCCTCCGCCAGCTCCTCCACCGCGGCTTGCGGATCGACCGCCGAGAAGACGGCGCCGCACACGGCCACGCCCCAGGCTCCTGCCGCCACCACCTCGGCCACCCGCCCGGCATCCACCCCACCGATGGCGATGACGGGGATGCTCACGGCCCGGCTCACCACCTGCACGCCGTCGGGCCCCATGGCCGCGGGCAGGCCGGACTTGGTCGCCGTCGGGTAGACGGGGCCGACGCCGACGTAGCTGGCGCCGTCGGCTTCCGCCCGGCGGGCGCCGGCGGCGTCCCGGCAGGTGGTGCCGATGACGGCAACGGGGCCGAGCAGGCGGCGGGCGGCGGGGACGGGCAGGTCGTCGGCCCCGAGGTGGACGCCGTCGGCCCCGGCCGCCGCCGCCAGGTCGGCCCGGTCGTTGACCACCAGCCGGGCCCCCGCGGCCCGGCAGCGCCCGGCCACGGCGCGAGCCAGCTCCCAGCGCGCCCGGTCCGAGCCCTCCTTGGTCCGCAGCTGCACCAGGGGCGCGCCCCCGGCCAGGGCCGCCTCCACGGCCGCCGTCAACGTCTCGGGCGAGCCCGCCGGGGTGATCACGTGGAGGCGGGCCAGGGGCTCGGCGCCGGGGTCGGCCTCAGGCCCGCTCACCGGCAGGAGCCGCCGCTCCGGTCCCGTCCCGCACGTCGTGGCTGATGCGCATGGAGCAGAAGTTGGGTCCGCACATCGAGCAGAACTGAGCCGACTTGGCCGCATCAGCGGGCAGCGAGGCGTCGTGGTGGGCCCGCGCCGTCTCCGGGTCCATGGACAGGTTGAACTGGTCCTCCCAGCGGAACTCGAAGCGGGCCTTGGACAAGGCGTCGTCCCAGGCCTGGGCGCCCGGGTGGCCCTTGGCCAGGTCGGCGGCGTGGGCGGCGATCTTGTAGGCGATCACCCCGGCCTTGACGTCGTCCCGGTCGGGCAGTCCGAGGTGCTCCTTCGGCGTCACGTAGCAGAGCATGGCCGTGCCGTGCATCCCGATCACTGCGGCGCCGATGGCCGAGGTGATGTGGTCGTAGCCCGGCGCGATGTCCGTGGTCAGCGGGCCCAGCGTGTAGAAGGGCGCCTCGTGGCACCACTCCATCTGCAGGTCGACGTTCTCCTTGATCTTGTGGAGCGGGACATGGCCCGGGCCCTCGATCATGACCTGGACGTCGTGGCGCCAGGCGATCTCCGTCAGCTCGCCCAGCGTCCGCAGCTCGCCCAGCTGGGCCTCGTCATTGGCGTCGGCGATCGAGCCGGGCCGGAGCCCGTCGCCCAGCGAAAAGGCGATGTCGTAGGCGGCGAAGATCTCGCACAGCTCTTCGAAGTGGGCGTAGAGGAAGTTCTCCTGGTGGTGGGCCAGGCACCAGGCGGCGAGGATCGAGCCGCCCCGGCTCACGATCCCCGTGACCCGGCCGGCGGTGAGCGGCACGTACCGCAGCAGGACGCCGGCGTGCACGGTCATGTAGTCGACGCCCTGCTCCGCCTGCTCGATCACCGTGTCGCGGTACAGCTCCCAGGTGAGGTCGGCCGGTGACCCGTCGACCTTCTCGAGCGCCTGGTAGATCGGCACCGTCCCGATCGGGACCGGGCTGTTGCGGACGATCCATTCCCGCGTCGTGTGGATGTCGGGCCCGGTGGAGAGGTCCATCACCGTGTCGGCGCCCCAGCGGGTCGCCCACGTCAGCTTGTCGACCTCCTCGGCGATGGACGACGTCACCGCCGAGTTGCCGATGTTGGCGTTCACCTTCACGAGGAACTGGCG
>DATMJI010000051.1:0-13964 GCA_035553895.1 Acidimicrobiales bacterium | reverse complement strand
CCCCCCACCACCGCAGCCACCGCCCCGACCAGGGCGCCACCGGCCAGGGCCAGGGCGGCGGGCAGGGCGGCGGCCACGGCCACGGTGGCCACCAGGGCGGTGAACAGCCGGGGATGGGTGCCGGGCAGCAGGCGCAGGGTCGCCCAGACGGCGCCGGTGGTCCCGCCCGGGCGATGCCGGCGGCGAGCACCTGTCTCCTCGCCGGTGATCGCCACGGCGGCAACCTACTGCCCGGTTTCGTCCTGGTCGGGCGGGTTTCCTCGTGCCGGTGCGGGGTAGGCCGCGGTCATGGCAACGAGCTACCGAGTGCACCACGAGGGCGTGGCCAAAGCCCGCGACATGATCGACAGCGGCCAGTACGACATCGACACCCCGTGGTCTGATGCGGCACCGTCGACAGAGGAGTCGAACGCCAAGATCGACCGGGACGGCTACGGGGGCTACGGCGAGTGGCACCTGGCCATCGACCAGGGGGCGTCGGAGGAGACCAAGGATCGCTACGGCTTTCCCTACGGAGACTTCCGCCGGGTGAGCCGCTCGGGGCTCATCCACGCCAAGCAGCGGGCTTCGCAGAACGACCACGACGAGGTCGTCAGGGCCGCCGGCGACCTCCTCGAGCACCTGGACCGCCGACGGGCCTCCTGAGCGAGAGCTCCGCCAGCCGCCAGAGACGGGGCGGCGCCCCGCCGCGGCGTAGCATCGTCGCCGCCTGGCCCCGACCGAAGCTGGAGGCGACATGGCCCGCATCACCGAGGCGCCGCCCCCGGAGGTGGTCGCCGACATCGAGGTGCTCAAGGCAGCGCTGGACGACACGGTGCCGGCCAAGCGCCTCGACCACAACCTGTTGGTGGCCACCTGGAACCTGCGGGCCTTCGGCGGGCTCACCGAGGAGTGGCACGCCGGCCCCGACGACAGCCCCAGGCGCGACCTCCACTCCCTGCTCGCCATCGCCGAGATCGTCTCCCGCTTCGACGTCGTCGCCCTCCAGGAGGTGAGGGGCAACCTCAAGGCGTTGCGCCACATGCTCAAGGCGCTGGGCAGCGACTGGTCGTTCATCCTCACCGACGTGACCCGGGGGGCGGCGGGCAACGACGAACGTATGGCCTTCGTCTTCGACACCCGCCGGGTGAAGCCCTCGGGCCTGGCCGCCGAGCTGGTCCTGCCGCCCGAGTGGCACGGCCAGGCCATCGCCGATTCAGCCGCCACCCGCCAGTTCGCCCGCACCCCCTATGCCGTCAGCTTCGCCTCCACCGGGCGGGGCTACCAGCGCACGTTCATCCTGGTGACCCTGCACGTGCTCTACGGGTCCAGCGCCTCCGAGCGCACGGGTGAGCTCAAGGCCATCGCCGAGTGGCTGGCGGCCGAGGCGCGCGACGTCAACGCCTACGACCACAACCTCATCGCCCTGGGGGACTTCAACATCGACCGCAAGGACGATCCCAACTACCAGGCCTTCGTCTCCACCGGCCTGCGGGTCCCGGCCGAGCTCCACGACCTGCCCCGCACCATCTTCCCCGGCGAGGGTAGCGAGCGGCACTACGACCAGGTGGCGTGGTTCACCGGCGAGTCGGGGGCACCGGCGCTGTCGATCCGCTACGCCGGCCGGGGCGGCCACGTCGACTTCGTGGGCCGGGTGCTGGCCGACCACGACCTCGACCGCCAGAGCCTGTCGTGGAAGATCTCCGACCACTACCCCCTGTGGGTGGAGTTCCTGGTGCAGTGACACTCGGCTCCCGCACCCCCTCGTTCCTTGTCGGCCCAGAAGTGCCCCACCCGGTCCAGCCGACAAAGAACGGGAAGGGTCAGTCAGGTCAGGCCACGCCGGCGAAGCGGAGGAGGTCGGCCATGGTGAAGTGGCCGGCGTGCTCCGACGCCAGCTCCGGGGTCCAGGCAGAGCCGGCGTTGAGGAACGACGACGGGTCGGCGGCCAGCATCCCGAGGAAGACCTCGGCCACGATGCGCCCGCCGGTGGGGCCCAGCCGCCGCCCCTCGCCCACCACCTCGGACTCCCGCAACAGGTAGAACCAGAGCGGGACCTCGCCTCCAAGGCCCAGCTCGCGGTCGGGCATGCTCGTCCCCATGGCGGCCGCCACCGCCTGGCCCGAGGGCAGGCCCAGCGCCCGGCCCCGGAGCAGGTTGAGCAGGGCCAGAGAGCGCCGGGGGGGGTCGATCTCCTCGGGGAGCTCGGCGAAGGAACCGGTCATCTTGGTGTCGATGCGCCGGCTGAGCTGCGGGGCGGAGCCGTCGATGGGGAAGTACAGGTCCCACTGCAGCGTCCAGCCCCGGGGCAGGGGGCGGAACCCACCGAGGTGCTGGAGGGGGTTGGGCTCACGGAAGGGAACGAGGATGTGGATCAGCTCCCCGCCGGACGTGAGGCGGTAGCGGGCCCGGACCTGGCTGTGGCCGAAGCGGTAGGCCGCCCCCGAGAACTCGAGGGGGATGAACGGCTCGGGCTCCGGGCGGTAGAACGACAGGGCCACCCGCGGGGCGCCCCCGGCCGGGTCCACCACCAGCACCTCGTCGAGCACGGGGCCGACTAGGCGGCGTAGGTAGTCGTGGACCACCACCCACTGGTAGTGCCAGCGGGTCAGGCGCTGGGCGGCGGTGAACACATCGTCCCCCGGCGTGAACTGGTCACGCAGGTGGTCGACCACGGCGTTGTGGAAGCGCATGAAGGCCAGGTGGAGCTGGGAGATGATGACGTGCACGTCGTTGCGGGGATCGGTGATGAGGGCCCGCCCCTGGCGGTTGCGGGGCAGGTCCTCGGGGTCCTCGAAGGTCCCGGTGTTGTGCCCGAGCAGCAACTTGGCCGGGTCCTCCTGGTCGTAGAGGTAGGGGCTGGCCACCGGTCCCGAGCCGTAGAGGGAGTCGAGGTCGAACACGGGTGTGCGATAGGAGCGCAGGGCGGCCGGGTCGTTCTGGCGCTCCAGGCTCGACAGGGGATCGAAGGTGATGTCGTGATCGACGAACTGGCCCAGGTAGGTGTAGCCGGCGGCGAGATCGGGGTTCTCCCCCGGTTCCAGGCCAGCCCCGGTATCGGTGCCGGTATCGGCGCCGGCCGCCGGCCGCCCGCCCGGGAACATCGACCGGGCCAGCGCCTCGAGCACGTGGGTCTCGGGTTCGAAGCCGGCCAGCTCCGGGAACAGCCGCCCGAAGCGCCCGCCGTCGCCGCCCGAGGCGCGGGCGTGGTCAGCGCCGCGCTGGGCACCGGCGCCGTGGGCGGCCAGGGCAGCGGCGCCCGGGTGGGCCGCCTCGGCGGGTCCGTCCTCGACCATGGCGGGTCCTCCCTGCGCTCGCCAGGCCAAGGAACATAGCCCAGGGGGGATACGGGGGATATACCATCCGAAACACCCGAGAAAGGAGCACCATGGCCACCTACGTCATGCTCATGAAGTTCATCACCCCTGGGGTCGACTCCATCAAGGACGCCCACGCCGGCCGGGTGGCCGGCAAGAAGGCGGCCAAGGCCCTGGGGATCAACTGGAAGCAGCAGTACCTGTTGATGGGTGCGTCCTACGACATCGTCACCGTGGTGGAAGCGCCCGACGACGAGACCATTGCCCGCTTCACCCTCATGGGAATGACCGGAACCCTCGAGATCCAGACCATGCGGGCCTTCACCGAGTCCGAGGCCGACCAGCTCATCAAGGGGCTGCCCGTCCCCCCGGACGCCGGCTGAGCCCACCGGCTGCGCCCGGCACCACACCCTTGCCCGGGCCCGGGCCCCGATCGTAGGATCAGTGACCCAGTAGATGCGAGCGACACGCTCAAGGAGGCACGGGACATGGCCGAAGGTGAATGCATCGCCATCGTGGCGTACGAGGTCCTCAACGAGGACAAGCAGCGCTTCCTCGACTCGTGGGAGAAGGCCAACGAGCACCTGAAGCAACAGCCCGGGTACGTGAGCAGCGCCCTGCACGAGGCCGTCTCGGCCAACCCCGACTTCCGCTTCGTGAACATCGGTCGCTGGCAGAGCGCCGACGACTTCCGGGGGGCTACCCAGAGCAACGGCTTCCGGGAGGCGTCGGGTGCCCTCGAGGCCTTCCCCATCCACGCCTCGGTCTACGAGCTGGTGCGCAGCTGACCGGTGCCCAGGGGCGCCACCCCCGCATCTGCCACCGTGGCACACTGCACGACCCGTCGACGACAAGGGGATCACCGTGACCCGCCCGTGCTCGCTGCACTGTCTCCTGCCCCCACAGATCCTCGAGCAGATCATCCGCAACGGCACCGAGGAGCAGCGCACGTGGGCGCTGGACACTCTGGTGCGGGACCAGACCATCCGGACCGGGCGCATCCAGAACGCCGCCGTGCGGGGCCGGGGTCCCCGGGAGGGGGCCGACGCCCTGGCCGTGCGGGCCGTCGGCCGGCCCGACGACATCCAGCCCAACCGGGAGATCCGCGACGCCCGGGGCCGGGAGGACGTCAACGGAACCATCGTCCGGCGCGAGGGCGATGCCGCCACCGACGACCGGGCGGTGACCGAGGCCTACGACGCCCTGGGTGAGACCTTCGGTTTCTTCAAGGACGTGTTCGTCCGCAACTCCATCGACGACGCCGGGATGCCGCTGCGGGGCGTGGTCCACTACGGCCGGGCCTACGCCAACGCCTTCTGGGACGGCCGGCGCATGGTCTTCGGCGACGGTGACGGCGTGATCTTCTCCAGCCTCACCGGCTCGCTCGACGTCATCGCCCACGAGCTGGGCCACGGCGTCACCGAGGACGAGGGGGCGCTGGAGTACTTCGGCCAGTCGGGGGCGCTCAACGAGTCCCTCTCCGACGTCTGGGGCTCGCTGGTCAAGCAGTACAAGCTCGGCCAGGACGCACAGGACGCCGACTGGCTCATCGGGGCCGACGTGTTCAGCCCGGAGATCGCCGGCGACGCCCTGCGCTCGATGAAGGCGCCGGGCAGCGCCTACGACGACCCGACCCTGGGCAAGGACAGCCAGCCCGGGCACATGAAGGACTACGTCAACACCATGGCCGACAACGGCGGGGTCCACATCAACAGCGGTATCCCCAACCGGGCCTTCTACACCACCGCCGTGGCCCTCGGGGGCAAAGCCTGGGAGCGGGCCGGTCGCATCTGGTACGGGGCGGTGCGCGACCCTGCCCTCAAGCCCCGGGACGACTTCCCCACTTTCGCCCGCATCACCCTCAACGCCGCCACCCGCCTCTTCGGGGTCGGCAGCGAGGAGGCCCAGGCGGTCCAGGACGGCTGGAACACCGTCGGCGTCCAGCCGGCCAGCTGACGGCGCCGGCGGGCGTGCACCTCGAGCTCATCCGCAGCGGTGGCTTCGCCGGCATCAGCCGCCGGGTGTCGTTACCGGGCGACGCCCTGGCATCCGAGGAGGTGGTCCAGCTCGAGCGCGGGCTGCAGGCCTTGGCCTCCGAGGGCGGGGCCGGCCCGGGCCGGTCGGGGCCCGGCGGAGCCGACCGCTACCAGTACGACCTCACCGTGGAGACCGACGGGCAGACCCGCCACCTGTCGGCCGGCGAGGCCGAGTTGCCGGCCGATCTGCGCCACCTGCTCGACGACCTGCTCGCCCGGGGCGCCTGAGCCCGACCGCCGGACGGGGACCTGCCCCCACCCCGGACCCGCCGGGCGTCGAGGGTGACCGTGCCGGTGGTCTGGGTCCTCCTCGCCGTCGGGCTCCTCGCCCTGGTCGCCTGGCAGGGCTCCCGCTGGGTGCTGCGGGCCTGCACCCTGGCCGTGGTCCTCGTCGCCGCCGTCGCCGTCGCCCGGGTGCCCTCCGAGGAGGCGCGCCAGGCTCGCCCCTGTGCCGGGGCCGACGCCCTGGCCGCGAATGGCGACGAGGCCGCGGCCCGGGCCGGCTACCTCGGGTTGCTCGACCGGGCCGACTTCACCGGGGGGTACCTCGACGCCTCCCGCCTGCGGGGCCCGGCCTGTGCGGTCAGGGGCCTGCAGACCGTCCTGGCCCGGGAGCTGGCCGGCGTGCCGGCGTGCGAGGGGGCCTACCGGCTGCTGGCGGCGGGGGCCAGGGACGAGGCCGTCGAGAGCTTCGTGCGCCTCCTGCGCCGATCCGACCAGGGGGCCCACGAGTGCGCCCAGGCCGGCCTCGACCGGGCCCTGCGTTCCCTCGCCGACCAGAGCACCTACGACGAGGTGGTGGTCGAGGGGGCGGGCAGCCTGGCGGCGCGCCTCACCCGGGCGCTCGGAGCGGCGTCGGTGCCCGGCCCCGTTACCTGGGGCGTCCTGCTCGTCGCCTCCGTCCTGGCCTACCGCGGCCTGGAGATCCTCAACGCCCGCCGCGATCCCGTGCCGGTGGCCATCGCCGAGGTGCACAGCCCGGCCGACGCCGGTGACGCCCCCGGCCTGGCCGCCACCGGTGGTGGCATCACCATCAGGACGCTGCTGCGGGACCGGTTGTCGCGCACCGGCCTGATCTCGCCGTCCACCATCCCGGGACCGACCGGCGACGCCTCCGGGCTGCTGGAGACGATCCCCCTCAGCGGCGCCGGGGCCATCGGCAAGGCCGCCGGCTTCCTCCTCGCCCTGGCCGTTCCCCGCCGGGGCGTCCGGCTGTCGGCCACCACGCTGCACCGCCAGCGGGACCCCGCCCACGGCCTGGCCGTCGACGTGACCGACGTCCGCAACGGCCACCCCCGGATGGTGCGCACGCTGTGGGGACACGACCTCGACGACGCCATCGACCGCACCGCCTACGCGGTGGCCCAGCACGCCATGGACGGCTGCGCCACCCTGCCCCCCTGGACCTATTGGGGCGACCCCGACGGCCAGTCCCTCTATTCCTTCGAGCGGGGGCGGGACGCCCTGCGCGACGGCGATCTCGACCAGGCGTTTCGCCTGTTCGCCACCGCCGCCAACGAGGCACCGGCCAACGCCCTGGCCCGCCTGGAGCTGGCCGGCATCTACGAGTCGCGTGGGGAGTTCCTCCCGGCCATCGTCATCTACCTGGAGACGGCCCGCCGCCATCCCCAGCTCCTGGCGGCCCGCTACCGGCTGGCCGTGGCCCTCAACTTCGTCGCCAACTGGACCGCCACCTGGTTCCGCGAACCAACGCTGCGGCGGCGGGTCTGCGACGTGTTCGCCATCGACGAGGCCGCGGTGGCCGCCCAGGGCCCGGTGCCCTACTTCCTGGACCGGGCCGAGGCCGAGCTCGACCGCCTGGAGCGCGACCTCGGCTACCCCCAGCTCCTGCGCTGGTGCACCCGGGTCGCCCACCGCCGGCACTTGTGGCCGCTGCTGGTCCCGGCCGGCGCCAGCCGCCGCCACCTGCGCTCGAAGTACCAGACGGCCAGGGTGGCGCTGCACCTGCGCCGGGCCTCCTACCACAACAAGGTGCACCTGGTCAGGGGGGAGCTGGACGGCTTGGACTCCCACGGGTGGCAGGGCCGCTACAACCTGGCCTGCTGCCACGCCCTGCTCATCGATGCCCCGCCCCCACCCGGAGAGGACGAAACCGCCTGGCAGGACGCCAACCGCCCCGCCGCCCAGGCGGCAGTGGCGCATTTGCGCCGGGCCATCTCCGATCCCCGGGACCCCCTACCCACCGAGGCCCGGTCCTGGCTCCTCTCCGACGATCCGGATCTGGCCCACCTGCGCCGCCATACCGCCTTTGAGGACTGGCGGGCCACCTTCGACTTCGCTCTCACCCCGCCAGGTTCAACGGCTCCCCGGCCGTGACGGCGCAGGGGCGGGGAAGGGCCGCTCAGCGGACCTCGAAGCCGCTCGCCCCGGTGATGGCCTCCTCGCTCACCTCCACCGCGTCGACCCGGGCACTGCGGGGGCCGTCCCGGCACCAGGCGATCGCCCGCTCGACGGCGGCCTCGCCACCCTCGAAGGCGGCTTCGACCCGACCGTCGGCCCGGTTGGTGACCCAGCCGGCCAGGCCCAGGCGTTCGGCCTCGGTCCGGCACGAGTCCCGGAAGAACACGCCCTGGACCCGGCCCGCCACCACCACCCGGCGGCGCACGGTCACGGCTGCACCTGCAGGCCGGCGCCGGCCAGGGCCTCCTCGAGGCCGGCCCGCTGCTCGGCGGTGAGCGGCTCGCCCGCCCCCGGGGCACCGACGGTGGGCACGTCGAGCATGGCGGCGGCCTCGCACAGCAGGAGGTCGTAGGCCACCAGGTCCGCCTCCCAGGCGTCGCGGGTGGGCTGCTCGTACTCGGCCAGGGCCCGGCGCCGCCGCCGCAGCTCAGCCCCCACCTCCTCGATGGGCCGCTTGGCGCTCAGTACTCGATCCCCCGGCGCGCCGGGATACCCCGGTCGTAGGCGTGCTTGACCTTTCGCATCTCGGTGACGGTGTCGGCCAGCGCCACGAGATCCGGGTGGGCGTCGCGCCCGGTGACCACCACGTTGGTCGTCTCGGACCGCTCCCGGATGCCCGCCACCACCTCGCCCACCGGCACCCAACCGTAGGTGACGGCGTAGGTGAGCTCGTCGAGGATCACCAGCTGGTGGCGGCCCTCGGCCAGCATGGTGCGGGCGAGGGACCAGGCGTGGCGGGCCTTGGCCGCCGACTCGTCCAGGTCGGTCGACTCCCAGGTGAAGCCGTCGCCCATGGTGTGCCACTCGATGCCCAGGTGCTCGGCCAGCTTGCGCTCGCCGGTTTGCCAGTCGCCGCCTTTGATGAACTGCACGACGGCGACGTTCCAGCCCCGGGCCCAGCCGCGGCCCATGACGCCGAAGGCCGACGACGACTTGCCCTTGCCGTCGCCGGTGTTGACCACGACGATCGAGCGGGGCCGGACCACGGGGCGAGCCTAGATGGTGGCGGAAACCGGGCCAGGGCCCCGACCTGCCTATCCTGGCCAGCGATGACCGCCGACGCCGAGCACTTCGAGGACGACGAGGACTACGGCATGGAGGCGGCCGTGGCCGCCGTGGCCAAGGGACTCAACGGACTGCCCGACTGGCACGGCTACAACGACCCGGAGGCCTGCGGTCCGGGCCGGGGCCCGCAGTGCCGGGGCTACTGGTTCAAGCCCGGGGTCGTGGCCACCATCGCTGCCCCCGCCATCGCCAGCGACGCCGAGGCCCGGGCCGAGGTGGCCCACTCCATGACCGACGACGAGGTGTGGGCCGAGGTCGAGCGGCGCCACCTGGTCAAACAACTGGGCAAGTGCCGCTGCGGGCGGGTGTTCGAACCGCCCGTCTACACCCGCCGTACCCGGTAGGACCGCTGAAGCTCGCCGTCGAGCGCCTCGCCGGCGGGCCGCGGGCGCGCCGGTTCTTCGAGGTGGTGCGCCAGCTCGGCCACGAGTGGCGCGACGACCGGATCACCTCGCTGGCCGCCGAGGTCGCCTTCTTCGCCATGCTGGGAATCTTCCCGGCCCTGCTGGCCATCGCCGCCGTCCTCGGCTCGCTCGACAGCGTGGCCGGCCGGGAGCTGGCCGCCCAGGCCGAGAACGCCATCCTGGCGTCGCTGGACCGGGTCTTCACCGACGACGCCGCCGGGGTGGTCGACACCGTCCGCGACGTGTTCGGGGAGCGCCGGCCCGGCGTACTCACCATCGGCGTGGTCGGTGCCCTCTTCGCCGCCTCCCGCGGCTTCCTCGGGGTGATCCGCGCCCTCGACGTGGCCTATGACGTCGACGAGCACCGGAGCTGGTTCCAGCTGCTGCCGGTAGCCGCCCTTCTCGCCCTGGGCAGCGTGGCCACCGCCGCCCTGATGTTGACCATGCTGGTGCTGGGCCCGGTGCTGGGCGGTGGCCGGGAGGTGGCCGAAGCCATCGGCCTGGGAGAGGGCTTCGCCACCTTCTGGGACATCTTCCGGGCCCCGTTCGCCTTCACCGTGCTCATCGCCTGGGCCGCCACCGTCTACCACGTCGGTCCCGACCAGCACAGCCGCTGGCGGGCCGAGCTGCCGGGCGCCGTGCTCACCGCCTGCTCGTGGCTGGCGATCTCCCTCGGCTTCCGCCTCTACCTGCAGGTGGCGGCCGAGGGCAACGCCGTCTTCGGCACCCTCGGCGGGGCCCTCAGCCTCCTGCTGTGGCTGTACCTGCTCGGCATCGGCCTCCTGGTGGGCGCCGAGCTCAACGCCGTCCTCGCTGCCCGGCGCCAGACCGGGCCCCGGTAGCGTCGAGCCTGTGGAACGCGACCATCCGTGGCTCGCCGTCGCCGAGGGTCTCCTGTCGCTGCCCACCGTGCCCCTGGTGGAGGACCTCCCGGCCGCCCACGTGTTGCGCTTCGCCGCCGAACGGCCGGGCCTCGAGGGAGGGCG
This sequence comes from Acidimicrobiales bacterium, assembly GCA_035553895.1. Taxonomy (GTDB): domain Bacteria; phylum Actinomycetota; class Acidimicrobiia; order Acidimicrobiales; family CADCSY01; genus JADDRA01. The sequence continues at coordinate 3,756 of DATMJI010000051.1, read as the reverse complement.
CGACGCCGCCGGCAACGTGGTCGTTCGCTACCAGGGGGCAGGAGGCGACGCGGCTGCGCCCCTCGTGCTCGTCGCCCATCTCGACCACCCCGGCTTCGCCGTGGAGGCAGTCGAGGGCGGTATGGCCCGCCTGGCCTTCCGGGGCGGCCTGGGCCTGGCCCATGCCCGGGCCGGCGCCCCCGTCGACTTCTTCTCGCCCGGCCAGGCAGAGCCGAGTGGCCGGGGCACGCTGGTGGCCGCCTCCGGTGAGCATGACCGCCTGGGCCGGGCCGAGGCCCGGGTCGTCGCCGGGGAGGTGGCGCCCGGTGGTTTCGCCATGTGGGGCTTCCCCGGCTTCGCCGTGGAGGACGGGCGCATCGTGGGCCGGGTCTGCGACGACCTGCTGGGGGCGGCCGTGGTGCTGTGCGCCCTCGACGAGCTTTCCCGCCGGCGTCCTGACGGCGTGGCCGTCTGGGGCCTGTTCACCCGAGCCGAGGAGATCGGGTTCCTCGGCGCCCTGGAGGCCATCCGCCTCGGCACCGTCCCCCGGGCGGCGTCGGTCGTCTCCCTGGAGTGCTCCAAGGCGCTGGCCGACGCCCCCCAGGGTGGAGGGGTCATCGTGCGGGTGGGCGACCGGGCCAGCATCTTCGATCCCGGCCTGACCGGCGCCCTGGTGGCGGCCGCCCGCTGCCTGGGCGAGGCCGACCCCGCCTGGCGCTGGCAGCGCAAGCTGATGGACGGCGGGGCCTGCGAGGCCACCGCCTTCTGCGCCGCCGGCTACCGGGCATCGGGCCTGGCCCTGCCGCTGGGCAACTACCACAACGCCCTGGACGGGGCCGAGCCCGCTGGCGTGGGCCCCGAGCACGTGGTGGTCGGCGACTTCCTGGCGGCGGTGCGCCTGGTGGTCGAGCTGGCCTGCGCCCCCGACCGGCTGGCGCCGGCCATCGGCCCCCCGGCGTGGCTGGCCGAGCGCACGGAGGTGGCCCGCACCACGCTGAGGGCGGACGCCGACCGTGCCTGAGCTGCCGGAGATGCAGGCCCTGGCCGAGCGCCTCCACGAGGTGGCGGCCGGTGCCGAGCTGGTCGCCTGGCAGCCCCTGTCGTTCTCGGCGCTCAAGACGGTCACCCCCGATCCCTCCACCCTGGTGGGCCAGGCGGTCGAGGCGGTGGGCCGGCGGGGCAAGTACCTGGTGTGGGCCTTCCCCGGCGGCACCCGGCTGCTGGTCCACCTGTCCCAGGGTGGCCGCATCGACGTGGAGGACCCACCCCGGACCACCCGGCCCCGTAACGGCGTCCTGCGCCTGGGCCTGGCCGGACGCCCATCGGTCCTGGTCAAGGAGTTCGGCACCGAACGCAAGGCGGCGTGGTGGGTGCTGGCTCCAGGCGACGGCGGGCCCCTCGACCGTCTCGGCCCCGAGGCCGGTGGCGACGAGTTCGCCGAGCTCATCCGCTCCGGCGACGACCGCCGCCGGGTCCACACCATCCTGCGTGACCAGCGCACCGTGGCCGGCATGGGCCGGGGCTACACCGACGACGCCCTGCACCGGGCCCGGCTCTCCCCCTACGCCACCCTGGCCTCCCTCGACGCCGCCGAGCGGGAGCGCCTGGTGGCCGCCGCCGGGGCCGTGCTGGCCGAGGGCCTGACCATCGAGCGCCGCCGCCGGGGCGGGCTGCCCACCAAGCCGGGCGACCACTGGATCGTCCACGGCCGCCACGGCCAGCCCTGCCCGAGCTGCGGCGACACCCTGGCCCGGGTCTCCTACGAGAGCTACGAGGTCACCTACTGCCCCCGCTGCCAGACCGCCGGCCGCACCCTCGCCGACCGCCGCCTGTCGCGGCTGTTGAAGTAGCCGCCATGGACGAGGAGGTCCGCCCCGGTCGCCTGCTGGTGGCGTCGCCCCGCCTGGCCGACCCCAACTTCGCCCGCACCGTGGTGCTGGTGCTGGCCGTCGAGGACGAGGGCGGCGCCCTCGGGGTGGTGCTCAACCGGCCCAGCGAGACGGCCGTCGACGACCCCCTGCCCGCCTGGGCCGACCTGGCCGCCGACCCCGCCGTGGTCTTCGTGGGCGGGCCGGTGGCCACCGACGGCGCCATCGGGCTGGCCCGGGGGTCGACGTCGTCGGCCGGCCACGGCTGGGCGCCGGTCACCGGCCGTCTGGGCACCGTCGACCTCGGCAGCGACCCCGAGGACGTGGACGTACCCGTGGAGACCCTCAGGGTCTTCGTGGGCCACGCCGGCTGGGGCCCGGGCCAGCTCCAGGCCGAGATCGACGAGGGGGCGTGGGTGGTGCTCGATGCCGCTCCCGACGACGTCGTGTGTGCCAAGCCCGACGACTTGTGGCGCCTGGTCCTGCGCCGCCAGGGCGGCAAGGTGGCGTGGCTGGCCAACGTGCCCCTGGACCCCCGGGTCAACTAGAGGCGCCGGCGTATGGACCTGCCGGTAATGCCTCCTGTGGCCCCCATGCTGGCCAAGCTGGTGCGGGACCTGCCGCGCGGCGGGGGGCTGGTCTACGAGCCCAAGTGGGACGGCTTCCGCTGCATCGCCTTCCGTGACGGTGACGAGGTGGAGCTGGGCAGCCGCAAGGAGCGGCCCCTCACCCGCTACTTCCCCGAGCTGGCCGGCCCGCTGCGGTCCGCCCTCCCCGAGCGCGCCGTGCTTGACGGCGAGATCGTCATCGCCGGCCGCCAGGGACTCGACTTCGACGCCCTGCTCCAGCGCATCCACCCGGCCGACTCCCGGGTCCAGCTGCTGGCCGAGCAGACCCCGGCGTCGTTCGTCGCCTTCGACCTGCTGGCCGTGGGTGGCGACGACCTCCGGGCCCGGCCCTTCGCCGAGCGCCGGGCCCGCCTGGAGTCCCTCCTCGACGGCGCCCGGCCGCCGGTGCACCTGACCCCGGCCACCACCGATCCCGAGGTGGCGGCCGACTGGTTCGCCCGCTTCGAGGGAGCGGGCCTCGACGGGGTCATCGCCAAGGCCCCCGACCTGGCCTACGTGCCCGACAAGCGGCTGATGCTCAAGGTCAAGCACCAGCGCACGGCCGATTGCGTGGTGGCGGGCTTCCGGATCCACAAGGACGGCGAGGGGGTGGGCTCCCTGCTGCTCGGCCTCTACGACGGCGATGCCACCCTGCACCACGTGGGCGTGGCCACCTCGTTCAACGCCAACCGGCGCCGGGAGCTGCTCGACGAGCTCGCCCCCCTACGGGAGGGGGCCCTGGAGGGCCACCCCTGGCGGGAGTGGGCCGAGGCCGAGTCGGCCGCCCGCCGGGGCGGCCAGCGCCTCCCGGGGGGGACGTCGCGCTGGAACGCCGGCAAGGACGCCTCGTGGGAGCCGTTGCGCATCGCCCTGGTGGCCGAGGTCGCTTACGACAACCTCCAGGGCGACCGCTTCCGCCACGCCACGCACCTGGTGCGCTGGCGCTTCGACCGGGACGCGGCCTCGTGCACCTACGCCCAGCTCGAGCGACCGGTCCCCGAGGAGCTCGTCCACGTCTTCGGTGCCGGCGGCGGCTAGCACCGCCTCGGTCTTCCCGTAGGCCGTCTTCTCGTTCTTTGTCGGATGAGCGGTGTCAGGCCCGGTCCATCCGACAAAGAACGTGCCGGGGGGCGGGATCGGCGGCCGTCGCGATGGCCCCCTTGGCCCGGCGCTCAGGCGCCGGCCGGCCCGGCTGAGCGGGCTTCCTCCACCGCCACCAGGGCCTGGCGCAGGCGGTCGATCCACTCCGCCTCGTTGCGCCCGACCAGGCGCACGCACCAGGCGAGGGCCTCGCTGCGGCT
>DATMJI010000050.1:0-3330 GCA_035553895.1 Acidimicrobiales bacterium | reverse complement strand
CGCTGCACGCTGACCACCAGCTCGGGGCGTTCGCGCTCCAGCAGCTGGGCCAGGTGGTGGGCGAAGCCCGACGTGGCCTCGTAGGTGGCGGGGGTGTTGAGGGGCAGGTACACCTGCAGGCCCTTGGACCCGCTGGTCTTGGCCAGGCAGTCCAGGCCCACGCCGGCCAGGACCTCGCGGATCCACAGGGCGACCTCGGCGCACTCCAGCACGGCGGCCGGGGCGCCGGGGTCGAGGTCGAAGACCACCATGGTGGGGGTATCGGGGTCGATGCCCCGGGCCATGGAGGTATGCAGCTCCAGGGCGGCCAGGTTGGCCACCCAGGTGAGGGCGGCCAGCGAGTCGATGCGGCAGAAGTCGATGGTGCCGTCGCTGCCGGTGACCCGGTGCACGCCCACCCAGCCGGGCCGGTGCTTGGGGCAGTTCTTCTCGTAGAACGAGCCGCCCTCCACCCCGTCGGGGAAGCGCCGCAGGGTCAGGGCCCGGTCGCCCAGGTGGCTCAGCAGCACCGGTGCCACCCGGGCGTAGTAGTCGATGACCTCGCCCTTGGTGAAGCCGCTGGCCGGGTACAGCACCTTGTCGAGGTTGGACAGCTTGAGGGCGTGGCCTTCGATCTCGATGGACGTCACGGGTGCCGTCCTAGCACGGCCGAGCCCCGCCCACGCCGGCCAGGTCGCCGTCGACCACCACATCGGTGGCCACCACGTCGGTGCGCAGCCCCTGGACCCGGGGGTGGCGCAGCACGCCGTCGGTGGTGACCTCGGCGTAGCCCACCTCCACCACCAGCAGCGGCCGGACGTGGTGGAGGGGGAGCGGGGGAGCGGGGGTGAACGGCGACTCCTCGTCGCCGATCTGGTCGAACAGCGTCCGGAGCTGGGCGATGACCGCCTGCGAGAGTCCCGATCCGGCCTGGCCCACGTAGAGGAGGCGTTGCCCCTGGCCCCGGCGCTCGGCCTCGGCGAGGCCCACGTCGTAGGCGCCGAGCGCCAGCGAGCCGATGCTCGACGCCCGGTTGCCCTGGCCGGGGGACCACCCGCCCACCACCAGCTCCCGGCGGCGCACGTGCTTGACCTTGCGCCACGCCGGCGAGCGCCGCCCGGGCAGGTAGGGGGCGTCCCGGCGCTTGGCCATGTAGCCCTCCAGGCCGAGGGCCCGGCAGGCCTCCAGGGCTTCGGCCGGGGTGGCGTCGAGGACGGGGACGGTTTGCCACCACCGGCCCCGCAAGCCCAGGCCATCGAGGACCTCCCGGCGTTCGGACTGGGGGCGCTCGACCAGCGACCGGCCGTCGAGCCAGAGCACGTCGAAGGCGGCGAAGGCGACGGGGCACTCGCTCACCAGCACCGGCGACGGGCGCATCACGTGCATGCGTTGCTGGAGGCGCCCGAAGCTGGCCCGGCCGTGCCGGTCGAAGGCCACCACCTCTCCGTCGAGGACGGCGGCCTGGGTGCCCAGGACCTCGCCCAGCTCGCCCAGTTCCGGGTAGGTCGGGGTGATTTCGCTTCCCCGCCGGTTGGACAGGACCACCTCGCCGCCCTCGACGGTGATCACCACCCGCTGGCCGTCGAGCTTGGGCTCCAGCAGGTAGTGCTCGGGCCGGGACGGGACGCCCTCGCCCCCGGCCAGCATGGGCAGCAGGCGGGGAACGCTCACGGGAAGCTCAGGCACAGATGGCCGGCGGGACGACCCGGGGCCAGCGCTCGACCGACCCGCCGGGGCGGGCCACGTAGACGGCGTCCTCGGCGCTGGCGGGGCCGACCAGCAGCCGGTTGCCCATCCGGTGGTAGCCGGTGTCGACGGCGTCGGCCGGCGCCTCGACGTCGGCGGCGAAGGTGGTGCGCAGCGACGGGCCCAGGGTGGCGTCGACGTCGCGGGCGTACTGGCGGGTCGTCTCCGGGTCGTAGACGGTGACGACGGTGCCGACGGGCCAGGCCAGGCTGAGCAGCACGATGTCGTCCCAGTCGCAGTGGTCGGGCCCGTAGCTCACTTGGAGGGTCATCTCCGACGGTCCGCCGTCACGGCGCAACCCGTCGGCCACGGGATCCCCGCCGGCGTCGAGCCACCGTCCCGTCAGCTGGCTCGTGAGGTTGTAGCCGTCGTCGATACCGCCCGGCTCCACGGGCGAATCATCGTCGCCGGGAGCGGAGGGCGCCGGATCGTCGTAGGGAGGGGCGACCTCGTCGACGGTCGGGTCCGAGGCGGTGGTGCAGGCGGAGAGGACGGCCATCAGCAGCGCCAGGCAGGCGAGGAGCCGGGTCATGACCATGAGACGGCGCCTGCCCCGGGTCCGGTTCCCCGATCGCCGCTGCCGAGCCGTCACCGGGCCTCCCAGGACAGCCGCCAGGCACCCTGGCGGTCCCGCCCCAGGCGGGCGGGGGCGACCACGGCCCGGGCGGCGCCGTCCCCCTCGGTCTCCCAGCGAAGGGCCCGTGCGCCCAGGCCCGCCGGCGAGGGGACGACCTCGAGCACGAAGCCGTCGTCGATGCTGGCCAGGCCCCGGGCCCACACGTCGAGGACCCAACGCACGCCGAGTCCCGCCTTGATCCGGGAGGCGTAGCGGTCGATGGTGCCCGTGGCCCGGGCCGGCTGGCCCGGGCGCTGCAGCTTGAGCTGGACCGAGGGTGCCGGCGGGCAGCCCAACCGGGCCGCCCACTGGTTGAGGTGGTGGGTGAGGGGTTCGACGGCCCGGCGCTCCAGCTGGTCGGCCAGCAGCCGCTCGTGGCCGGACCCGTAGTACGACGAGGTCCGCCACGCCCGCTCCCAGGTGAGCAGCAGGGTCAGCTCGTGGCGCCGGCCCAGCTCGCCCGGGGCCATGATGCGCTCGTCGCCCAGGCGCCGGCGCATCTGGGTGAACAGCTCGGCGGAGGTGGCCCACGAGCTCAGGTCTCGCCATTGCTTGACCAGGCGCAGGCACGCCGGCGTCTCCGCCCCGAGGGCCTTCATGGCCCGCTCGGCCACCACGTCGTGGTCTTCCACCACCAGGCTCCCGGCCCGCCAGGTGACCCGGTGGCGCTGGCCCCCGCACTCGACCAGCTCGGTCACCGGCTCCAGGCGGTCGCACCAGCGGGCCATGAGGCGGACGGCCCGGCCCTCAGGCGGCGGTGCCGACGTGAACGACCCGGGCCCACGCCGGGGGTGCCCAGGCCTGCCCGCCCCGGGAGTCGCCCTCGTCGCCGATGAGGCCGACGACCACCTCCATGGCCTTGGGGGCCTCGGCCGGCCACGGCGTCATCCCGTCGGTGAGCACCACCAGCACCGAGGGGCGGGGCCGCATCTTGGCCACGGCGGCGATACCCGCCCCTCGGTGCTGGTGGTGCTCACCGACGGGATGAC
>DATMJI010000049.1:0-7474 GCA_035553895.1 Acidimicrobiales bacterium | reverse complement strand
GCCCCGTACGTCATCCCCGTCCCCGTCCCCTCGCCCAGCAGGGTCACCGACGCCTCTTCGGCTCCTGGCAGCGTCGCCACCGCCACTGCGCAGATGTGCGACAGCGCCTCCTCGAGGGACCGGCCCTCCAGGACGAAGTTGGAGAGCGCGGCCAGTGCCGCCGCCGGAACGGCGGTTTGGTGGTCGGGCATGTCCTGCCCCCCTTGCTGTCGATGACAGACGAAGGGCCCCGCCACGGAGATGGGGTCGGCCGCATGCCAATGCAATGCGATGGGGACCAGTGCGCTCTAGCCCTTCACCGTCGATCAGTGCCCACGCTACCGTCTCGGCGGGGCCGGCCCCGACCGGCGGTGCCGGACGGCGCCAGGTGCCGTCCCGGGCCGGCGAAACGCCGGCGGACCCACCGCAGCTTCTCGGTCCCGGTGCGCCAGCCCGCCCGGGCCATGGTGGCGGCGGTGGAGGGCAGGCTGCGCAGGTAGCTCGGGTCCCAGAACCCGCCCGAAGCATCGTCGAAGACGCCATGGGCGCCGAAGTCCTCGTCCTCGTCGGCCGGGCGGCGAAGGTTGGCCGGGCGGTCGTCGCCGGTCGGGCGGTCGGTCAACTGCGACTCCCAGGCGCCGAGGGAGGCGAAGTGGTTGCCGAGGCCGGGGGTGTACTTTCCGGCCGCCACCACCACCCGGTTCCACGATCCCACCACCGTGGACCGGCGGCCGTCCCGGGCCGCGGCCAGGACCGAGGCGGCGACGACCTCGGGCTGGTAGATGGGCGGGACGGGCTGGGGATGGTGCCCCATCTGGGAGAGGCACCAGCTGAACTGCGGCGTGTTCACCGCCGGTGGATGGACCATGGACATGACGACGTTGCTCCCCTCGTGGAGAAGCTCGGCCCGGACCGACTCGAAGAAGCCCCGGCAGGCGAACTTGGACGAGCAGTAGGCCGACTGCAACGGGATGCCGAGGAACGACAGGGCCGAGCCGACGTCGACGATGGTGCCTCGGTCCCGGGGCCGGAAGTGCTCCAGGGCGACGAGGGTGCCCCACACCTGGCCGAGGAACGTCACCTCCACCGCTCGCTGGAAGTCTTCGGGACGCAGCTCCCACGAGGGGGCAAAGGCGGTGGTCATGGCGTTGTTGACCCACACGTCGATGGGCCCCAGCTCGGCCTCGGCCCGCTCCGCCGCCCGGGCCACCTGGGCGTGGTCGGCCACGTCGCAGGGCAGCGCCAGGGCCCGGCGCCCCCGCTGCTCCACCTCGGCGGCGGCCCCGTCGAGCCCGGCCCGGCCCCGGGCCAGCAGGCCCACATCGAAGCCGGCGCCGGCGAAGGCCACGGCGATGGCCCGGCCGATGCCGGCCGACGCACCGGTGACCACCACGACGGGCGACCGGCCCCCGGTCTCCGGTTCAGCGCTCATGCCAGACCTATCCCCGCAACGGCGGGAAGGATGCATCGGGGGCGGCCGTCTCCACCCGTCTCCGGCGATCCGTCACCGGCGACCCGCCACCACCCCTCCCGTTCTGGTGGTTAGAAGCGTCTACCCGTGGTCTGGCCTGACCACCAGTTGCCTCCCGGCGTGGCCCGGCGATCGCCGCCGGCCCGGAGGGGGCCTGAGCAAAGCCTCCCGTTTGCCGGCCGCGGGGTGGAGGTAGGGGTCAGTCGACCGCAGCCCCGCCGCCACCGACCGGGTGCACGCCGGCTGTGGTGAGGAGGCTGTGCGATGGACGAGACGGTCGGCGAGAGCCTGGCCAGGCGCCTGGTGGCGTAGGGGGTGGACACGATCTTCGGCCTCCCCGGTGACGGCATCAACGGGTTGATGGAGGGCTTCCGGCGCCTCCGGGACGACCTCCAGTTCGTCCTCGTCCACCACGAGGAGGCGGCGGCGTTCATGGCTACCGGCTACGCCAAGGCCACCGGGAAGATCGGCGTGCGCTGCGCCACGTCGGGCCTCGGCGCCATCCACCTGCTCAACGGGCTCTACGACGCCAAGCTCGACCACACCCCGGTCCTGGCCCTCACCGGCATGCAGGAGACGTCGGTGCTGGGCACCCGCGACCAGCAAGAGGTGCACCTCGACCGCCTGTTCCAGGACGTGGCCGCCTACAACCTGATGGTCACCAACCCCCAGCAAATGCCGGCCGTGGTCGACATCGCCATCCGCAACGCCCTGGCCAAGCGCACGGTGGCCCAACTCAGCTTCCCCAACGACATCCAGGTCGCCCCCATCGGCGCCGATCCCTACCGCCACGTCGCCCCGGCGACGTCCCCGTCGACGTCCGCCCTGTTCCGCAGCTCTGCCAATCAACCCGTCGAAGGCGACCTGCGGGCGGCCGCCGAGCTCCTCGCCGCCGGCTCGAACACGGCCATGCTGGTGGGGGCCGGGGCGTTGCCCGCCCGCGACGAGGTCCTGGCCGTGGCCGAGGAGCTGGCGGCGCCCATCGTCAAGACCCTGCCGGGCCAGGCCGAGGTCCCCGACGACCACCCCCTCACCACCGGAGGGCTGGGACTGCTCGGCACCCGCCCCAGCGAGGAGCTGATGGAGGAGTGCGACACCCTGCTCATGGTGGGCACCTCGTTCCCCTACGCCAAGCACCTCCCCTCGCCGGGCCTGGTGCGGGTGGCCCAGATCGACGTGGACGCCTCCCTGGTCGGGCTCCGCCTCCCCGTCGAGGCCCCGGTGGTGGCCGATGCCAAGCTCGGCCTCCAGGGCCTGCTCCCCCTCCTCGGCAGCGGCCGGGACCGGTCGTTCCTCGAGAAGTACCAGGCCGAGATGCAGCGCTGGCGCTCGGAGATGGCGGCCCTGGAAGACGCCACCCGTGATCCCATCGCCCCGCAGTACCTGATGCACGTGACCGACGAGGCGGCCAGCGACGACGCCATCCTCACCTGCGACTCGGGGACCATCGCCACCTGGTCGGCCCGGCACTGGACCATCCGCGGTGGGCGGGAGTTCTACCTCTCCGGGAACCTGGCCACCATGGCACCGGGGCTGCCCTACGCCATCGCCATGCAACATGCCTTCCCCCACCGCCAGGTGATCGCCTTCGTCGGTGACGGGGGCTTCGCCATGCTCATGGCCGAGTTCCTCACCGCCGTGCGCCACCAGCTTCCCATCAAGGTGGTGGTCAACAACAACAACTCCTACGGCCAGATCCTCTGGGAGCAGATCGTGCTCGGCTACCCCGAGTACGCCGTGCGCCATCGCCAGCCGGTGGCCGACTTCGCCGCCTGGGCCTCGGCGAGCGGCGGCTACGGCGCCAAGGTGACCGAGCCCGCCGGTGTCGCTCCGGCCATCCAGGCGCTGCTGTCCTATCCGGGTCCCGGCATCGTCGACTGCGACGTCAACCCCGACGAGCCGCCGATGCCGGGCAAGGTGACCTACGAGCAGGCCAAGCACTTCACCCAGGCCTTCCTCCGGGGCCAGCCCCACACGGCGTCGACGGCGGTGGCCATCGCCCGGGACAAGATCCGAGCATTCCTCTCGTGACCGCCGTGCGGCTGCCACCGCCGACGGCCCGCCGGACCACCGACACCGAGATCGACGTCGCCGCCCTGGAACGCCACCTCGTCGCCGAGGTCGACGGCGAGGTCCGCTTCGACGCCGGCTCCCGGGCGGCCTACTCCACCGACTCCTCCAACTACCGGCAGGTGCCGATCGGCGTGGTGGTACCCCGCACCGTCGACGCCGCCGTCGCTGCCGTGGCCGTCTGCCGCCGGTTCCGTGCCCCGCTGCTCTCCCGCGGTGGGGGAACCAGCCTGGCCGGCCAGTGCACGAACACCGCCGTGGTGCTCGACTGGTCGAAGTACTGCAACCGGGTGGTGTCGGTGGACCCCGATCGGCGCACGTGCGTGGTCGAGCCCGGCATCGTCCTCGACCACCTGAACGACGTGTTGCGGCAGTGGGACATCGAGTTCGGCCCCGAGCCGGCCACCCACAACCACTGCACCCTCGGGGGCATGATCGGCAACAACTCGTGCGGAGCGACGGCGCAGCGCACGGGCAAGGTCGTCGACAACGTCAAGCGGCTCGAGGTCCTGCTCTACGACGGGACCCGCCTGTGGGTGGGCCAGACCCCCGACGACGACTACGAAGCACTGGTGCGCTCGGGTGGTCGCCCGGCCGAGATCCACCAGCAGCTGCGGGCCCTGGCCGATCGCTACGGTGACCAGATCCGGGCCCGGTTCCCCGACATCCCCCGGCGGGTGTCCGGCTACAACCTCGACTCGCTCCTCCCCGAGCGGGGCTTGCACGTGGCCCGGGCCCTGGTGGGGTCGGAGGGGACCCTCGTCACGGTGCTGCGGGCCGAGCTCGAGCTCGTCCCCCGCGTCCACCACCGGACAATGGTGGTGCTGGGCTACCCCGACATCGCCAGCGCCGGCGACGCCGTGCCGGCCGTGGTGGAAGCGGGGCCCATCGCCCTGGAAGGCATCGACGCCACGCTGGTCGGCTTCCAGCGCCGCAAGCACCTGAACCCCCAAGCGCTCGACCTGCTTCCCCACGGCACCGCCTGGCTGCTCGCCCAGTTCGGTGGGGACAGCCGCGCCGAGGCCGACGACCGGGCCAGGCAACTCCTTGAACAGCTCGGACGCCGCCACCACGACGGCGACGTCAGCGTCGTGGACCACCCCGACCGGGAGAAGGAGCTGTGGCGCGTCCGGGAGTCGGCGCTGGGGGCGACGGCGCGCGTGCCCGGAGAACCGGACACCTGGCCGGGATGGGAGGACTCGGCCGTGGGGCCCGACCGCCTGGGGGACTACCTCCGGGACTTCCTCCGCCTCCATGACGAGTTCGGCTACGCCCAGGCCCCCCTCTACGGCCACTTCGGCCAGGGCTGCGTCCACACTCGCATCCCCTTCGACCTGGGCAGCGCCGCCGGGGTGCGCCAGTTCCGGGCCTTCGTGGAGCGGGCCGCCGACCTGGTCAGCTCCTACGGCGGGTCGCTGTCAGGCGAGCACGGCGACGGCCAGGCTCGCGGTGAGCTGCTCCCGAGGATGTTCGGCGACGAGATCGTCGGCGCCTTCGCCCAGCTCAAGGCCATCTTCGATCCCGACGACCGGATGAACCCCGGCAAGGTGGTGGCGCCCGCTCCTCTCGACCACCACCTCCGCCTCGGCGTCGACTACGACCACGGCGCCACCGCCACGTTCTTCGGCTACCCCCACGACTCGGGCAGCTTCGGGCGAGCCGTGCTGCGCTGCGTGGGCGTCGGCAAGTGCCGGCGGGAGGCAGGCGGGGTGATGTGCCCCTCGTACATGGTCACCCGGGAGGAGGAGCACAGCACCCGGGGGCGGGCCCGCCTGCTGTTCGAGATGCTCGACGGTGGGGCCCGGGGCGGGCCGGTGACCGACGGCTGGCGCTCGAAGGCCGTCCGCAATGCCCTGGATCTCTGCCTGGCGTGCAAGGGGTGCAAGGCCGACTGCCCGGTCAACGTCGACATGGCCACCTACAAGGCCGAGTTCTTGTCCCACCACTACGCCCGGCGCCTGCGGCCCCGGTCGCACTACTCCATGGGCTGGCTCCCGGTGTGGGCCACCCTGGCCGCTCGATCGCCGCAGGCCGTGAACCGGATCAGCCAGGCGCCGGTCGCCTCCACAGCCGCCAAGTGGCTGGCCGGGGTGGATGCCCGCCGCCAACTCCCCGTCTTGGCCGGCCAGACCTTCCAGCACTGGTTCCACCGGCGCCCGGCAACGGGTGACGGTGCCCGGGGCGACGTGCTGGTGTGGCCCGACACCTTCGACAACCACTTCCACCCGTCGGTGGCCCAGGCCGCCGTCGAGGTGCTCGAGGGTGCCGGCTGGCGGGTGCGCGTCCCGGAGCAGTCCGTCTGTTGCGGGCTCACCTGGATCTCCACCGGGCAGCTCAAGACCGCCCGCCGGGTGCTCCAGCGTTCGGTGAAAACCCTGCGGCCCCACATCCGCTCAGGCGGGCTGGTGCTGGGACTCGAGCCGAGCTGTACGGCGGTGTTCCGGGCCGACGCCCCCGAGCTGTTCCCCCACGACGACGACGTGACCCGGCTCCAGCGCCAGACAGTCACCCTGGCCGAGCTGCTCGTCCACCACAGCCCGGGCTGGGAGCCACCGAGGCTCGCCCGCAAGGCCCTGGTGCAGACCCACTGCCACCACCACGCCGTCATGGGGGTCAAGGCCGACCACGCCCTGCTGGCGGGCATGGGCGTGGACGCCGACGTGCTCGACTCGGGCTGCTGCGGGCTGGCCGGGAACTTCGGCTTCGAGGTGGGTCACTACGAGGTGTCGGAGGCGTGTGCCGAGCGGGTGCTGCTCCCGGCGGTGCGGGCCGCCGGCGACGGCGACGTCCTGCTCGCCGACGGCTTCAGCTGCCGCACCCAGGTGGCCCAGGGCCGGGCGGCCGGGCGCAGGGGCATGCACCTGGCCGAGCTGCTCCGGGCCGCGCTGCACGGCGATAGCGGCGATACCAGGCCGGAGCGGCGGTGGGCACCCCGCCCGGGCGACCAGCGAGAGAGGAGCGCATGAGATGGACGCACTGGGAAGCACGCGGTGGGTGATCGCCGAGGGATGGATCCCCGCCACCTCCACCGGACCGGAACCGGAGATGACCAGCCACGAGACGGCGTGCATGGTCAACACGGGCGACGCCGACGCCCAGGTCCGCATCACCGTCTTCTACGAGGACCGCCCACCCGGGGGCCCCTACCGGCTGAGTGTCCCGGCCCGGCGTACGCGGCACCAGCGCTTCGACGACCTGGTCGACCCCGAGCCCATACCCAGGGCGACGGCCTACGCCTCGCTCATCGAGAGCGACATGCCCATCGTCGTCCAGCACACCCGGCTGGACTCCCGCCAGGCCGAGAACGCCCTGCTGAGCACCATCGCCTTCCCCGCCTGATGCCCTCCCGGGAAAAAGGAGCGAGGGGATTAGGAACGTCCAGACGACGGGAAGAGTTCTGCCTCAGCTAGCACCACCGCTCATGAATCTCACAAGAGGAGAAAGACATGCGAAAGCTGCTCATCGTCTGCACCTTGGGGACGGCGCTGGCCGTCGTGCCCGCCTCGGCCGCCGGTGCCACCCACACCGGGTGCGAGCACCGGGCCACCGGTCAGGCCCACGCCTCGGTGCCCCACCGCAACCACGGGACCCACAACGCCCACCAGAGCATCCCCTACTGCCCACCCGAGGACGCGCCCCGGCACCGCTAACCGGTGCTCACTCCCCGCCGCACGAGCAGGTATTGACCTCGCGCACCACCTCACCCCTACCGGTGTCGGCATGCGTCGTGCAGGGCATGCACGGGTCGAAGCTGCGCACGGCCCGCAACATGTCGATGGAGGTGAACTTCGAGGACTCGTCGACGTCCTCGAGGATCGGGGTGTTCATGATGGCCTGCTCGTAGGGGCCGGGCTGGCCGAAGGGGTCGCGGGGCGAGGCGTTGATGGTCGACGGTGTGCAGATCTGGTAGTTGACCAGCTTGCCCTTGTCCATGACCAGGTGGTGGGTGAGAAA
>DATMJI010000048.1:0-10786 GCA_035553895.1 Acidimicrobiales bacterium | reverse complement strand
ACCCCCCCCAGTGGCCCCGGGGCCGGCACCGCTGACGGTGGATCTCGAGGTCCCCGCCTGCGTGGACCCGCCGCCACCGACGGCGCCGGCGCCCTCGACCACGGCGACCACCACCGACTCCTAGGAGGCTCCTGATCTAATGGCCGCACGCATCTCGGCGGCTGTCGACGCCCCTCGCGGCGTCCTCACTCATCGAAAATGCGCCAGGCATTTCCTTCCTCGCTGCGTCCTTGCGATGAACGCCGAACACCTCGCCGAGGCTGCGCACGGTTAGATCAGCAACCTCCTAGCATCGCCCGGTGACCCCCTACGAGGTGCTCGGCGTCGACGAGCGGGCGTCGGCGGGCGACATCCGTCGGGCCTACTTCCGCCTGGCCCGGGCCCATCACCCGGACTTCTTCGCCGCTGCCGACGGGGCCACCCGGGCCGACGCCGAGCGCCGGATGCGAGCCATCAACGCCGCCTGGAGCATCCTCGGCGACGAGGCCCGGCGCCTGGCCTACGACCGTTCGGCGGGGCAGGGTCCCGGCCAGGGGGACCCCACCGGCGAAGGGCAGCTCTTCCGCCCCTTCGACGACGGTGCCGACGACATCGATCCCCGAGACGTGCCCGACGAGCCCTACCGGCCCGGTGACGCCGGTGGCAGCCGCCTCGGGCGGGTCGTCACCCTCGTCCCCGTGGGCGCCTTCGCCGCCGCTGTCGCCCTCGGTGCCCTGGGGCTGGTCGTCGGCTCCGCCGGACTCATCGCCCTGGCCGCCGCCAGCTTCGTCGCCGCCTGTGTTGGCTTCGTGGTCATGCCCCTGGTCGCCCTGGCCCGGGCCACCCGCAACGAGTAGCGCCGGCGGCGCCCGCTGGCCGCTTCCCTCCCGTTCTTTGTCGGCTGCACCGGGGGAGGCACTACGCCGCCGACAGAGAACGGGCAGCTTCCGGCGACGCCCGGTCGCTACCCTGTGGCGGTGGCCACGTACCTCGACCGGATCGTGGCCGCCCACCGCCGAGCGGCCGCCACCGATGGGCGCCCGCTCGAGGACCTGCACCAGGCGGCGGCCGCGGCCCCGCCCACCCGGGGCTTCGCCGCGGCGCTGGCGGCGGGCCACCGGCTCGGCGTGATCGCCGAGGTCAAGCGGCGCTCGCCGTCGCGGGGGGAGTTGGCCCCGGGCCTCGACCCGGCGGCACTGGCCACCAGCTACCACGCTGGGGGGGCGGCCGCCCTGTCGGTGCTGACCGACGCCGAGTTCTTCGGCGGATCAGCGGCCGACCTGGCTGGGGCCCGGCGGGCCTGCCCTTTGCCCGTACTGCGCAAGGACTTCACCGTCGGGCCCCGCGACGTGCTCGACGCCCGCATCATGGGTGCGGACGCCGTCCTGCTCATCGTGGCCGCCCTCGGGGACCGGGAGTTGCCCGAGCTGGTGGGTCTCGCCGCCGAGGTGGGTCTCGATGCCCTGGTCGAGGTGCACGACGGGGCCGAAGCCGACCGGGCCTTGGCGGCCGGGGCCACCCTGGTCGGGGTCAACCAGCGCGATCTCACCACCTTCGAGGTCGACCACGACCTGGCCCGCCGCCTGCGTTCCCGCCTCGGCCACGACACGGTCACGGTGGCCGAGTCCGGCATCCACGGGCCCGGCGACGCCCAGCGCCTGGCCGACGCCGGCTACCACGCCGTGCTCGTCGGCGAGGCCCTGGTCACCAGCGCCGACCCTGCCGGGGCCGTCCGGGGCCTGGCGCCGGCGGCCCGGGTACGGACGTGACCTTCGTCAAGATCTGCGGGACCACCAGCGAGAGCGACGCCTTGCTGGCGGTGGCCATGGGGGCCGACGCCGTCGGCTTCGTCTTCGCCCCCTCGCCCCGCCAGGTGGCCGCCCAGCTGGTGCGCGACATCGTGCGCCGGTTGCCGCCGGAGGTGTTGACCGTCGGCGTGTTCCGCGACGAGGCACCCGAACGAGTGGTCTCGGTGGTCGACGGGGCCAGGCTCAAGGCGGCCCAGCTCCACGGCCGGGAGACGGCCGAGCAGACCCGCTGGGTCAAGGAGAGGGTCTCGGTCGTGCTCAAGGGCTTCGCCGCCGGCCACCCCTCGATCGCCCGGGTGGCCGACTACGGCGCCGACATGGTGCTGGTGGACGGGGCCAGTCCCGGGTCGGGCAAGGTCTTCGACTGGTCGCTGGCCGAAGACGTGCCGGCCGGGCAGCGCCTGGTGATCGCCGGGGGCCTCACCCCCGACAACGTGGCCGAGGCCATCGCCCGGGTGCGGCCCTTCGGGGTCGACGTGGCCAGCGGCGTGGAGTCCCGGCCCGGCCACAAGGATGCCCGCCTGGTGCGAGCCTTCGTCTCCGCCGCCAAGGCGGCCGCCCGGCCCGACTGGGAGGCCGGTACCGATGCCCCCTACGACTGGCAGGACCTCGGATGACCGGCGACCGCCCCATGACCACTCCCGGGCCCGACGGTCGCTTCGGCGACTTCGGCGGCCGCTTCGTCCCCGAGGCCCTGCTGCCCGCCTGCCTGGAGCTCGAAACCGCCTTCGGCGAGGCGTGGGCCGACGGTGGGTTCCGGTCCCGCCTCGACGACCTGCTCCGGGACTACGCCGGCCGACCCTCTCCGCTGACCGAGGCCCGCAACCTCTCCGAGCGCCTCGGGGTACGGCTGCTGCTCAAGCGCGACGAGCTCAACCACACCGGCTCCCACAAGATCAACAACGTGCTCGGCCAGGCCCTGCTCACCGAGCGCATGGGCAAGCACCGCCTGGTGGCCGAGACCGGCGCCGGCCAGCACGGGGTGGCCACGGCCACCGCCGCCGCTCTGTTCGGCTTCGACTGCACCATCTACATGGGCGAGGTCGACACCGAGCGCCAGGCGCTCAACGTCTTTCGCATGAACTTGCTGGGCGCCGAGGTGCGGCCCGTCACCTCGGGGAGCCGCACCCTCAAGGACGCGGTGAACGAAGCCATGCGCGACTGGGTCTCGTCGGTCGAGCGCACCCACTTCTGCCTGGGCTCGGTGATGGGCCCGCATCCCTACCCGTGGATGGTCCGGGAGCTGCAGCGGGTGATCGGCGACGAGGCCGCCGCCCAGTGCCGGGCCCTGCTCGGCGGGGCGCCCGACGTGGTGGTGGCCTGTGTGGGGGGCGGGTCCAACGCCGCCGGCATCTTCGCCGGCTTCGTCGACACCGACGCCCGGCTGGTCGGCGTCCAGCCCGAGGGCGGCGCCGCCATCGGTCGGGGCCTGCCGGGGGTGGTCCACGGCTCGGCCTCCATGCTCCTCCAGGACGAGCACGGCCAGGTCGAGGAGGCCCAGTCGATCTCGGCCGGGCTCGACTACCCCGGGGTGGGCCCCGAGCACGCCCACCTGGCGGCCGAGGGCCGGGCCGAGTACCCGAGCGTCGACGACGGCGCCGTCCTCGACGCCTTCGCCCTGCTCAGCCGCACCGAGGGCATCATCCCCGCCCTGGAACCGGCCCACGCCCTGGCCTGGGTGGCCCGGGAGGCAGGACGCAGCATCCCTGCCGGCGCCACCGTGCTGGTCAACCTCTGCGGCCGGGGCGACAAGGACGTCGCCCAGGTGGCCGAGCTCCTGGCCGGCCGGTGAGCGCCGGGTCCCTCGAAGCCGCCCTGCGGTCCCGGCGTTCGGCCGGCGCCAAGCTGGTGGTGCCCTACGTCACCGGCGGGTTGAGCGACGACTGGACCGACGTCCTGGCGGCCGTGGTCGACGCCGGCGCCGACGCCGTCGAGGTCGGCATCCCGTTCTCCGACCCGGTGATGGACGGCCCGACCATCCAGAGCGCCTCCGCTCGGGCCCTGGCCCGGGGGACGACCCCGGCGTCGATCCTGGCCGACCTGCGGCGGGCGCCGGTGAACGTGCCCCTGGTGGCGATGACCTACTACAACCTGGTGTACCGCTCGGGCCACCTCCGCTTCGCCCGCTCGCTGGCCGCCGCCGGCGTGGCCGGGGCCATCATCCCCGACCTGCCCCTGGAGGAGTCGGCGACCTGGGAGACCGAGGCGGCCGAGGGCGGGATCGAGACCGTCCTGCTGGCCGCCCCGGTCACCCCCGACGACCGCCTGGCCGCCATCGCCGGCCGGTCCCGCGGCTTCGTCTACGGCGTGAGCCGGATGGGCACCACCGGCGAGCGGGTCCGCCTGGCCGACTCGGCCCGGATCATGGCCCGGCGCCTCAAGGCGGTCACCGACCGCCCGGTGCTCATCGGCTTCGGCATCTCCACCCCCGAGCAGGCGGCCGAGGTGTGCGCCGAGGCCGACGGGGTGGTCGTGGCCTCCGCCCTGGTGCGCAGCCTGCTCGATGGTGGGGGCCCGACCGAGGCTGCCGCCTTCGTCGCCGCCCTGCGCCGGGCCGTCGACGGTGGTGCCGGGACGGGCGGCGCCGGGTAGGGAGGTCCCATGGCCGACGACCCGAACCGCTCCGAGCTGCTCGACGAGGACAAGCTCACCGGCGAGTACCCGCCGGATCGGCCCCTCGGGGTCGACGACACCGATCTCGAGGGATCGGGCCACGGCGACGAATCGCTGGCTGAGCGGGTGGCGCGCGAGGAGCCCGACCGTCCCGACCTGGCCGAACGGGCAGAGGAGCCCATCGGGCCCCTGGTGTCGCCCGATGCCGAGGTCGGCAGGGACACCACCAAGGACGAGGTGGCCACCGTGGCCGGGCCTGATGAGCAGGACCTCGCCGAGCCGGCCAGCGAGCGAGGGGCGGAGCTGGCCGCCGAGGAGGCGGCCGTCCACCGCACCGACGACCCCCCGCTGGGTGGCGACGACGACTACGTGTAGCCCACCGGTGCTCGCCCGCAGCGGGTGGAGGCGCCGGGTGTGGTTTGACAGTGCCGGCGCCTGTCGGCTCGCGTAGGGGACTTCCGAAGAGGCCCGGGTCCCCCCGGTCCGGATACACCAGCGGAGGAAACCATGAACCGATCCGAGCTCGTCGACGCGGTCAGCCAGCGTTCGGGCGTCGAATCTCGCGACGTCGACGCCACCCTCAAGGGCCTCTTCGACGTGGTCGCCGGGGTCGTCGCCAAGGGTGGCGACAAGGTCACCATCCCCGGGTTCATCTCCTTCGAGCAGGTCGATCGGGCCGCCCGCACGGGGCGCAACCCCCAGACCGGCGAGGCCATCGACGTGCCTGCCTCCAAAGCGGTGAAGATCTCGGCCGGCTCCAAGCTCAAGGCCATCGCCGCCGGCAAGGAGCAGGCGCCCTAGCCGGGAGTTCCCGCCGGGTTCGGGGAACCAGACCGGTCCCTACCGCCGTCCTAGCCCAGGACCGGCGAGCGAGGGAGCGGACCATGGGATCGATGGACCTGACGGCAGGGAGCCGGCGAGGGTTCTGGCCACCGGCCGGTCGGCGCTGGGTGCCGGCGGCGGTGCTGGCCGCCCTGGTGCTCGCCGGGAGCGTGGTCGCCCTGGTCGACGCCGGTGGCCGGGACTCGAGCCGCTCGCCAGGCGGCGAGACGGCGCCCGACCCGGCCATGGCCTTCGACGGCGACGAGGCGGCCGCCGTCCGCTCACCGGCCGCCGACACCGCCGTCCCGGCACGGGCCGGCGCCGGCGCCCCCGAGCCTCCTCCGGGCGCCGGGCCCGAAGTGGTCGAGGGGGTCCAGCCCCGGATCGTGCGCCAAGCCCAGTTCGGCATCGAGGTGGCCGACGGAAGCGTCGGCCGGGCCTTCGACCGGGTGGCCGAGCTGGCTGGTGCCCGGGGCGGCTTCGTGGTCAGCTCCACCACCTCGGGCCTGGACTCCGGCGAGGACGGCATCGACGGGCCCCGGGCCCGGCTCACCGTGCGGGTACCCAGCGAGAGCTTCGAGGCCACCCGCAACGACCTCGCCGGTCTGGGCGAGGTGGTTTCGGTCCAGATCACCGGCGAGGACGTCACCGCCCGGCTGGTCGATCTCGACGCCCGCCTACGGGCCCTGCGGGCCGAGGAGGAAGCCCTCACCACCCTGATGGGCTCCGCCGCCAACGTGGGGGAGGTCCTCAGCGTGCGGGAGCGGCTGTCGTCGACGCGGGCCCAGATCGAGCAACTGGCCGCCCAGCAGGCGTCGCTCGACGACCAGGCCAGCTTCGCCACCATCGACGTCTCGCTGGCCGAGGCGGGGGCGGCACCGGCCACGGTGCCCAGCGAGCCCGCCTCGGGGTTGGCCCGCAGTGTGGACCAGGCCCTCGACGGGGCGCTCGCCGTGGTCGGTGGGGTGATCGTGGTCGTGGGCTACGGGGCACCGGTCGTCGCCATGGTCCTGCTCGCCTGGGGCGGGTGGCGCCTGGCCGGGCGCCTCCACCTGCGCCGCCGGGCGGCGTGACGAGGTGCCCGGGCTGCACTAGGTTCGCCGGCCGTGCTCGAAACCGGCGACCGTGCCCCCACCTTCGCCCTGGTCGACCAGCAGGGGCAGACGGTCTCGCTCGGGGACTTCGGGGGCCGCAAGGTCCTCGTCTACTTCTATCCCAAGGCCAACACCTCGGGATGCACCGCCCAGGCATGCGGCCTGCGCGACGTGCTGGGCCAGGTAGGCGACACCGCCGTGGTGGGCATCAGCCCCGATCCTCCCGCCGTCCAGGCCGCCTTCGACGAGAAGTTCGGGCTCGGCTTCCCCCTCCTGTCCGACCCCGAGCACGACGTGGCCGACAGCTACGGGGTCTGGGGCGACAAGCGCATGTACGGGCGGATCTATCAGGGGGTCATCCGCTCGGCCTTCCTCATCGACGAGCACGGCCAGGTGGCCGCGGCCTGGCCCAAGATCTCGCCCAAGGACACCCCCAAGAAGCTGCTGCAGGCGCTGGCGGTGTGATGGCCGACCCCACCGACTGGCTCCCGCACCGGCCCCCCTTCTTGCTTCTCGACGAGGTCCACGACGTCCAGCCCGGCCAGTCGGCCAAGGGCCGCTGGCACCTCACGGGCGACGAGCCGTTCTTCGCCGGGCACTTCCCCGGCCGACCGACCCTGCCGGGTGTCCTCATGATTGAGTCGCTGGCCCAGACGGGCGCGTGCGCCGTGCTGGCCGACGAGCGCTTCGCCGGGCGCCTGGTGCTCTTCGGCGGCATCGACGCCTCCCGGTTCCGCCGCCAGGTCGAACCGGGCGAAACCCTCGAGCTCGAGGTGGAGCTCGGCCGCCTCTCGGTGCGGGCCGGCAAGGGCACCGGGCGGGCCAGCGTGGGCGGCGAACTGGCCTGCGAGGCGGGCCTGCTCTTCGTCATCGTCCCCGACTGCTGACCGGCGGCTGCACCGTCACGCGCTCCTGGCGAATTGGTGGCAGAAGTGGTGCCGATCCGGCACCGCTTCTGCCACCAATTGCGGGGGTGGCGAGGGCGGCGTCAGTCTTCGACGGGGGCGAGGACCAGGCAGCCGTTGTGCCCGCCGAAGCCGAAGCTGTTGGACAGCGTCGGTCCCGGTTCCCAGGGCCGGGGCCCGCCGGCCACCACGTCGATGGCCATCTCCGGGTCGAGAGTGGCCAGGCCGGCAGTGGGGGGGATGAGCCGGCGGTCCATGGACAACAGCACGGCCACCGCCTCCAAAGCGCCGGCGGCTCCCAGGGCATGGCCGGTCACGCCCTTGGTGGAGGTGACGGGGGGGCCGGGCTCCCCGAAGATCTTGACGATGGCCCGCGCCTCGGCGGCGTCGTTGAGGGGGGTGGACGTGCCGTGACCGTTGATCTGGCGTACATCCCCGGGGGAGATCCCGGCATCGGCCAGGGCCCGGTCCATACACCGCACCGCCCCACCCCCGTCGGGGTCGGGGGCGGTGACGTGGTGGGCGTCGGCCGTGCTGGCCGAGCCCAGGATCTCGCCGTAGATGCGGGCACCCCGCTCCCGGGCGGCGTCGAGGGCTTCGACCACCAGCACGGCTCCCCCTTCGGCGATGACGAAGCCGTCGCGAGCGACGTCGAAGGGCCGGGAGACCCCCGAGGCCGACAGGGCCGTCATGTTGGTGAAGCCCGCCACCCCGGTGGGGGTGAGGGCGGCCTCGGAGCCACCGGTCAGGGCGGCATCGATGATCCCGGAGGCCACCAGGCGGGCGGCGTTGCCGATGGCATGGGTGCCGGCGGCGCAGGCGGTGACGGTGGTCTCGCACGGACCCCGCCAGCCGAAACGCATGGAGACGTTGGCGGCCCCGGCGTTGGCCATCATCATCGGCACGAGGAAGGGCGACACCCGGTCCGGACCCTTGGTGTGGCAAGTGACGATCTGCTTCTCCAGGGTCTCGAGCCCGCCCACCCCACTGCCGATGATCACCCCGCGGCGGTCGGGGTCGACGGCCACGGGCCCGGCGTCGTCGATGGCCATGGCGGCGGCGGCCACGGCGAACTGGGCGAAGCGGTCGGTACGCCGGGCCTCCTTGGGTCCGAACCAGCCAAGGGGATCGAAGTCGGTGATGCGGCGCTCTCCGGGCTCGGGCTGCGAGAGCAGCCCGTCCCAGAAGGCGTCCGGACCCATCCCGCAGGAGGCGACGACCCCGAGACCGGTGACAGCGACGCGGCGGCCGTTCATGCCAACTTGGACTCGACCATCTTGAACGCCTGGCCGACGGTGTCGATGCCCTCGAGGTCCTCCTCGGGGACCTCGATCTCGAAGGCCTCCTCCAGGGCCATGACCAACTCCACCAGGTCGAGGCTGTCGGCGTCGAGGTCCTCGGCGAAGCTGGCGTCCATGGTCACCTGCTCGGGCTTGACCTGGAGCACCTCCACGGCGCAGTCACGGAACTTGTCGAACGTCTCATCGGCCATGTGGCTCTCCCTCTCCAGTCGGCACCGTGGCCGAGATCGACGGTCCGGCGCTGGGGTCGGTCGCCCACCCCGCACCTCGAACCCCAGTATCGCCCGCCCCGGGCCTCAATGCCCCATACCCAGTCCGCCGTCCACCGGCACCACGGCGCCGGTGATGAAGGAGGCCTCGGGTGAGGCCAGGAAGGCCACGGCGGCGGCCACCTCGGATCCGCTGGCGAAGCGGCCGAGGGGCACGGCGGCGAGGAGCTCCGCCTGGCGGGCCTCGGAGAGGGCGGCGGTCATGTCGGTCTCCACCGGACCCGGGGCCACCACGTTGGCGGTGATGTGGCGGGGGCCCAGTTCCCGGGCCAGGGACCGGGCCAGACCCACCAGGCCGGCCTTGGAGGCGGCGTAGTTGGCTTGCCCGGCGGCACCGCTGAGGCCGACGACCGAGGACATGAAGATCAGGCGACCGCGCCGGGCCCGCATCATCGGTCCGGTGGCCCGCTTGGCCACCCGGTAGGCCCCGACCAGGTTGGCGTCGAGCACGTCGCTGAAGGCGTCCTCGTTCATGCGCATGAGGAGCATGTCCCGGTTGAGGCCGGCGTTGGCCACCACCACCTCCACCGGGCCCCAGCGCTGCTCGACCTCGCCGAAGGCGGCATCGACGTCCTTGGCCGAGGTGACGTCGCAACGGACGTGGTGGAGGCGGTCGTCGTCGGCCGGCGCCGAGCGGTAGGTGGCCGCCACCCGGTCGCCGAGGTCGGCGAAGTGCCGGGCACAGGCCAGGCCGATGCCCCGGTTGGCCCCGGTGACGAGCACGACCCGGCCCGGCTCGGGCGCGGGGCCGGTCACGGACCCCAGCGCAGGACCACGCTGGCCCACGTCATTCCGGCGCCGAATCCTACGAGCAGGACCGTGTCGCCCTTGGACAGCCGATCGTTGGCGGCGGCGTCGCCGAGGGCGAGGGGGATGGAGCCGGCCGAGGTGTTCCCGGTGCGGTCGAGCACCGACACGGTCCGCTCCATGGGGATGCCCAGGCGCTCGCAGGCGGCGGCGATGATGCGGGTGTTGGCCTGGTGGGGGACGAGCAGATCCACGTCGGCCGGGGTGAGCCCGGCCCGGGCCAGGGCGGTTCGGGAGGACTCGACCATCACCCGCACCGCCTGGCGGAACACCTCCTTGCCGACCATGGTGATGTAGCCGCCGACATCGGCCTGGAGGAGATGGCGCAGGCTGCCGTCGGAGCCGAGGTCCCAACCGAGGATCTGGCCGGGACCGTCGACGGCGTCGAGGACCACGGCACCGGCGCCGTCACCGAAGAGCACGGCGGTGCTGCGGTCCTGCTGGTCGGTGAGGCGGCTCATGACGTCGGCCCCGACCACCAGGACCCGCCGGGCCCCGATGCCCGACATGGCCGCCCCGGCCACCAGGGCGTAGACGAAACCCGAGCAGGCGGCGTTGACGTCGAAGGCCCCGCAGCGCAACCCGAGGGCGTCTTGGACCACCGAGGCGGTGGCCGGCATCTGCTGGTCGGGCGTGGAGGTGGCCAGCACCAGCAGTTCGACCGAGGCCGGGGTGGCGTCGGCCGCCACCAGGGCCTGGCGGGCGGCGGCGGTGGCCAGCTCGCCGGTGGTCCCCCCGATGCGGCGCTCCCGGATGCCGGTGCGCTCGGTGATCCACGTGTCGCTGGTGTCGAGGCGGGCCTCGAGGTCGGCGTTGGTCACGGCCGTCTCGGGCAGGGCGACACCCCAGCCCGTCACCGCCGCCCCGGTCGTGGAGGCGACGCCAGGCAGGCCGCTCACGCAGTTCTCAGCCAGGCGATGGGCTGGCTGGCGACGAGCTGCTCGCCTTCGTGGGCGATGATGCCCATGACCACGCCGGCGAAGCGCGAGCGGATCTCCTCGCTGCCCACGGTCCCGATGACCTCTCCCACCTCCACCCGGCTACCGGCCAGGTTCTCCCGCCACCGATCGGCAGGGGCGAAGACGCCGGCGGCGGGGCTCACCACCAGGCGCTCGGCCATGTGGAGGTGTTCGCCCTCGGGAGACGCCGGCGGGGGGGGGAGGTGGCGGCCGCCACCTCCCCCCCCCC
>DATMJI010000047.1:0-14929 GCA_035553895.1 Acidimicrobiales bacterium | reverse complement strand
CATGCTGGGCGCGGCCGGGCTCATCGTCTTCGGGCCCCGCTCGAAGCGTTCGGAGAGCAGGGTCTGCAGCACCCGGCGGCCGTCCCGGAAGGTGTGGAGATTCGAGCGCCCGCAGATGCGGGAGAGCTCCACGCTGGGAATTTCCTTGATCCTCAGCCCGGCCTTGACGGCATGGATGATGAGCTGAGTCTCGATCTCGAAGCCGTCAGCGGTCAGGGCCAAGACCTGTAGCTGCTCCCGCCGGAAGGCGCAGTAGCCGTAGCACAAGTCGGTGAACGGTGAGCCGTAGAGGGCGTTGGCGCAGGCCAGCAGGCCGCGGTTGCCGACGCGCCGGAGCCAGGTGAAGTCGTCGGAGTCGCCACCGTGGATGTAGCGGGAACCCTTGACGAAGTCGTAGAGCTCCAGCGGCTCTACGTAGCGGGGGATCTCCTTGGGATCCATGCTGCCGTCGGCATCGATCATGACGATGACATCGCCGGTGGCCGTGCCGAAGCCGGCCCGCAAGGCCCGGCCCTTGCCGAGGCGGGGCTCGCTGACGACCACGATGTCGGGCCGGATGGCACAGGCCACGGCCACGGTGCCGTCGACCGAGCGGCCGTCGACAAGGATCACTTCGTCGACCACGCCCGGCATGCGCTCGAGCACCCAGGCGATGTTCCGCTCCTCGTTCAACGCCGGCATGACCACGCTCACCGTCCCGGCCGGATGGGGACCCCATTGGTCTCGATGCGGCGCCGGGAGGAGGGTGTCGGCCCCACCGTGCCCGTTCTTCGAGGGGATGGTGTCAAGCACGGGCCAGTCTCCTTTTTCGGGAAAGACTGGAGCTTCGTCGGGCCTCCGTACGGTCGCGCCACCGGGGCGTGACCCCAGCGTCGGCGTGGCGTCACCCGGACGTTGCCCGAGCGTCACCTGCACTGGGCCCCGCGAGGGGCAAGGTTCTCGCCCTGTTCACCGCCCGTTCATCCCCGCTCAGGCCGTCCGTTACCGGCCCTGCCTAAGGTTGGACCCGATCCGACGACCAGTCAGCCTCACCACCAGGAGGACCTCCTTGCCATCCCACCAGCACCGCGGCGCGCGCCTGCTCGCCCTGCCGTTGGCCCTGACCTTGCTAGGTGCCGCCTGCGGGGGCGGCACAGGCGAGAACGCCGATCCCGATGTGGCCGGCGGGGGATCCGGTGGCGACGGGGCCGGCTCCGGCACCGTCGACGTCTCCGGTTCCTCCACGGTCGAGCCGATCTCGTCAGCCGTGGCCCAGCTGTTCGAGGAGGCCAACCCCGACGCCGTGGTCAACGTGGACGGCCCGGGGACGGGCGACGGCTTCCAGCTGTTCTGTGACGGCGAGACCGACATCTCCGACGCCTCCCGCCCCATCTCGCCGGAGGAGATCGCCACCTGCGAGGAGAACGGCGTGGAGTTCGTCGAACTCAAGATCGCCTTCGACGGCATCGCCGTGCTGACCAACCCGGCCAACGACACGATCGCCTGCTTGAACTTCGCCGACCAGTACGCCCTGGTCGGGCCGGAGTCGCAGGGGTTCGAGACCTGGGCCGCCGCCCAGCCCCTGGCCGGCGAGCTCGGCTCGAACACCGAGCTGCCCGAGCTCCCCCTGCAGATCACCGCCCCCGGGGCGGAGTCGGGTACGTACGACTCCTACGTGGAGATCGTGCTGGAGGATCTCGCCGAGGAACGGGAGCAAGAGGCCGAGCCCCGGCCTGACTACTCCTCCCAGGGCGACGACAGCGCCATCATCCAGGCCACCGAGGCCAACGAGGGTGCCTTTGGTTGGGTCGGCTTCGCCTTTGCCGACCGCGCCGGTGAGGGCGTCAAGATCCTGGAGATCGACGGCGGCGACGGGTGCGTCGCCCCGTCGGCCGAGACCATCGCCGACGGGAGCTACCCGGTGTCGCGGCCCCTGTTCATCTACGTGAGCGCCGAGGCGGCGGAGTCGAACCCGACGGTGGCCGCCTACGTCGACTTCTACCTGGGCGAGGGCATCGACCAGGTGGGCGAGGTGGGCTACGTGGCCCTGCCCGAGGACCTGCTGGCCGAGACCGCTTCGGCATGGGAAGAGCGCAGGACCGGTGCCAAGGAGGCATGATCCCTCGATGAGCGACGTGGGCCGGCAGCGGGTGCCACTGACCCTGGCCAGCCTGCAGGGTGACCGGCGCCGCCTTCGCAGGGAGGCGGCGCTGCGCCGCCTGTTCCTCGGCGCCGCCGCCCTGTCGATCGTCATCAGCGCTCTCATCGTCCTGTCGCTGATCAGGGAGGCCTGGGTCTTCGTCTCCCAGGTCGACCTCGCCAGCTTGTGGACCGACGGCTGGTTCCCCCGCCGGGGCCTCTACGACCTCAAGACCCTGTTCGCCGGCAGCCTCATCGTCACCCTCATCGCCATGGCGGTGGCGTCGCCCCTGGGGCTGGGGGCGGCCGTGTACCTCTCGGAGTACGCCCGGCCCCGGGTGCGCCAGGCCCTCAAGCCGGTCATCGAGACCTTGGCCAGCATCCCCAGCGTGGTCCTCGGGTTCTTCGCCCTCACCTTCATCTCCCCCGAGGTGGTGCGCCGCTTCGCCGAGGAGGCGACACTTGCCAACCTCACCGCCGCCGGCATCGGGGTGGGCCTGCTCACCATCCCTCTCATCGCCTCGGTGGCCGAGGACGCCATGGCCGCGGTACCCGACGCCCTGCGGGAGGCGTCGTCGGGCATCGGGGCCCGCAAGGTGACGACCACCGTGAAGGTGGTGGTCCCGGCTGCCGTCTCGGGCCTGGTCGCCGCCTTCATCATCGCCACGTCCCGGGCCATCGGGGAGACCATGGTGGTCCTGATCGCCGCCGGCGCCAGCGGGGGCTCGTTGTTCAGCCTCGACCCCCTCCGGGAGGGCCTCACCCTCACCGCCGCCATGGCCACCCAGGCCAGCGGGACCGACGCCGTGGTGGGGGCCGCCTTGACCTTCCAGAGCCTGTTCTTCGTCGGCATGCTGCTGTTCCTGGTCACCTTCGGCCTCAACCTGGTGGCCGACCGCTTCGTTCGCCGCGTCCGCCAGAAGTACTGATGGCCGCCGTCGCTCCCCATCCCCGCACCGCCGAGCTGGTCCGCGCCCGCCTCGAGCAGGGCAAGCTGGACGTGGCCGGCACGCTGTTTCGCTGGCTCCTGGTCGGCACCCTGGCGCTGTCGGTGGGCGTGCTGGCCGTGCTGCTGATCGACGTCGTCACCGGGGGCTGGGGCGTCCTGTCGTCCCGCCTGGTCGACTTCCTCACCAGCGCCGATCGCACCAGCGCCGAGGAGGCCGGCGTCTTCCAGGGATTGCGGGGAACCTTCTGGATCGGTGTCTTCACCGTGGTCCTGGCTTTTCCCGTGGGCATCGGTGCGGCCATCTACCTCGAGGAGTACGCCCCCCGCAGCCGCTTCACCCGGATCATCGACATCAACATCCGCAACCTGGCCGGCGTGCCGTCGGTCGTCTACGGGATCCTCGGCCTCGCCATCTTCGTCAAGACCCTGGCCAGCCTGCCCGACTGGCTCGGAGGAGGACCGCTGACCGGGGGCCGGACGGTGATGTCCGGTGGGATCATCATCGCCATCTTGGTGCTGCCCATCGTGATCATCACCTCCGCCGAGGCCATCCGGGCCGTGCCCGATAGCATCCGAGAAGCGGGCTTCGGGGTGGGAGCCACCCGCTGGGAGGTGGTGCGCAGTCACGTCCTGCCCTACGCCCTGCCCGGGATCCTTACCGGCACCGTGCTGGCGCTGGCGCGGGCGCTCGGCGAGGCCGCCCCCCTCATCCTCGTCGGCGCCGTCCAGGGCCGGCTCGGCGGGGGACCGGGCAGCCTGGTCGACCTCGGCCAACTCCAGGAGCGCTTCACCGCCATGCCCATCATGATCACCAACTGGTCGGGGGAGTTCGCCGAGGGGTTCCAGGACGAGCTGGCGCCGGCGGCCATCGTGGTGCTGCTGGTGTTCGTGTTCCTGGCCAACGGCACGGCCATCCTGTTACGCAACCGCTACGCCAAGAGAAGGTGAACGACGACATGCCCGTCGAGTCAACGACCCCGGCGCGACCCGACGCGCCGCGGCTGGTCCGTGCGCCCGACCCCGGGGAGGAGCCGGCGTCGGGTGAGCTCTTCGAGGTCTGCGACCTCTCGGTGTACTACGGCAGCTTCCGGGCGGTGCGCGACGTCAATCTGCGCATCCCCGAGCGCTGCATCACCGCCTTCATCGGCCCCTCGGGGTGTGGCAAGACGACCATCTTGCGATGCTTCAACCGGATGAACGACCTGGTGGAGACGGCCCGGGTCGAGGGCCGCATCCTCTACCACGGCGTCGACCTCTACGACCCGGCGGTGAATCCGGTGGAGGTACGGCGGCGGATCGGCATGGTCTTCCAAAAGCCCAACCCCTTCCCCAAGTCGATCTACGACAACGTCGCCTACGGGCCCAAGGTGGCCGGGCTCAAGGGCGACATGGACGAGATGGTGGAGCGGTCGCTCCGGCGGGCGGCGCTGTGGGAAGAGGTCAAGGACCGGCTGAAGGCCTCGGCCATGGGACTCTCCGGTGGCCAGCAGCAGCGGCTGTGCATCGCCCGGGCCCTGGCGGTCGACCCCGAGGTCGTCCTCATGGACGAGCCCTGCTCCGCCCTGGACCCGATCGCCACCGGCCGTATCGAGGATCTGATGGAGGAGATCAAGACCAGCTACACGATCATCATCGTCACCCACAACATGCAGCAGGCAGCTCGTGTCAGCGACCAGTGCGCTTTCTTCACCACCGAGGTCAACGAGACCAGCGACACCCGGACCGGGATCCTGGTGGAGTTCGACGGCACCGAGAAGATGTTCTCCACCCCGTCGGACGAGCGAACAGAGAACTACGTGACCGGGCGGTTCGGATGAGGCCGGCGGGGGGAAGAGCGAGGTCATGATGCCAGGCGGCCCGGGCGGCGAGCTCGATCCCCGGGCCCGGTCCCACTTCAGCGCCGAGCTCGACCAGCTCCGGCTCCAGGTCGAGGTCATGGCGGTGCGGGTGGCCCAGGCCCTGGATCGCATGGGTCGGGTGCTGGCCACCGGCGACGAGGAGCTGGCCGCCCGGGCGGTGGCGGCCGATGACGAGGTCGACGCCATGCTGGTCTCGCTCACCGAGCGCTCCTACGACCTCATCCGCAGGGAGGCGCCGGTGGCGTCGGACCTGCGGTTCCTGGTCTCGGTGCTCCGGGTCCTCGAAGAGCTCGAGCGCATCGCCGACCTCTCGCTGCGGGTGGTCAAGCACGCTGGCGAGGTGCCCCGCCTGATGTCGAACGAGCCCATGTTCCGTACGCTCGCCTCCATGGCCGAGATGGCCCAGAATTTGTACCGGACCGCCCTCGACGCCTGGTCGGCCCAGGACCTCGGTGCCGCTCGGGCCCTGGCCGACCAGAGCCGGATCATGGATGGCCACTACGCCACCCTCCTCGACCACATCCTCGCGCTCGACGGTCCCGGGGCTGCGCCCCTGGCCGTGTCGGCCGTGCTGGTGGGGCGGGCCCTCGAGCGCATCGCCGACCACACGGTTATCGTCGGTGAGCGCCTCCGCTACCTGCTCACCGGCGATCCGGCCTACCTGGCGGCCGAGGTGCGATGATGGCCGGGAGCCGGAGGATCGAGATCCGCAAGAGCTTCCACCAGGCGCTGGAGGAGATCGGCCAGGAGATCGTCCGCCTGGCCGGGCTCGCCACCGAGGCCCTGGGCAAGGCCACGGAGGCGCTGCTCAGCGGGGACCTGACGGTGGCGGAACAGATCATCCGGGGTGACGACGCCCTCGACCTACTGGCCCTGGAGATCGAGGATCACTGCTACCAGCTCCTCACCCTCCAGCAGCCGATGGCGAGCGACCTGCGGGAGATCGTGACCGCGATCCGCCTGGCGGCCGAGATCGAGCGCTCCGGCGATCTGGTGGCCAACATCATGAAGGCGGCCCGGCGCATGTACGGCGTCAACTTCGACCCGAAGCTGCGGGGCCTCATCGAGCGGCTGGGGTACCAGGTCCACCGCCAGTTCCGCCTGGCCATCGACGCCTACGCCGAGCGCGACGACAAGCTGGCGGCAGCCATCGACGACATGGACGACACCGTCGACGAGCTCCACGTCGACTACATCCAGGCCATCTTCGAGACCCACGGCCAGGGGGCGGTGGCCCTCCAGGCAGCCGTGCAGCTGGCCCTGGTCGGGCGCTTCTACGAGCGCATCGGCGACCACGCCGTCAACATCGGCGAGCGGGTTCAGTACATGGTCACCGGCTGGCTTCCCGAGCACGACGCGGCCGCCCGCCAGGCGGCCCAGGCGCCGGAGGCAGCGACGCTGCCCATGGCGCCGGACCCGGGGGACCAGGCCGGGGATCCACGGTGATGCGCCTGCTGGTCACCAACGACGACGGCATCCGGGCGCCGGGCATCGCCGCCTTGGCCGGCGCTCTGGTCGGCGCCGGTCACGAGGTGGTCGTGGCTGCCCCCGAAGACGACCGCAGCGGGGCCGGCGCCGCCATCGGGGGCATGCACGCCGACGAGAGCATCGCTCTCCGCCCGGTCGAGCTCGAGGGCCTGGAGGCGGCCACGTGCTACGCGGTGGCCGCCTCCCCGGCCCTCATCACCATCGCCGCCTGCCTGGGGGCCTTCGGGACCGCACCTGACGCCGTCGTCTCGGGGATCAACGCCGGTGCCAACACCGGGCGGGCGGTGTTGCACTCGGGCACGGTGGGGGCGGCCTTGACCGCCGCCAACTTCGGGCGCTCGGGCCTAGCCGTGAGCTTGGCCGTCGGGGGCGAACCGCAGTGGGCCACACCGGCCCAGGCGGCCGTGGCCGCTCTCGAGTGGTTGGCCCGCCAACCCGACGCCACGGTGGTCAATTTCAACCTGCCCAACCGGTCCCTGGCCGAGGTGGGGGGCGTGCGCCAGGGCTTCCTCGCCCCCTTCGGGACGGTGCGGGCGGCCATCGTCGAGGCCAGTGCCGGCCTGCAGGTGGAGCTGGTGGGTGACGGCGACGGCGGTGAGGGGTCCGGGGAGGCGGCGCCCGACGGCAGCGACACCGCCCTGGTCCGGGCCGGCTTCGCCTCGGTCACCGTCCTCTCCGGGGTCGTGGCGGTCGACAGCCCGGGCGCCGCCGAAGCCGTGGAGCGACGCCTGCCGGTCGGCACCGGGTAGGCGGTCGGCCGTGACCCTCCTCCTGGCCGTGGCGGTGGCGGCGCTGGTGGGGGTGGCCCTCGGTCTGCTCCTCGCCCGCCACCTCCCGGGCGCCGACGGGACCCGGGAGGAGGTGGTTGCCGCCGAGCGGCCGCAGGCGGCCCGGCCGACCGAGCTCTCCCGCCTTAGGGGGGCCCTCGACGCCGTCGCCCAGGGTGTGGTCGTCAGCGACGGTGCGGGCCAGGAAGTCTTCCGCAACCGGGTGGCGGCGGCCTACGTCCGGGGACGCCACGGCGAGGCGGTGGTGGAACAGGCCATTCAGGAGCACCTGGGGCGGACGGGCTCGACCCGCGGGCAACGGCGGACCCTGGAGATCTACGGGCCTCCACGCCGGGTGCTGGTGGTCGCCGCCTTCCCACTGGAGGACAGGGAGGCGACCGGCACCGTCGTGGTGGTCGACGACGTCTCCGAGCGGGTTCGACTCGAAGCGGTGCGCCGCGACTTCGTGGCCAACCTGAGCCACGAGCTCAAGACCCCGGTGGGCGCCCTGGGGTTGCTGGCCGACACCATCGCCGCCGAGGATGATGTGGAGGTGGTGGGGCGGCTGGCCGAGCGGATGACCGCCGAGGCCGTGCGTGTCGGTCGCATCATCGACGACCTGCTCGATCTCAGCCGCATCGAGGCCGGGGAATCGCCGGCGGGCGAGACGCTCGACGTGGCCGAGGTGGTGGGCGAGGCTCTCGAACGGGTCAGGACCATCGCCTCGGCCCGCAACATCGACCTTGACGCCGGTGATGCCTTCCGGCGGCTCACCGTCACCGGCGACCGGCGCCAGCTGGTGGCCGCCCTGGCCAACCTGCTGGAGAACGCCTGCCAGTACAGCGATACCGGCTCTCGGGTGGAGGTACGGGCCTGGGACGACGGCAGCTTCGTCGAGATCGCCGTGCGCGACCACGGCATCGGGATCCCCGGTCGGGACCTGGAACGGGTCTTCGAGCGCTTCTACCGGGTGGACCGGGCCCGGAGCCGGGAGACCGGCGGCACCGGGCTGGGCCTGTCGATCGTGCGCCACGTGGCCACCAACCACGGCGGCCAGGTCCGGGTCGCCTCGCGGGAGGGGGAGGGCTCGGTGTTCACCGTCCGGTTGCCGGCCGGCCCCGGCCCGGCGCCGGGTGATCGGGTCGCCGACCAGGAGCGAAGGCGGCAGCGGTCCCCGTCGGCACCCACACCGTGACCGTGTCCACCGAGGCACCCCCGACCGTGTTGCTGGTGGAGGACGAGGAGTCCTTCGTCGACGCCCTGGTGGTCGGCCTCCAGCGGGAGGGTTACCAGGTGCGGGTGGCCAGGGACGGGGTCGAGGCCATCGAGCTGTTCGACCTCGTGCAGCCCGACCTGGTCCTGCTCGATGTCATGTTGCCCCGGCTGTCGGGTATCGACGTCTGCCGTACCCTGCGCAGCCGTTCCCGGGTTCCCATCATCATGGTGACGGCCAAGGCCTCGGAGATCGACACCGTGGTCGGCCTCGAGGTCGGGGCCGACGACTACGTGTCCAAGCCCTACCGTCTCCGCGAGCTGGTGGCCCGCATCCGGGCGGCCCTGCGCCGGGGCGCCACGGCCGGCGACGGCACCACCGGGACACCCGACGACGGCCTGGTCGAGGTGGGTGATGTGCGCCTCGACGCCGGCCGCCACGAGGTGACGGTGCGGGGCAGCCGGGTGGCCTTGCCCCTCAAGGAGTTCGAGCTGCTGGAGCTGCTGCTGGCCCACGCCGGTCGGGTCCTCACCCGGGAGACGCTCATCAGCCGGGTGTGGGGCCCCGACTACGTGGGCGACACCAAGACGCTCGACGTCCACGTCAAGCGGTTGCGCGCCAAGGTGGAGGACGACCCCGCCAACCCCCGCCGCATCGTGACCATCCGCGGCCTCGGCTACAAGTACGAGCGCCCGCCGTCGTGAACCGGCGGGAACCGGTGCCGCCCCGGCACCGTCGTAGGGGCATGCGCCAATCGATCGTGTTCCTTGCCGGGGTGCTCCTCGCCACCACTGCCTCCGCCGGTGGCTGCGGTACCGACCCGGAGGTGGTGACCGGTCCGGGGGGCGAGGTCACGGTCCCGGAACCGGGCGCCGGGGGTGAGGGTGTGGGAGCCGACCTGGTGATCAGCGTGGAGCGGGGCGGGGGCTTCGTGGCACCGGGGGCCGACTTCCGCACGCCGCCGGCCGCCGCCATCTACGAGGACGGGACGGCTTTGTCGCCCGCCGCCACCACCGCCGTCTTTCCCGGCCCGGCCGTGGCACCGCTGGTCACGGGGACCCTGGCGGAGGGGGAGCTGGAGCAGTTGGTGGCCGCGGCCGCCGGTGCCGGGCTGCTCGACGAGACGCCGCCGGACGTGGGTGAGCCGCCGGTGGCCGACGCCGCCACCACCACCATCCGGGTGGTGGCGGAGGGGACCGAGCACGTGGTCGACGTCTACGCCCTCGGGATCAACGGCGGCCCCGGACCGGAGCCCCTTCCCGGGCTGACCCCCGACCAGGTGGCAGCCCGGCAACGCATCGGCGAGGTGGTCGACCAGGTGACCGCAGCGGCGATGGCGGCGGGCGAGGCCAGCTGGGAGCCGGACCGCTACCGGGTGCTGCCCCTGGATCCCGCCCTCGGTGGCGATCCGGCGGTGGAGCCGGGCCGGGCCGAGTGGCCGTTCCCCGAGGTGGTGCTGGAGGAGGGCCAGTGCCTCGCCGTGGCCGGCGAGGAGGCCGAGCGCCTGGGCGAGGCCCTGGCGCAGGCCACCGAGATCACCCGGTGGACCACCGCCGGTGGCCGGGAGTTCCTGCTGGCGGTGCGGGCCGTGCTGCCCCACGAGCCCGGCTGTCCGAGCTGAGGAGGCGCTCCCGGCCAGCGGCGCTTCCTTCCGCCAGTCTGGGGCCAGAACGGACAAGGCGGAAGCCGGTTCAGCCCCGGCCGTGCCCCACCGCCCGGGGGGGCGGCTCTACCATGAGCGGCGTGGACGCCCCTGCCGGCTGGCGTACCCTGCGCCCCTCCCGCCCGGCGGCCATCACCGCTCCCTTCGCCCGCCTGGCCCGCACCCACGCCCTGTCCACGGCGGGCGACACCCTGGTGGCCACGGCGCTGGCCGGCTCCCTGTTCTTCTCCATCTCGCCCGACGCCGCCCGCACCCAGGTGGCCCTCTACCTGGTGCTGACCATGGCTCCCTTCGCCGTGGTGGCACCGCTGGTGGGGCCGTGGATCGACCGCCGGGCGGGGGGCCGGCGCACCATGGTCGTGCTCTCGGCGGCGGTGCGGGCCGTCGTGTGCCTGTTGATGATCGACGACGTCGGGGGCCTCCTGCTCTTTCCCGAGGCCTTGACCGTCCTGGTGGCGGCCAAGGGCTACCAGGTGGCCCGGGCGTCGCTGGTCCCGGGACTGGTGCGCGACGAGTCCCAGCTGGTGGAGGCCAACTCCAAGCTGACCCTGATCAGCGGGATCGTGGGCTTCGTGGCTGCGGCACCCGGCGTGGCCCTCCTGCAGCTGGGGCCCGAATGGGTCCTCGCCGCCGCCGTGGCCGTCTTCGTCGTGACCACCCTCTCCGCCTACCGGATCCCCCGCACCCGCGTGGCCGTCGGCCGGGCCGATCCCCAGGAGCGGGCCGAGCTGCGGGGGGCGGGAATCCTGTTGGCGGCCAGCGCCATGGCCGTGCTGCGCACCGTGGTCGGGTTCTTGTCGTTCCTGGTGGCCTTCTCGCTGCGGGCCGACGGCGCCCCGGCCTGGTGGTTCGGCGTGGTGCTGGGGGCCGGAGCAGTGGGGTCGCTGGTGGGCGCGCTGGCCGCCCCGCCGCTGCGCAGCCGGGTCCCCGAGGAGCGCATCCTGCTGGGCTGCCTGGTGTTCTCGGCCATGGGGGCGCTGGGCGCCGTCTGGCAGGGGGGCCGGCTCTCGGCCGCCACGCTCGCCGCCGTGGTCGGGCTGGCGGCCACCGGCGCCAAGTTGTGCTTCGACTCGATCGTCCAGCGCGACGCCCCCGATGCCAACCAGGGGGCGTCCTTCGCCCGCTTCGAGGCCCGCTTCCAGCTGGTGTGGGTGGCCGGGGCCTTCCTGCCGGTCGTGCTGCCCATCCCCCTGACCCTCGGCGAGCTCCTGGTGGCCGCCCTGTGCCTCCTGGCCGCCTTCCTCTACGCCACCGGCCGGCGCATCAGCACCGCCCGCCTGACGGCCACCGTGGCCGCCGGCAAGGCCCTCGCCGCCCAGCGCCTGGCCGAGCGGAGCCGGCCGGAGGCACCCTGACCGGGAATTGTGGAGGATTGGCGTCGCTCATCCACGCCAATCCTCCGGAATTGCGGGTCTGGCGTCCCCGTTCCGAGATTGTGGAGGATCGAGGTTGCTCAGCCACGCCGATCCTCCGGAATTGCGGGGTCTGGCGGCCCCGCCGGCGCTGCGGGGTTCAGTCGTCCAGGTCGATGCGGGCCAGCCACAGCCCGGGGGCGTCGATCTCGGCCGGGGTCGGCAGCTCCCGCTCGGAGTGCCAGAGCCGGGCCAGGCCCTCGTCGCCCGCCCGCTGGACCACGCCGTCGGCGAAGGCGGCCCCCCGCTCGTACTGGTGCTGGCTCAGCTCCAGCCCAAAGAGGTGCTCGACGAAGCGGTCGGCACTGCCCGCCTCGACCCGGCGCCGGCGCAGGGCCTCGGTCAGCATGGCGTAGGAGCTCAACAAGCTGGGACCCACGGTGTCCATGATGTGGTCGACGTAGCC
This sequence comes from Acidimicrobiales bacterium, assembly GCA_035553895.1. GTDB lineage: Bacteria > Actinomycetota > Acidimicrobiia > Acidimicrobiales > CADCSY01 > JADDRA01. Next base: position 3,054 of record DATMJI010000047.1, on the reverse strand, counting down.
CACGATGGCGGCGACCAGCGCCTCGAGGCGGGGCAACATGGACCGCTGCTCCGAGGACTGCATGGCTCCCAGCAGGGCCGACGGGTCACCCAGGGCCTGCTGGAGGGCACCGAGGTCCGAGGGATCGATGTTGCCCAGGGTCGACTCGAAGGCGCCGGGCTCGACCCGGAAGGCGCCGATGTAGTCGAGCACCAGCTGCTCCAGGCGGGCCCGGACGTGGGGGACCCCCAGCACGGCGTGGGTGGTGAGCTCCGACAGGCAGACCCACAGCCGCAGGTCGTCGGCCGGCAGGCTCCACTGCTCGCCGAAGGACTCCACGTTGGCCTCGACCACGAGGAGCCGGTCGGAAGGGGGGCGGGGGAGCGGGAGCTCGTACTGACCCAGCGAGCGGGCGGCCAGGTGACCGACCATGGCACCCGACTGCATCCCCAGCATCATGGGCCCGATCATGGAGAAGATGCCGCCGAGGAACTGGGCGGCATCGTCGGCCGAGTCGTCCTCGGCGCCGGCGCCGGCGTCCCCGGCAGCCGAGAGCGCCGACGACAGGCGCTCGAGCAGCGGCCGGTAGGCGTCGAGGGTGGCCCGCGCCCAGGCCGCCCGGGTCACGGGCACGAAGGTCACGGCCGCCCCCGTGGGCGACGTCGCCAGCCCCGTGGCGTCGGACACCCGCAGCTCCGCCACCCGCGACAGCGACTCCAGGCGGATGCGGTGGAGCGGTTCGGGGTTGGGCTCGCTGCGACCGTCGGTGGCGACCTGGACGGCGAACTGGCGGGCGGCGTCCCAGCTCAAGGGCCCCTGCGACTGGAGCATGCGGGCCAGGTCGCCGAGGAAGGGCAGGCCCTCGAAGGGATTGTCGCCGAATGGACCTCGATCGGCCATGGGGGCATGGTATGGCCGATGGCCTCGACCTCCCACCACCGGCGGGTTGCCGTGGTCGGCGCCGGGGGCACCCTGGGCCGGCAGATCGTGCGCCAGCTCGAGGGGGCCCCCGCCGGCTACCGCGTGCTCGGCCTCGACACCTTCGGTCCCGAGGAGCCCGGCGGCGCCCTGGACGGGGCCGAGGTGGTGGTCCACCTCGACCGCTGGTCGTGCCCGACGCCCGACGACGACTGCGCCGTGGGGGGGATGCGGCTGGTGGAGGTGGCGGAGGCGACCGGAGTCGACCACGTGGTGGCCGTGTCCAGCGCCGTGGTCTACGGTGCCTGGCCCGACAACCCGGTGCCCCTCACCGAGGACGCCGCTCTGCGGCCCAACCCGGGGAGCGACTACGCCCTCGGCAAGGCCGAGGCGGAGCGGCGCTGGGGGGAGTGGGCCGGCGACGGAGCGGCTGGGTCCCGGCTGCTCACGGTGCTGCGGCCCACCCAGGTGGTGGGCGACGACGATGAGCAGTGGCTGGCCGTGGCCCTGCGGGCGGCGACCCGTTGGGGGGTGGGCGACGGCGAGGTGCCGACCCAGTACGTCCACGTCGACGACGTGGCGTCGGCCGTGGTGCTGGCGGTGACCCAGCGCCTGGACGGCATCTACAACGTCGCCCCCGAGGGGTGGCTGGACGGCCACGAGGTCCAGGACCTGGCGGGCACGCCGCTGCGGCCACCGATCCCCCCGGCGGTGGTGTCTGCCCTCGCCCGCTGGTGCTGGAGCCGGGGCCTCGGCGGGGTGGCGCCGGAGTGGGTGCCCTACGCCACCCACCCCTGGGTGGTGGCCGGCGATCGGCTCCGGGGCGCAGGATGGGAGCCGTCGCACACCGGTGCCCAGACGCTGCTGGACTCCTTCCCGGTGACTCCCTGGAGCCGGCTCGACTCCCGCCACCGGCGGGAGCTCACCCTCGGCGCCGCCACTCTCGCCGCCCTGGTACCCCCGGCGGCGGTAGCTGCCCTCCTCCGCCGGCACCGCCGCCGCCGCCGGAGGCACTCCATCCTGGGGACGAGCACAGCCTCCTGACCGACGAAGGGATCACAGGCCCTCGGGACGGCTGGCCAGCTCCACCACCACGGTTTGGGTCCGCCCGCCCCGGCGCACGCCCAGCTCGACCGGCTGGCCCGGTTCGAGCTCACGCAAGGCGATGACCAGGGCGGACATGGAGGCCACGGGCTCGCCGGAGATGGCCACGATGATGTCGTCGGGCTCCAGGCCGGCGCCGGCAGCCGGGCTGCGGTCGACCACCTCGACCACCACGGCGCCGCCCGCCACCCCGTGGGCCCGGGCCGAGGCGGCATCCAGGTCGCGCCCCTCGATGCCGAGCCACACGTGGGCGGCCTGGCCGGTGGCGATGATGTCCTCGGCCACCGAGCGGGCGATGTCGATGGGGGTGGCGAAGCCGAGACCCTCGGCCCCGGCATCGGTGACGGCGATGGCCGTGGTGATGCCGATGACGGCGCCCTGGGCGTCGACCAGCGCACCCCCCGAGGAGCCCGGGGCGATGGCGGCGTCGGTCTGGATCATGTCGAGCAGGGGCGGGCGGTCCGGCGTGGTCACCACCCGGCCGAGGGCGCTGATGACACCGGTGGTCACCGACGAGCCCCCGATGAGCCCGAGCGGTGAGCCGATGGCCACGGCGCCCTGGCCCACCCGCAGGGTGGCGGCCGATCCCAACACGGCAACGGGGAAGGGCCCGGACCCGTCGACCCGTACCACCGCCACGTCGGTCAGCTCGTCGGCCCCAACGACCGTCCCCCGGTGCTCGGCGCCGTCGGCCAGGATCACCTGGAGCCCGTCGGAGCCCTCGACCACGTGGGTGTTGGTGAGCAGGAAGCCGTCGCCGCGGAACATCACCCCCGATCCCGACCCCGCCCGGCTGCCGCTGACCTCGATGCGGACGATGGCGGGGCTGACCTCCTCGGCGATGCGCACCACCGGTTCGGGGGCGGGCGCCTGGACGCTCGGGGAGGACACCGGCACCGCTTCCCGGACGACCGCCGGCTCGGGCTCGCCCCGACTGAGGGCGCCGGTGGCGGCGACCAGGCCGAAGCTGAGCACCGCCCCGACCAGGCCCGAGGCCACGGCCACGCCCCAGCTGGCGCTGTGGGCGGGGCGGTGCTCAGCTTCGGCCTGGTC
>DATMJI010000046.1:0-20549 GCA_035553895.1 Acidimicrobiales bacterium | reverse complement strand
GGGGTGGTGACCGACCTCGACGGGGCCACCAGCCTCGCCGGCCTGTGGGCCTGCGGCGAGGTGGCCTGCACCGGCGTGCACGGGGCCAACCGGCTGGCCTCCAACTCCCTGCTCGAGGGGATGGCTTCGACCACCCGGGGGGCGAAGACCATCCCCTCGAGCAGGGAGTTGGAGGCCAGCCGGTTGGCCCCGTGCACGCCGGTGCAGGCCACCTCGCCGCAGGCCCACAGGCCGGCGAGGCTGGTGGCCCCGTCGAGGTCGGTCACCACCCCGCCACAGAGGTAGTGGGCGGCGGGGGCGATGGGCAGCCAGTCCCGGCCCGGGTCGAGGCCCACCGAACGCACCGAGGCGTCGATGGTGGGAAAGCGGCAATCGAAGTCCTCCAGGGCGGTGACGTCGAGCCACAGGTGGGCGACCCCCTGGTCGGCCATGCGCCCGGTCATGGCCCGGCTCAGGGCATCCCGGGTGACCAGCTCGTCCACGAAGCGCTCGCCCCGGGCGTCGCGCACCACGGCGCCGTGACCCCGCAGGGCCTCGGACAGCAGCGGCCGGGGAGCCGAGGTGTGGTGCAAGGCCGTGGGATGGAACTGGACGAACTCCACGTCGGCCACCGCCGCACCTGCCCGCAGGGCCATGGCCAGCCCGTCACCGGTGGACTGGGCCGGGTTGGTGGTGACGGCGAAGAGCTGGCCGGCGCCTCCGGTCGCCAGCAGCACGTGGGCGGCCCGGATGCGCCGGCGCCGGCCGTCGAGGTCGAGGGCGTCGACGCCCCGGCAGCGCCCCCCGGCCACCACCAGCTCGCAGGCGAACCAGTCCTCGAGGACGACGGTGGCCGTCTCCCGCACGGCGGCCACCAGAGCCCGCTCCACCTCGACGCCGGTGGCCGCTCCCCCGGCATGGATGACCCGGGGCCAGGAGTGGCCGCCCTCCCGGGCCAGCGCTAGGGCGCCCCGGCGGTCCCGGTCGAAGACGGCACCGAGGGCGATGAGCTCGTGCACCCGGGCCGGCCCCTCGTCGACCATCACCCGCACGGCGTCGCTGTCGCACAGCCCGGCCCCGGCGGCCAGCGTGTCGGCCAGGTGGACGTCGGTGGAGTCCTCCCCCGTCGCCAGCACGGCCGCCACCCCACCCTGGGCCCAGCGGGTGGTGGCCTGGTCCAGCGCCGCCTTGCTCAGCACCCCGACCCGCAGCTCGGCGTGGGCCGCCGCCCGCACCGCAGCCGACAGCCCCGCCACCCCGCTGCCGAGCACCAGGAGGTCGAGGTCGAGGTCCCCCCCGGGCCCGCCGTTCACCGGGGGGGCAGGTCCAGGGCGGCGTTGTGAGCGTCGACGTGGACGACGGCCGGCTGCCAGCCGTCGAGCTCGGCATCGTCCACGTCGGCGTAGGTGAGGACGATGACCCGGTCGCCCACCGCCACCAGGTGGGCGGCGGCACCGTTCATGGTGACCTCCCCCGGCTCGCCGGCGATGGCGTAGGTCTCCAGCCGGGCCCCGTTGTCGATGTCGAGGACCTGCACCTGCTCGTAGGGGAGGATGTCGGCCCGTTTCATCAGGTCGGGGTCGAGGGAGATGGAGCCGACGTAGTCCACGTCGGCCCCGGTGACGGTGGCCCGGTGGATCTTGGACTTGAGCATCCGCCGCCTCATGCCGGCACCTCGACACCGACGTTGTCGATGAGGCGGGTGGCCCCCAGGCGGGCGGCCACCAGGATCCGGGTGTGGCCATGGAGCTTCTCGGGCACGGCCAGGGTGGCGGCCTCCACGGCGGCGGCGTAGTCGAGGCTGACCAGCGGCTCAGCCTCGGCGATGTCGCCCACCAGAGCGCCCACCTCGGCGGGGTCGAGCTCACCGGCCAGGATCGAGGCGGCGCCCGCTCGCAGGGCCCGGTACAGCACGGGGGCGGCCGCCCGCTCGTGGGGGTCGAGGAGGTGGTTGCGGCTGGACCAGGCCAGGCCGTCAAGGTCTCGCACGGTGGGGCAGGCCACCACCTCGACGGGGAAGCCGAGGTCGACAGCCAGGCGGCGGACGATCAGCAGCTGCTGGTAGTCCTTCTCCCCGAAGTAGACCCGGCTGGGCCCGGCCAGGGCGCAGAGCTTGGCCACCACGGTGGCCACGCCGTCGAAGTGGCCGGGTCGGGACGCCCCCTCCAGCATCTCACCGAGGCGGCCGGCGCCCACGGTGGTCTGGTGCCCGGGCGGGAACATGTCGCCGGCGGCGGGGGCGAAGACGATGTCGGCGCCGGCCCGCCCAGCGCGGGTGACGTCGGCGCCGAGGTCGCGGGGGTAGGCGGCGAAATCCTCCCCGCGGCCGAACTGGAGGGGATTGACGAAGACGGTGGCGGCCACCACGTCACACTGGGCCGCCGCCCGCTGGATCAGGGCGTGGTGCCCGGGGTGGAGGGCACCCATGGTGGGGACGAGGCCCACCCGGCGCCCGGCCCGGCGCTCGGCATCCAGCACGGTGGGGAGCTCGCTCACCCGCTCGATCACCTGCATCGTCGTTGCCTACCCCCTCACGTTCCAGCCCTGAGACCAGGTGCCGTTCGCCCCGCCGAGCCTACTAGCCGGCGCCCCTTCCCGTTCTGGTGGTCCGCAGGCCGCGCCCATGGCCAGATCTGACCATCAGTTCGCCGGGCGGGGCCCGGCGATGGTGACGGCGAGGCGCCGGACCTCCCCCTCGGCCGCCTCCAGGGCGCCGGCGGGGACCAGCTCGGGGGCCAGGTCGGCAAGGGGGGCGACCACGAAGCGGCGCTGCCACAGGCGGGGATGGGGCACCACCAGGTCGGCATCGTCGACCACCAGGTCGCCCACCACGAGGATGTCGACGTCGAGGGTGCGGGGACCGGAGCGCTCGGCTCGGACCCGCCCGGCCCGCTCCTCGAGGCTGCGGGCCAGGGCCAGCAGCTCCCGGGGCGACCGTTCGGTGTCGAGCTCGGCCACGGCGTTGAGGTAGGGGCCCTGGGCGGGGCCGCCCACGGGCTCGGTCTCGTAGACCGGCGACACCGCCACCACGTCGGGCAGGCCGGCCACGGCACGGCGCAGGTGGGCCCGGCGATCGCCGAGGTTGGACCCCAGCCCGAGGAAGGCCCTCACCGGGCGCGGGTCAGACGGATCCCGGCCGAGGCGAGGTCGTGGGGCACCGGGGGGCGCAGCTTGCGCACCGCCACCTCGACGGAGCGGATGCGGGGATCAGTGGCCAGCACCGCCTGGGCCACCACCTGGGCGAGGTGCTCGAGCAGGCCGACGGCGCCAACCGCCACCACTTCGGCCACCGAGTTGCAGACCCGGGCGTAGTCGACGGCGTCGGCCAGCTCGTCGCTGGCTGCCGCCGCTGACAGGTCGGCGGTGACGTCGAGATCGATCTCCAGGGGCTGGGGCACCGCCCGCTCGGCGCTCCCGGCGCCGCAGCGCCCGAGCAGCCGCAGGCCCCGCACCTCGATGCGATCCTCCCCGTCGGTCACACCGCCCAGTCTGGCCCAGCATCTGGTGGTCCCCTCGCGTCACCAGCGCAGCGGGTGGACCATCAGATCGGTCGGAGGTCGGCGGCCTCGGCCACCAGCTCCCGGCCGAGGGCGCCCATGGGCCGGTGCAGCAGGCGCTCGACCATGGCGATGGCCCGCGGTGCCTCATCCACCAGACCGGCGTAGACGAGGTAGCCGGTGACCATGCCCTGCAGGCGGTCGCCGGCCTCGTCGTGGTGCAGCAGCACCTGCTCGCCGGACCCCAGCAGGCGCTGGAGCACGGCGTAGAGCTCGCTCAGCACGGAGGCGGGGTGGTCGCCGGTGCCGAAGGGGACGTGGAACCACGGCAGCCCGGCGTCCTCGTACGCCTGGGCGTTGTGGGGCGCGGCGGTGGTGCTCACCACCGTGGTGAAGCCCTGGGCCTTGACCCAGACGATCTCCTCGCTGCGCCGGACCCGGCGGTGGCTGGGCCCGTAGCCCCCCGGGCGCTCGCACACCGCCAGGCGGTCACGGATCACCCAGGCGAAGGCCCGCGGGGCCATCCCCTGGGCCCATCGCCCGCGCATGCCCTCAGCCCGGGACGGGGACGGATCGGGCCGCCAGGCGCAGGGCGTCGACCGTCGGCGCGACGTCGTGGACCCTGACCATGGCCGCCCCCTGGGTGGCGGCCCACACGGCGGTGGCCAGCGACGCCTCCAGCCGGTCGCCGGTCGCCGGCTCCCCGGTGAGGGCGCCGAGGAAGCCCTTGCGACTGGTGCCCACCAGCACCGGGAAGCCGCTCCCCACCAGGTGGCGGAGGTGGGCGAGGAGGGCCAGGTTGTGCTCCAGCGTCTTGCCGAAGCCGATGCCGGGGTCGACCCAGACCTCCCCCACCCCGGCGTCACGGGCCGCCGCAGCCCGCTCGAGGAGGAAGGACTTCACCTCGCCCACCACGTCGCCGTAGCGGGGCCGACGCTGCATGGTGGCCGGCTCGCCCTGCATGTGCATGGCCACCCAGCCCACTTCACCACCAGCGGCGGCGGCCACCGGCCACAGCGAGGCCGAGACGTCGTTGACCAGGGTGGCACCGGCCTCGATGGCGGCTTCGGCCACCCCCGCCTTGCGGGTGTCGACGGAGACCCGTACGTGGGGTGCCAGGGCGGCCACCACGGGCAGCACCCGCCGGCGCTCTTCCCCCTCGCCGACGGGCTCGGCCCCCGGGCGCGTCGACTCGCCACCCACGTCGACCACGTCGGCCCCACCGGCTGCCAGGGCCAGGCCGTGGGCCACGGCCCGGTCGGGATCGCTCCAGCGGCCGCCGTCGGAGAACGAGTCGGGCGTCACGTTCAGGATCCCCATGACCCGGCAGCCCATCGTGGCCACCGTAACCCGCTCCGGCCGCCCTCCGACGTCCGCTTGTTGTGGGCTGGGCAGTGCCTGGCACGGGCTGGTTGACAGAGAACGACGATGAGGCGGATCTCAGCGGCCCTGGATGAACGCCATGGCCTCGGCCCGGGTGGCGGCGTTGTCCCGGAAGATGCCCCGCACCGACGAGGTGACGGTGGAGGCGCCGGGCTTCTGGACGCCCCTGACCGACATGCACAGGTGCTCGGCCTCGACGACGACCAGCACGCCGCGGGGAGCCAGCTCGCTCTCGAGGGCGTCGGCCACCTGGCTGGTGAGGCGCTCTTGGACCTGGAGCCGGCGGGCGTAGCCGTCGACGAGGCGGGCCAGCTTGGACAACCCGGTGATGCGCCCGTCGGCGCTCGGGATGTAGGCCACGTGGACCTTGCCCATGAAGGGCACCAGGTGGTGCTCGCACAGCGACACCAGGTTGATGTCCCGCACCATGACCATCTCGTCATGGTCGGCGGCGAAGGTCACGCTCAGGTGCCGTCCGGGGTCGTCGGCCAGCCCGCCGGCCACCTCGGCGTAGAGCTCGGCCACCCGGGCCGGAGTGCGCTCCAGCCCCTCCCGGTCGGGGTTCTCCCCGAGGGCGAGGAGCAGCTCCCGTACCGCCTTCTCGATGCGAGCCCGGTCGACCCCGCCGCCGTCGGCGCCGGCCCCCGGGTCGGCCATCAGCTGGCCGGCTCCGGGTCGCGTGCCGGGGCGGGATCGGACCCGGCCGCCACCAGCCCCTGGGCGCTGCCGTTGCTCGGGACCGGCGAGGCGGCGGGCTCGTTCCAGACCGGGAGCCCCCCGAAGATCTCCAGCAGCTCCGGCGTGTCGACCGTCTCCCGCTCGATGAGGGTCTCGGCCAGGCGATCGAGGGTGGCCCGGTGGTGGCGGAGGATGGCCGCGGCCTCGTCGTGGGCGTGCTCGATGAGGTTGCGCACCTCGGCGTCGACCCGGGCCGCCACCTCGTCGGAGTAGTCGCGCCGGCTGCCCATGTCCCGACCGAGGAAGGGCTCGCCGTCCTTGTGCCCCAGCTGCTGGGGGCCGATGGCGTCGGTCATGCCGTACTCGGTGACCATGGCCCGGGCGATCTGGGTGGCCTTCTCGATGTCGTTCTGGGCACCCGTGGTGGGGTCGCCGAAGACCAGCTCCTCGGCCGTCCGCCCGCCCAGCAGCATGGCCAGCTCGTCGCACAGCTTGGATCGGGTGTGCATGTAGCGGTCCTCGCTTGGCAGGGCCAGCGTCCAGCCGAGAGCCCGGCCCCGGGCGACGATCGACACCTTGTGGATCGGGTCGGTGTTGGCCAGCACGTGGCCCACCAGGGCATGGCCTCCCTCGTGGTAGGCGATGACCAGCTTGTCCTTCTCCGACATGACCCGGCTCTTGCGCTCGGGACCGGCCATCACCCGGTCGATGGATTCCTCCATGGCCGCCATGTCGATGGTCTCTGCCCCCCGCCGGGCGGCCAGGAGGGCGGCCTCGTTCATGAGATTGGCCAGGTCGGCCCCGGTGAAGCCCGGCGTGCGCTTGGCCAGGGTGTCGACGTCGATGTCGCTGCCGAGGGGCTTGCCCTTGGCGTGCACGTTGAGGATGGCCCGCCGGCCCTGCAGGTCGGGGCGGTCGACCACGATCTGGCGGTCGAAGCGCCCGGGGCGCAGCAGGGCCGGGTCGAGGATGTCGGGGCGGTTGGTGGCGGCGATGAGGATCACCCCGGTGTTGACGTCGAAGCCGTCCATCTCCACCAGCAGCTGGTTGAGGGTCTGCTCCCTCTCGTCGTGACCACCGCCCATGCCCGCCCCCCGGTGGCGGCCCACGGCATCGATCTCGTCGACGAAGATGATGGCCGGGCTGTTGTTCTTGGCCTGGTTGAACAGGTCACGGACCCGGCTGGCGCCCACGCCCACGAACATCTCCACGAAGTCCGACCCGGAGATGGAAAAGAACGGCACGCCCGCCTCGCCGGCCACGGCCCGGGCCAGGAGGGTCTTGCCCGTGCCGGGCGGGCCGAAGAGGAGCACGCCCTTGGGGATTTTGGCGCCGATGGACTTGAACTTGGCCGGCGACTCGAGGAACTCCTTGATCTCCTGGAGCTCCTCGACCGCCTCGTCGGCACCGGCCACGTCGGCGAAGGTGACCTTGGGCTGGTCCTTGGACACCTGCTTGGCCTTGGACTTGCCGAACTGCATGACGCGGCTGCCCCCGCCCTGCATGGAGTTCAAGAAGAAGAGGAACACGCCCACGATGAGCAGGACGGGCAGCAGCTGGAGCAGCAGGGAGAGCCAGAACGAGCCCTCCTCGGCATCGACCTCGGTCGGCACGTCGGCCTCGTCGAGCAGGGCGGTGAGGGCCTCGCCCGACGCCTCGAAGAAGGTGGTGCGGAACAGGGTTTCGTCGGTCAGCTCGCCGAGGATGACCGAGCTCTGGTCCTTGATCTCGACCTCGGCCACCAGGTCGGCCCGGACCCGGTCGACGAACTCGTCGTAGCGCAGCTCCTCCCGCTCCTCCTCGGCGCTGAACACCTGGCTGGCGGCGAAGAGCACGGCCAGGCCCAGGACCACCCAGAACACCACACTTCGGAAGAGCTTGCGCACGGTGAGCACTCCAAGGGACGAGGACGCCTCAAGACTACGAGGGTGCGGCGGGGGGTGCACCCGAGCCTCAGCCCGGGGGCGCGACCGCCTCCCCCGGGGCCAGGGTGCACACGAAGGGCAGGTTGCGGTACCGCTGGTCCAGGTCGAGGCCGTAGCCGACGACGAAGTCGGGCGGGACCTTGAAGCCCACGTAGGCCAGGTCGAGCTCCTCGGCGTCGTCGCCCTCGCGCACCAGCAGGGCGCAGGTGGCCAGGCTGGCCGGGCGGCGGGCGGCCAGGTTGCGCCGCAGGTACGACAGGGTCAGGCCGCTGTCGACGATGTCCTCCACTAACAGGACGTGGCGCCCGCCCAGGTCGAGGTCGAGGTCCTTGACGATGCGGACCACCCCGCTGGTGCGGGTGGCGCTGCCGTAGCTGGCCACCGCCATGAAGTCGAACTCGACGGGCAGGTCGATGGCCCGGGCCAGGTCGGACATGAACACGCACGCCCCCTTGAGGACGCAGACCAACAGGAGCGGGCCGCCGGCGTAGTCGTCGGTGATGCGCCGGCCCAGCTCGGCCACCCGGTCACGGAGCTGGGCCTCGGCCACCACCAGCTCCCCCAACTCCGGGTTGGCGTCGTGGGGTGGGGGGATGGCGGCCACGGTGCCACTATCCCTCGCCCCCGCCCGTGCGCTCCAACCGGAGGCGGCCCTGGTGGCGGGCGACCCGCCAGCCCCCACCGACCTCGGTGGCTCGCCAGCGGCCCCGGGCCACGGCGAGCACCCGCTCGAGGGTGGCGGCGTCGGGCGGGTACGGAGGCCGCGCCTCCACCAGCCAGCGCCGCAGGGCCCGCCGGGCCAGCGGGAGCGGGGCGCCGGCCAGGGCCCGCCCGTCCCGGGGGTCGAGCTCGCCCGCCAGGCGCTCCAGCAGGGCGGCGTCCTCGGCGATGATCCCGGCGTTGCGGGCCAGCACGGCGGTCACGTCGCGCTGGGCCACGGCATCGAGCAGGGGCATGATCTCGTGGCGGACCCGGTTGCGGCGGACGCCGGGATCGCCGTTGGAAGGGTCCTCGACGGCCACGATGCCCAGGTGGCGGCACAGCCGCCGGGTGTCGTCGCGGCGCAGACCGAGCATGGGTTTGGTAGGTCCCGGGCGCATGGCCGCCAGCCCGTCGAGGCCGGCGCCCCGCACCAGGTTGAGCACGAGGGTCTCGGCCTGGTCGTCGGCGGTGTGGCCGGTCATGGCTCCCGGCCCCAGGGCCGCGTGGCGGGCCTGCCGGGCCCGGTCCTCGAGGTTGGGCCCCGGCGCCACCGGGGCCCGGCGGGCCTCGAAGCGGGCCCCGAGGCGCCGGGCCAGGGCAGCGACGGCCTCGGCTTCGGCTCCCGAGCCCGCCCGCAGGGCGTGGTCCACGTGCACGGCGGTGACATCGCAGCCGGCCTCGGCGGCCAGCACCAGCAGGGCACTGGAGTCGGCCCCGCCCGACACCCCCGCCACGACCACCGTGCCCGGCGGCGGGAACGTGCAGCGGGCCAGCAGGTCAGGCAGTGGCAGTCGCCGGGCCCCCCACCGCTGGCGCGCCCACGCGGCGCATCCACGCCGCCGGCTCCCGGATCTCGGCCAGGTCGGGCAGGCACTCCGGCGCCTCCCAGGCTCGCTCGAGGTAGGCGGGCCCCCCTTCGGCCTCCACCGCAGCGATGAAGCGCTCACCCTGCTCGTACTGCTTCATCTTGGCATCGAGGCCGATCAGCTTCTGGACCAGCTTGGCCGCGCCCGATGTCTGGGCCCGGCGCTGGCGCAGGACCCGGGAGAAGCGCTCGGCCGAGGGGATGCGGTCGGCCCCGGCCCGATCCATGGTGACGTCGCCGTGGCCCTCGAGCAGGCTCATCATCCCGCCGATGCGACCGAGCAGGCGCTGCTGTTCGGGCGTGGCCACCAGCGACACCAGCCCGCCGTCGTCGAGGGGGTTGCGCCGGGCCCGCAGGTCGTCGGCCACCCGGCTCAGCGCCGCCAGGAAGCGCTTGGGATCGGGTTCGATGCTGCCCAGGCTCTCCTCCACCAGGGACAGGAAGTGACCGCGCAGCCAGGGGATCCCGGTGAACTGGGCCCGATGCGTCACCTCGTGGAGGGCCAGCCACAGGCGGAACTCCCTGGGGGGGAAGGCGAAGCGCTTCTCCAGGCTCAACACGTTGGGGCCCACGTAGTAGACGAGGTCCTGCTCCGACGCCGTGTCGTCATCGACGATGAGCAGGTCGTACTGGCCGAGCACCCGGGTGGACATCCAGCCCAGCAGGGCACCGACCTCGACGCCGGTGAGAGTGTGGGTGATTTTGGCGGCGGCCGGGGTGCGGGAGACCTTCTCGCCCAGGCGGTCGGTGAGGGGAGCGAGCAGGCGCTGGAACGACGCCAGGTTGGCCCGTACCCACCCGGGGCGATCGGTCACCCGGGCCCGGGCCGGACCGGCTGCGGACACGAGCCCGGTGGCCTCGCTCACCAGGGCTTCGGCCTCGGCGGTGAGCTCGGCGAAGTCGCTGGCCAGGGAGTCGGCGTGGTAGGAGTCGGCGAAGGGCTCCTGGCCGGCGAGGCGGACGGCGACCTTCTCGGCGACGTCCCAGCCGACGAGGTCAGCCACGCTCACCCTTGGGATACTTCAGCGCCTGGACCTTCTTGAGGTACCCGGCCACCGTGGCCACCACGCCCAGGACCCCGGCGGCGGCCAGGGGCACGGCGATCCAGTAGTGCCAGGGCTGGGCGGCGAACACCGGCTCGAGATCCATACGGAGCCAGCCTACCGACGGGGCGCCGACCGTGGCGAGCGAGGGCGAGCCGGCGCCGCTCAAGCACCTCGCCCGTTTCTGGTCGCTTCGGGACCTCTACGGTCCCCATGCGCCCAGAAAGGCCGGCTAGGCGATCTTCTTGCCCCGGGTGCGGGGGGTGACCATGGGGGCGTGGACGCTGCAGTAGGGCCCGTCGTTGTAGATCGACAGCCGGGTCTGGCACTCCGCCTCCCGGCACACCCGGCCCGGCCGGCCCGGCACCGGGGGGCGGCGGTCCCCACCCGGGCAAGGCTCGCTCACCGGTCGTTCCCCAGCTGGCGCAGCGCGTCGGCCACCCGGGCCCGCAAGCCGGGTGGGAGCCGGCGCTCGCGACAACAGCTCGACACCACCTGGCGCAGCTCGGCCTCGAAGTCATAGGTCTCCAGGCAGCCGTTGCAGGCCTCCAGGTGGGTCCGGATGAGGGCCCGCCGCTCCTCCGTCAGCTCCCCGTCGAGGAACCAGTAGAGCTCGGTCAACGACTCCCGGCACTCCGGCTGGGCGGCGGGATCCGTCGGGCCGACGGGCCGGGCGCGGTCCCCGGTCATGTCCCCTCGACCACTGTGGTCGCCTCCTCCTCACGTCGGTCGCTGCCACCGTGCTCGCCGCCGATCAGGCGACGCTGTGTGGCAAAATCGTACAACCGCTTCTGCAGGCCCTTTCTTCCACGGTGCAGCCTGCTCATCACCGTGCCGATGGGGATGTCGAGGATCTCGGCGATCTCCTTGTAGGAGAAGCCCTCCACGTCGGCCAGGAGCACGGCCATACGGAACTGCTCGGGCAGCGCCTCCACCGCGTCGGTGACCTCGGTGGCGGTGAAGAGGTCGAGGAGCTCGTCCTCGGCGCTGCGCGTGGCCCGGGCTGCCTCCAGACCGCCCAACCTCCGGTAGAGGTAGAAGTCCTCGATGTCGTCCAACTCGGTCTCTTCGGGGCGGCGCTGCTGGGAGCGGTAGCGGTTGATGAAGGTGTTGGTGAGGATCCGGTAGAGCCAGGCCTTGAGGTTGGTGCCCTCCTGGAAACCCCCGAAGCCCCGGTAGGCCCGCAGGTAGGTCTCTTGGACCAGGTCCTCGGCGTCGGCCGGCTTACGCGTCATCCGCAGGGCGGCGGAGTACAGCGAGGGCATGTACTCCATCGCCTGGTCGGCGAAGGCGGCTTGGTCGGCCATACGAGCCCGAGAGGGGATTCGAACCCCTGACCTACGCTTTACGAGAGCGTCGCTCTGCCGGCTGAGCTACTCGGGCGCCCGCGGGCCACCGTACGCCCGCCGGGCCACGCTACCGAACCAGGTGCGACCGCGGGCCCAGCTTCCTCGGCCACCGGGCGGGCACGGCGCCGGGACGCGCGACCGCCCGTTTCCGGCCGCGCCCCCGACGCGCTGACGGCGGCTCGGCGGCACCGGCCGCTCGCCCTCACCCATTTTGGTCACTTCCGGCCCCCTGCGGTACCGATCTGCCCAGAAAGCCCGGGGGTTGCCGCTCGGGAAGCGGGGGGAGGCGGACGAGCAGGGCCTGGAGCAGCAGGGTCTCGTTGGGGTTCCGGACCAGGGCGGCGGCGGCGGCGTTGATGGCGTCGAGGGCGCCGAGGAGAGCGGCCAGCTCGGGTCCGGCGGTCGCCAGCTGGTCCCGGTAGCGACCGGCCAGGGTGGCCAGGCCGAAGCGCAGCTCCTCGCTGCGGTGCCGGCGCAGGGCCCGGCGCTGCGAGGCCTCGAGCTGGGCCCGGCCCCCGCCGCGCTCGCCGGTTGCCTCCGCCCGCTCCTGGAGCGCCGCCTCCTCCTCGGCGTGGGCCCGGCGCAGGGGTTCAGCCGCAGCCTCCACCAACCCCAGGAGCTCCGCTGCCACCCCGCACGCGGCCGCCCCGCTGCCGTCCAGGCGCTCGGGGGCCCGGGCCCAGGCCTCCCGGCGACCGGCCAGCCCGGTGTCGCCCACCAGCAGCCTGGCCCGCTCGACGCTGCCTCCGGCGGCCTGAGCCGCCACCTGGGCGTCGCCCGGGTCGGCCCCGCCGGCCACCAGCAGCTCGACCAGCTCCGCCTCCGGTACCGGCGCCAGCTCGACGCGCACGCAGCGAGAGGCGATGGTGACCAGCTCGGGAGGGATGCTGTCGGCCACGACGACGAACACGGTGGTGTCCGGCGGCTCCTCGATGGTCTTGAGCAGAGCCGGGCCCACTCGCTGCACCCGGTGGAAGTCGGTGAGGATCAGCACCTTGCGATCCCCTTCGAGGGGACTGCGGGCCGCGGCCCGGGCGATCTCCTCGGCGTCGGACATACGCAGGAACGCCCCTTCGGGGGCGAAGGTGAGGGCATCGGGATGGTCGCCGGCCAGGGCCAGGCGGCAGTCGCGGCAGTGGCCGCACCCTCGGTCCCGGCAGAGCAGGGCGGCGGCGAAGGCCCGGGCGGCGCCGGCGGCACCCGCCCCATCGGGCCCCACCAGCAGGTAGGCGTGCACCGGCCGGCCCGCCGCCGCCCGGAGTTGGTCCACGACGTCGGGGTGACCGGCCACGGTGGCGAAGGCGTCGCCCACCGGGTGGTCCGGTACCGGCGCCGTCACGGCGCCGGTACCGGACCGGCCCGGGCGGCCACGGCCGCCCACACCCGCTCGGCGACCTCTTCGATGCTGCCCCGCCCGTCGACCACCACCCAGCGTTCGGGGTCGGCTGCGGCCAGCGCGGCGAAGCCGCCGGCCACCCGCTGGTGGAAGGCGGCGCCGGCCGCCTCCAGGCGGTCGGGCACCCGGGCCTGCCGGGATGCCGCCTCGCCGGCCGGCAGGTCCAGGAGCACCACCACGTCGGCGGCCACCCCCCGGGTGGCGAAGGCCGACAGGCGGGCCAGCTCGCCGAGGTCCAGACCACGCCCGTAGCCCTGGTAGGCCAGCGAGGAGCCGACGAAGCGATCGCTCACCACCCAGCGGCCCGCCGCCAGCGCCGGCGCCACCACCTCGGCCACGTGCTGGGCCCGGTCGGCGGCCATCAGCAGCGCCTCGGCCCGGTGGTCGAGGCCGGCTCCGGCGGCCGGGTCGAGCAGCAGGGAGCGGATGCGCTCACCGACCCCAGTGCCCCCCGGCTCTCGGGTGAGCACGGCACCGAGGCGGCGGGCGAGGAGCGACGCCTGGGTGGACTTGCCGCACGCCTCGCCACCCTCGAGGGTGATGAGCCGGCCCCTCACCTGGTGGTGTCCGGGCCCTGGCGCAACACCCGACCGGCGCCGATGCCGGCCACGACGATGATGGCGGCCGCCAGCCAGAGGGTGAGGCGGACGCCGGGGACACTGGTGGTCAGGCCGCCCCAGGACACCTCACCGCCGAGGTAGCGCTGCGACAGGCGATCCAGGGCACCGGCGAGAAAGGGCCCGACGGCGAAGGAGATGAGCAGGCACAGGCGCACCACGGTGTAGAGGGCGGTGAAGGTCCGGCCGCGGAGCTCGTCCGAGACCCCCTCCTGGAGGATGGTGTAGCCGAGGACGTAGGCGCATCCGGCCCCGGCACCGAGTGCGGCCACCAGGAACAGCGCCGGGATCAGCGTCGACATGGAGGCCCCGGCCATCAGCGCCAGTCCGGCGACGAGCACGGCGGCGGTGAAGGTCCGGGGTTTGTCGAGCCGGGTGTTGAGCAAGGAGATGGCCAGAACCCCGGCGGCCACGCCCATGCCCAGGGCGAAGACGACCAAGCCGTAGCCGGCGGCCCCGCCGCCGAGGACCTGGTCGGTGAACAGGGGCCCGAGGGGCACCAGCATCCCCCCTCCGATGAGGCCGGTCCCGAGGCCGACCATCACCGCCGACACCCGGCGGTTGGCCACGATGAATCGCCAGCCCTCCTTGAACTCGGCGAAACCGGCCCCGATGCCCGGCCGACCCCGTGCCAGCGCCGAAGAGGGGCGTGACCGCCCACCGAAACGCAAGCTGGAGATGAGCAGCGCCGAGAGGAAGAAGGTGGCCACGTCGAAGAGCACCGCCAGGGACGACTCGTCGAGAAAGGCCAGCGACTCGTTGCGGCTGAGGATGTCGGCGAGCTTGGCCAGGCCGGCGAAGATGGCGGCGGCGATGGGGATCGAGCCGTAGGCGGCGGCCATCGACAGGGAGTTGGCCGTCGCCAGATGACCCGGAGGCACCAGGTTGGGGGTCTCCGCCTCCTTGGCCGGCGACCACAAGACGGTGAGGACCTCGAGCAGGAAGGAGATCACCACCAGCTGGGGGATGCTGTCGACGAAGGGCAACGCGAGCAGTACCAGGCCCCGCCCGATGTCGCATCCCACCATGATCTTCTTGCGGTCGAGGCGGTCGAGCAGCACCCCGGCCACCGGCGCCAGGAAGAAGCCGGGCAGGATCCGGGCGGTCATCACCACCCCGATGGCACCGGCACCGCCGATGCGGTCGGCGATGGCGACGACGGCGAGGAACCCGATCCAGTCCCCCAGGGCGGAGACCACCTGAGCGAGCCAGAGCCGGAAGAAGTCGTTGGTACCGAAAAGGCGGACCGTGGCCGTGCGGACCGGACCCGGAGCCATCTGGGGAACCGGGCGAGTCGGGGCGTCCGCTTCGGTGCCGACCTCGTGATCACCCTCGGGCCGGGGGTGGCGGAGCTCCGGCTCCCATGGGCGTCGGGCCTGGGCCACGGCGGCCAGCCTAGCTATCGGCGCCGGAGGGCCCGGGGGAGGGGAGGTGTGCGCCGGTGCCCAGCCGGTGCCGGGGCTGGGCCGCCGGCGCCGAACGCCGGGCAAGGGTGCTGGTGAGGCCCCGACCCCGCCCTCAGCTGGCGGGCTCGCCGGCCGCCGTCGAGGCGTCCGCCCGGGCCGCGGCCGTGGTGGCCGCCCCCTTCTGGGCTGCCCCCTTCTTGGCTGCCCTCTTCTTGGTTGCCTTCTTCTTGGCCGTCGACTTCCTCGTCGCCGCCTTCTTCTTGGCCGTGGCCTTCTTGGTGCCCGCCTTCTTGCGCCTGCCCCGCGTGGCGGGACCGGCGGCCCGGCGGTCGGCCAGCAGCTCGAAGGCCCGCTCCGGGCCGATGGCCTCGACCGTGTCCCCCCGGCGCAACGAGGCGTTGGTCTCCCCGTCGGTCACATACGGTCCGAAGCGGCCCTCCTTGAGCACCACCGGCTTGCCCGAGACGGGATCGTCGCCGAAGGCCTGCAACGGAGGGCGGGCTGCCTGGCCCCGCCCCCGCCGCTTGGGCTCGGCCAGCAGCCGGCGAGCGCCCTCCAGGTCGATGCGGAAGAGGTCCTCCTCTGACTCGATGCTGCGGCTGTCGCTGCCCTTCTTGATGTAGGGCCCGTAGCGCCCGTTCTGGGCGGTGATCTCCTGGCCGTCCTCGGGATCGACCCCCACCAGGCGAGGGAGGCTGAGCAGGCGCAGGGCGTCATCGAGCTCGATGGTGTCGAGGGCCATGGTGCGGAACAGCGAGGAGGTCCGGGGCTTGTCCTTGCTGGACTCGTCGACCTCCCCGAGCTGCACGTAGGGGCCGTAGCGGCCGGCCCGGGCCAGCACCGGCAAGCCCGTCTCGGGATCCTCCCCCAGCACCCGGTCGCCACTCGGGGCATCCAGCAACTCGATGGCCTTGGCCACCGTGAGCTCGTCGGGGGCCAGGTCCTCGGGGATGCCGGCGGTCTGCTCGCCACGTTGCACGTAGGGCCCGTAGCGGCCGACCCGGCCCACCACCTCACGGCCCTCGTCGTCGACGCCGAGGGGGATGGAGTTGACGTCGCGGGCGTCGATGTCCGGGAGGTGCTCGGACACCATGCGGCGCAGCCCGACGTCTCCGTTGACTCCGGCATCGCCGCCCGCACCGAAGTAGAAGCGGGACAACCAGGGAAGCGACTCCTCGTTGCCGGCCGCGATCTCGTCGAGGCAGTCCTCCATCCGGGCGGTGAAGGCATAGTCGACCAGGTCGCCGAAGTGGCGTTCCAGCAGGGTCACCACGGCGAAGGCGGTGAACGACGGCACCAGGGCGCTGCCCTTCTTCCACACGTAGCCCCGATCCTGGATGGTGCCGATGATGCTGGCGTAGGTCGACGGCCGCCCGACCCCGAGCTCCTCCAGCCGCTTGACCAGCGACGCCTCGGTGTAGCGGGCCGGGGGGGACGTCTCGTGACCGGCGGGGGTGAGGGCCACGACGTCGAGCGCGTCGCCCGCCGCCAGGGGAGGCAGGCGGCGCTCCTCGGCCCGGGTGTCGCCCTCGCCGTCGTCGTCCTCGACGTAGACCCGGCCGAAGCCGGGGAAGGTGATGACGGTGCCGCTCACCGCCAGCTCGGCGTCGCAACCGGACGCCGCCGTGGCGCCCAGGCGCACGCTCACCGTCTCCCCCACGGCGTCGGGCATCTGGGAGGCCAGCGTGCGCTGCCAGATCAGCTCGTAGAGCCGGGCCTCGGCCCCGCCGAGCTCTCCACGTACCTGGTCGGGGGCCCGGAAGCGATCACCGGCCGGGCGGATGGCCTCGTGGGCCTCCTGAGCCGATTTCGACTTGGAGCGGTAGTGCCGGGCGCTGGAGGGGAGGTACTCGTCGCCGAAGCGCTCGGCGATCTGGTGGCGGGCGGCTGCCACCGCGGTGTCCGACAAGGTGACGCTGTCGGTGCGCATGTAGGTGATGTAGCCGCCTTCGTACAGGTGCTGGGCGGCCCGCATGGCCTGGGCCGAGGACATACGCAGCTTGCGCCCGGCTTCCTGTTGCAGGGTGGAGGTCATGAAGGGAGGGGCGGGGCGGCGGCGGTACGGCTTGCGCTCGACCGAGCGCACGGCGAAATCGGCGTTCTCGAGGTCGCCGGCGAGGGTGGTGGCGCCTTGCTCGTCGAGGACCACGACGTCGCTGCCCGAGGCCAGCTCCCCCGTCTCGGCGAAGTCCTTGCCCGTGGCCAGGCGGCGGCCGTCGAGGGCGACCAGGGTGGCGGTGAAGGCGGTGGCGTCACCATCCCCGCCGGGGCTGGCCCCGCCGGCGCCCGAGCGGAACGTGCCCTCGATATCCCACCACTGCGCCGACCGGAAACGCATTCGCGCCCGCTCCCGCTCGACCACCATGCGGGTGGCGACGCTTTGCACCCGGCCGGCTGACAGCCCGGTCATCACCTTCTTCCACAGCACCGGGCTGACCTCGTAACCGTAGAGCCGGTCGAGGATGCGGCGGGTCTCCTGGGCGTCGATACGGCGCAGGTCGAGGTCGCGGGGCGAGGCGATGGCCCGGTCGATGGCGGCGGCGGTGATCTCGTGGAAGACCATGCGCCGGACCGGGACCTTGGGGTCGAGCACCTCGCGCAGGTGCCAGGCGATGGCCTCGCCCTCCCGGTCCTCGTCGGTGGCGAGATAGACCTCGCTGGCGTCCTTGACCAGGCGCCGCAGCTTGGCCACCTGGTCCTTCTTCTCCTTGGGTACGACGTAGAGGGGCTTG
The DNA here is from genome assembly GCA_035553895.1 of Acidimicrobiales bacterium. Lineage (GTDB taxonomy): Bacteria > Actinomycetota > Acidimicrobiia > Acidimicrobiales > CADCSY01 > JADDRA01. The sequence goes on along the minus strand of DATMJI010000046.1, from coordinate 2,977 downwards.
AAGGCGTTGTCGACGTCGATGCCGAGCCGGGCCCACGGCTGGCCCTTGTGCGAGGCGGGGACCTCGGCGGCCGAGCGGGGCAGGTCCCGGATGTGGCCGATGGACGACTCGACGACGTAGCCGCCGCCGAGGAATCCGGCGATGGTCCGCGCCTTGGCGGGCGATTCGACGATGACGAGCGGCTTGGCCACCGCTCCACGCAAACCGGGCGCCGCCGCCGTTGTCAAACGACCGCCGTTCCCACGGTGGACCCGGCCGGGCACGGCGATCTCATCCGCGGCACCCTCTGGTCCCGAAGAATCTCTGCACGGCCGGGGGGAAGTGCAAGTATCGATCACCGCCAGTCCACGTTCAAGGAGACCCTTCCCATGGCAGATTCCAGGCGCACCGTTCGCCGAACCGCCGCTACCCTGTTCACGTCGCTGTTGCTGGTTGGTGCCGCCGCCGGCGGCCAGTTGGCCACAGCCCAGTCCGGCGTCGCTCCCGACGCCGAGATCCTCACCCTCACCGGGACGAGCACCGACGTCGACCTCGACGCCGGCACCCTCGCCGTGCTCGAGGAGAACGGGGTGAGCGTCGCCCCTGTGGCACCCGCCACCGTGTCCAGCTCCGGCGGGACCACCACCGCCAGCTTCCCCATCACCGAGGGCTACGTCGCCGTCTACCCGCGGAGCGAGCTCCCCTTCATCCGGGGCACCTTCAGCCACTCCGGCGGGCTCACCTTCAGCGCCGGGGGCACCTCGGTGACGGCCACCAACTTCATCGTCAACCCGGGGTCGTCGACCTTGACCGCCACCGTCGGCGGCAACGCCGTCCAGCTCCTCGACCTGGACGGCTCCAACGTGCAGATCACCCCGGAGGGGTCCACCACCCGCATCGAGGGGACCATCGCCGAGCTGTCCTCCACCGGGGCCCAGGCCCTCAACCAGACCTTCGGCGTGACCATCTTCGAGCAGGGCATCCCCCTCGGCACGGTCCGCATCGCCGCCCAGGGGACGGCCGGCCCCGGTGGGGTGCCGAGCGCAGAGATCGTCTCCCTCGGTGGTGAGTCCACCAACGTCGACCTCGACGCCGGCACCCTGGGTGTGCTCGAGGAGAACGGGGTGAGCGTCGCCCCCGTGGGCCCCGCCACCGTGTCCAGCTCCGGGGGCACCACCACCGCCAGCTTCCCCATCAGCCAGGGCTACGTGTCGGTCTACCCGACCAGCCAGGCACCGTTCATCAGGGGCACCTTCAGCCACGTGGGCGGCGTCACCTTCAGCGCCGGCGGCACGTCCTTGACCGCCACCGACTTCGTCGTCAACCCCGGGAACTCCACCCTGACGGCGACCGTCGGGGGCAACGCCGTCGAACTCCTCGATCTCGACGGCTCCAACGTCACCGTGACCCCGGACGGGTCGACCACCCGCATCGAAGGCACGGTGGCGCTGCTGTCCGCCGACGCCGCCCAGGCCCTGAACCAGACCTTCGGCGTGACCATCTTCGAGCAGGGCATCCCCCTCGGTACCGTCCGCATCGCCGCCGTCGAGGGGCCCCCGCCGGGCATCGTCGGCTCCCAGAGCCCCGCCGACAGCCCCGCGGCCCAGACGCCGCCCAGCACCACCGCCACCCAGCCGTCCAGCGGCTCCGCTCAGGTTCCCTCCGGCGGTGTGGCCACCGGCGGTGGCGGGACCGCCGGTGGCGGCTCGCTAGCGGCCGGCACCGTCGCCGCCGTGGCTTTGGTCCTGGCCGGCGGTGGCCTGTGGCTGGCCCGCTCGCGGTCCCGCCAGCTGGACTGAGTGCCGGCCATGAGCACCGCCCGCCGACCGAGCCCCCGACCGGTGGCGATGATCGGCCTGGCGGTGCTCATCGTGGCCCACCTGGCCGCCGCCTCGGTGGCGGTGCTCACCCGCAGCATCGACGGCGGGCCCCCGCAGGGGCCCGCCGTCGTCGCGCCGCCCGGCCCTGGGGCCAGTGCCGGGGCCGGTGCCGAGATGGAGGCGGCCACCGTCCTGGCCGCCACCCCGGTCCGGGTCCGCATCCCGGCCATCGAGGTGGACGCCGACCTCGACAGCCTGGGTCTCGACGGCGACGGCTCCCTGGAGGTGCCGCCCTACGAGCGGGCCGGTTGGTGGGCGGGCGGCGCCAAACCCGGTGAGGACGGCCCGGCGGTGATCGCCGCCCACGTCGACTCCACCGACGGCCCCGCCGTGTTCTACCGGCTCGACCAGCTCCAAGCCGGCGACACCGTCGCCGTCGACTACGACGACGGCACCACGGTGGAGTTCGTGGTGAGTGGGTCGGAGAGCTTCGCCAAGACGGAGTTCCCCACCGACGACGTCTACGGCGACACCGAGGGGCCCGAGCTGCGCCTCATCACCTGTGGCGGCTCCTTCGACCGCCGCACGCGCAGCTACGAGGACAACCTCATCGTGTGGGCCGGGCCGCCGGCGGCACCGGCAACGACGTCGTGACCGGCCCCCGCACGGGGCACCCGGCCGCCCCGTCGGGGTCGCCCGGCGCTCCGGTCGGTCCCGGCGCTCCCGTCGCTCCCGGCGGGAAGCCGACGGCGGCGGCCCCGCCGCACCGGGGGGGCATGGCCGCCACCGGCGCCCTGGCCGCCCTGGCCGCCCTGGTGTGCACCGAGCTCGTCGCCCGGGCCCTGGCCGGTGGGGCCTCGCCGGTGCTGGCCGTGGGCCAGGAGGTGATCGACGGCGTGCCTCCGGCCGTAGAGGACTTCGCCATCGCCACCTTCGGCACCGCCGACAAGACCGTGCTGCTCGGCGCCATCCTCGCCGTGGTGCTCGGCCTCGGTGCCGCTCTCGGGGTCGCCGGCGCCCGCCGCTTCGCCGTCGCCGCCTGGGGCTACGGCGCCTTCGCCCTCGTCGGGGTGGCGGCCGTGGGCGCCCGCCCGGGTGGCGCACCTCTGGCCGCCGCCGTGGCCACCACCGCCGGTGCCGCCGTCGGCCTCGCCCTCCTCCACCGAGCCGTCAGCGGG
>DATMJI010000045.1:0-2604 GCA_035553895.1 Acidimicrobiales bacterium | reverse complement strand
GTGGAGGCCGACCCCGACGGCGGCGTGCTCGCCCTGCGCTACGGCCTGGGTCGCGAGCCGGGCCTGGCCACCCTGGCCGCCGACCGCTTGGGAGCGGTGGCCGACCACGCCCAGCCCCTTTCCGGCGGCCTGCGGGCGGTGGTCGGCCCCGAGTCGCCCGAGCGGGCCACCCAGCTCCTGATGGTGGCCGGCGCCGACCTGGCCCCGCGCCTGGGCGGCGCCCAGGAGTCGGTGGTGGCCGACGTCGGACGCCTCGGCCCTGCCTCGCCCGCCCTTCCCCTGGCCCGGGCCGCCGAGGTGGTGCTGGTGGCCGCCCGCCCCCGGGCAGACCACCTCCTGGCCGCCGCCGAGCGGGTGGCCGCTCTCGGGCCGGCGGCCGCCGTGGTGCTGGTGGGCCCCGGCCCCTACCGCCCCGGTGAGGTCGCCGCCCAGCTCGGCGTACGGGTGGCCGGCGCTGTCCCCGACGACCCCCGGGCCGCCGCCGCGTTGGCCGACGGCGGCAGCGCCGCCCGCCTGGCCCGCTCGGCGCTCGTGCGCGCCGTGCGGGCCCTGGCCGCCGACGTGGCCCCGGTGCCGGCGCACCCCCGATCGGAGGTCCCGGCATGACCCTCCTCGACCGCCCCCGCGAGGCGATGCCCCTCGAGCGCGCCCTGGTCGACCGGGTCCACGCCGCGGTGGGTGAGGCCCTGGCCGCCCGCCACGGCGCCGACGAGGCGGCGGGCCGGCCCCGCCTCGAGCGCGACGACGAGGAGGCGCTGGCCGAGGCGCTGTTGGCCGACGAGCTGCGCCGCCTGCGAGCCGAGGCCCTGGGCGCCGGCCGGGTCCCGCTGGAGGCGCCGGCCGAGGCCGCGCTGCGCTCGGCGGTGATGGACCGCCTCTTCGGCCTGGCCGGCATCCAGCCCCACCTCGACGACCCCGAGGTGCGCGACATCCACATCTCGGGCGCCCGGCCGGTGTGGCTGGCCCGGCGCGACGGCACAAAGGTTCAGGCGCCGCCGGTGGTGGCCTCCGACGCCGAGCTGGTCGAGCTGGTGGCCACCGCGGCGCGGCGCATGGGGCGCAGCGAGCGGCGCTGGGACCACGCCCATCCCGAGCTCAACCTGCGCCTGCCCAACGGCGACCGCCTGCACGCTCTCATGGCGGTGACGGGCCGGCCGGTGGTCACCATCCGCCGCCACGACTTCTCGGCGCTCTCCCGGGTGGCGCACCTCGTCGACGCCGGTCTGTTCAGCATCGCTATCGGCGCCTTCCTGGTGGCGGTGGTGCGGGCCCGTCTCAGCCTCATCGTCGCCGGTGGCACCGGTACCGGAAAGACCACAAGTCTGAGATGCCTGATCAACGAGATCCCCCCGGGCGAGCGCCTGTTGACCGTGGAGGACTCGCTGGAGCTGGGCCTTGAGCACTTCGAGGACCTCCACCCCGACTACGAGGCCATCGAGGCCCGGGAGGCCAACACCGAGGGCCAGGGGGCGTTCAGCCTGGCCGACGGCGTCCGCGCCGGGCTGCGCATGAACCCCGACCGCGTCATCGTCGGTGAGATCCGGGGCGGCGCCGAGCTGTTGTCGATGCTGCTGGCCATGTCCCAGGGCAACGACGGGTCCATGTGTTCGCTCCACGCCGACTCCTCCGCCGGGGTGTTCTCCCGCCTGGCCATGTATGCGGCCATGACGCCCGAGCGCCTGGCCCCCGACGTCACCGCCCGGCTGGTGGCCGAGGCGGTGCAGGTGGTCGTGCACCTGGGCTGGGTGGACGGGGTCCGGCGGGTCACCAGCATCCGGGAGGTGACCGGGGTGAGCGACGCCGGCCAGGTGGCCTCCAACGAGGTGTGGCGCCCCGGGCCCTACGGGCGGGCCGTCCCCCACATGCCGCTCAGCCAGCCCACGCTGGCCCGCCTGGTGGAGGCCGGCTTCGACGCCCGCCTGCTGCGCGCCGAGGGGGGGTGGCGGCGATGACCACCCTCGGCCTGGCCTGCCTGGCCGCCGGCGCCGGCCTGGGCGCCTGGCTGATCCTGGCCGGCCTGCGCGGCGTGCCCGTGCTCGGCGGTGGGCCGGCCCCGGCCCGACGCTGGGTGGCCAGCCTCGGCCCCACCCGGGCGGCCGGCGCCGGTGGCGCCGCGGTGTCCGCCCTGGTCCTCACCGGCTGGCCGGCGGCCGCCGTCCTGGTCGCGCTGGGCGTCCTGGCCGGCCCCGGCCTGCTCGGTGGGCGGGCTGAGCGGCGCGCCTCCATCGCCCGCACCGAGGCCATCGCGGCGTGGACCGACATGGTGCGCGACTCCATCGCGGCGGCCTCGGGGCTGGAGGAGGCCATCGTGGCCACCGCCGCCGTGGCGCCGTCCCCCATCCGAGCCGAGGTGGCCGCCCTGGTGCGCCGCCTCGACCACCAGCCCCTGCCCGATGCCCTGGGGGCCTTCGGGGCCGAGGTCGACGATCCCTGCGCCGACCTGGTGGTGGCCGCCCTGGTCATCGCCGCCAGCATGGAGGCGGCCGACCTGGTGGCGCTGCTGTCGCGCCTGTCGGAGTCGACCCGCGACGAGGCCCGCATGCGGGTGCGCGTCGAGGTGGGCCGCACCAAGGTGCGCACGGCCACCCAGGTCATCTGCGGCGT
>DATMJI010000044.1:0-6950 GCA_035553895.1 Acidimicrobiales bacterium | reverse complement strand
GCGGTCTCGGCCGGTCTGGCCGCCCTCGTCCACGACCTGGGGCGGCCGGCCCGCTTCCACCACATGCTGCGGATGGCCAAGCCGACGTCGCCCATGAGCATGGGCACCTGGCTGCTCACCGGCTATGCCCCCCTCGCCGCGCTGGCTGCGGCGGGCGAGGCCGGCCGCCACTTGCCCGGCGGCACCCGGTGGAACCGGGCCGCTCGCCCGGCCGGCCTGGCCGCCGCCGCCGTGGCTCCGGCGGTGGCTGCCTACACCGCCGTGCTGCTCAGCCACACCGCCATTCCCACCTGGCACGGCGCCCGCCGGGGGCTGCCCTTCGTCTTCGTGGGCAGTGCCGCCGCCGCCGCCGGTGGGGCCGCCCTGGTCAGCACCCCCCTCGACGAGGCCGCTCCCGCCCGGCGCCTGGCGGTGGGCGGGGCCGTGGTCGAGCTGGTTGCCACCCGGCGGTTGGAGGCGACCATGGGCCTGCTGGCCGAGCCCTTCGGCCAGGGCCCGGCCGGCCGCTACCAGCGAGCGGCTCGGGTCCTCGGGGTGCTGGGCGCCGGCGCCGCCGTCCTCGGGTGCCGCCACCGGGCCGGTTCCGTGGTTGCCGGGGCGGCACTGGTGGCGGGGTCGTGGTGCACCCGGGCGGCTGTCTTCCATGCCGGCCAGCAGTCGGCCGAGGATCCCCGCTACACGGTGGTGCCCCAGCGCCAGCGCCTCGACGAGCGCCGGGCCGCCAGGGCGGGGGCGGGTGCCGGGCCCGAACCCCATGGCTGAGCGCATCGTCGCCCGGCGGCCGATCGTGCGCATCGCCGGCCAGGGGCCCATCCCGTCCATGGACGAGGTGGCGGGGGAGGAGCCCCTGGAGATCCGGGTCGACGGTGCGCCCGTGTCGGTCACCATGCGCACACCCGGCCACGACTTCGAGCTCGCCCTCGGCTTCTGCCTGGCCGAGGGCCTCCTCGGTTGCCCCGAGGGCGTCACCATGCGCTACTGCGGCGACGACCGGGGTGCCGGGTCCTACAACGTCGTCGAGGTCCACCGCCGCCGGCCGGCCGCGGTAAGCCCGGCCCGGCTCCGCCGGGTGGCGACCACCTCGGCCTGCGGGGTGTGCGGGTCGACCAGCATCGACGCTTTGCGCACGGAGGTGGGAGACCTGGGGGCCGACGCCGTGGTGGTGGACGCCGACGTGGTGGTGGCCTTGCCGGACCGGCTGGGCCGCCACCAGCGGGTCTTCGCCCGCACCGGTGGTCTGCACGCCGCCGCCCTGGCCAGCCCCGACGGCGAGCTGGCCTGCGTGCGCGAGGACGTGGGCCGCCACAACGCCGTCGACAAGGTGCTGGGCTGGGCCGCCACCCATGGCCAGCGACCGGCTACGGGCACCGTCCTGGTCGTCTCCGGCCGGGTGGCCTTCGAGATCGTGCAGAAGGCGGCGCTGGCCGGCGTTCCCGTCGTCGTCGCCGTTTCGGCGCCGACCAGCCTGGCCGTCGACCTGGCCGCCTCCGTGGGCATGACCCTGGTCGGCTTCGTCCGCGGGGGGTCCATGAACGTCTACACCGGCGCCGAGCGTATCCGGACGTGACGCCCGTCTCCCCTGGCCGCTCGCTCCGCTCGCCAACGAAGGCGTTGCGCCGCCTTCGGCGGCACTGCTCCCTGGTTCCGACAAGGCAAGCCTCACTGCCTTCGGCGCCCTGACGGAGACCGCTCGAGATCCGAACGTTGACTGGCGCACGTCGAGTTCCGGATCTCGGGCGGTCTAGCCTCGACCGGGTGGGCGTTTCTCCCTCGGTCGAGCCGATGAAGGTGCTCGTCGCCATGAGCGGCGGGGTCGACTCCTCGGTGGCCGCCGCCCTGCTCCTCGACGCCGGCCACCAGGTGACGGGCTGCACCATGAAGCTCTGGGGCGGGAACTCCGACACCGGGTGCTGCTCGGTGGCCGATGTCGACGACGCCCGGCGGGTGGCCCAGCAGCTGGGGATCGACCACTTCGTGTTCAACTTCGGCGACGACTTCGCCGCCCGGGTGGTGGAGCCCTACGTGGCCGCCCACGCCGGCGGGCGAACCCCCAACCCGTGCGTGGAGTGCAACCGCTCGCTCAAGTTCGACCGCTTGCTGGGCCGGGCCCATGCCCTCGGCTTCGACGCCCTGGCCACCGGCCACCACGCCCGCATCGAGCGCCGGGACGGCCGCTGGTGCCTCCGGCGCGGCGTCGACGAAGCCAAGGACCAGAGCTACGTACTCCACATGTTGGGCCAGGATGCCCTGAGCCGGGTGCTGTTGCCCGTCGGCGAGTTGACCAAGGCCGAGGTGCGGGCCCGGGCCGGCGCCCTGGGCCTGCGCACGGCAGCCAAGCCCGACAGCCAGGACGTGTGCTTCATCACCACCGGCGGCGGGCGCCCGGCCTTCCTGGGGGAGCGGGTGGCCATGACCCCGGGCCGGGTGGTCGACGGCGACGGCAACGAGGTGGGCCGGGTGGCGGCCACCGAGCTGGTGACCGTGGGCCAGCGCCGGGGCCTGGGGCTGGCCGGCGGGGCCGAGCCCCGCTACGCAGTGGCGGTCGATGTGGCCTCGGCGACGGTCACCGTGGGCGGGGCCGGCGACCTGTTGGCCGGCGGGCTGTCGGTGGACTCGCTGTCGTGGGTGGCGGGTCCGGTCCGGGGGCCGGTGGAGATCCAGTGCAGCGCCCACGGGGTGCCCCGCCCCAGCCGGTTCGACCCCTCCACCGGCGAGGTGGTCTTCGACCAGCCCGCCCCCCGGGTGGCGCCGGGCCAGAGCGTGGTCCTCTACCGGGGTGACGAGGTGCTGGGCGGCGGCACCGCCTGCTGAGGCCCGGTCCTGTCCGGTGGGATCAGGGCCCGGCGGCGTCGTCGAGGAGCTGGCGCAGCCGCTCGAGGTTGGCCATGGCCCCCTTGGCCCGCAGCAAGGGAGTGACCTCGGTGACGATCAGGTCCACGTCCAGGCGGCCGCCTTGGCGGGTGATCACGCCTGCGACATCCGACCAGTCCCGGTCCCGCCCGGCGAAGACCTTGTGCACCACCAGGTCCTCGGCGCCGCAGGTGCGCAAGGGCGCGGTATCGGGAACCTCCCAGGGCGTGGAACGGGCCACGCTGCGTTCCTCGAAGTCCAGGGCCCCGAGGGTGACCTCGACGGGGATGCCCGCTGCCGTGCGCACCAGAACCACCCGGGCCCGGCGGGCCAGGCCGTGGGGGTCAGGCACCCGGCTGGTGAAGCGTTCGAGCAGGCGCTCCACGAACGCCTCGTCACTCCCGTGCCGGTGAGAAGGGTGAGGTCGACGTCCCTGGTTACGCGGGCCTCGCCCCAGCGCTGGACGGCCAGGCCGCCGATGAAGCAGAACCGCCACCCCTCGGCCGTGCACAGCTCCTGAACCTCCCCAGCGGCAGCGAAGAGGCCGTTCACCCCCGCAGGCGGGAGAACCAGCGCTGCTGCTCCACCAGGCCCGAGGAGCCCCGGTCGGGCTCGTCGGCCAGGTTCGGCAGCATCTGGAGGAGCTCATCGGCGACGATGGCCGCCTCGCGCTCGGTCATGGCTCGCAGCTCCCGGCGGCGCTGGGCCTCGGCCTCGGCGTAGCCGGCCAGGCGCAGGGCCACGGCGGCGGCCAGGTCGTGATCGCCCCCGTCGCCGGGCGCGGTCATGGGTCAGTGGCCCCCGAAGGCCAGGGAGGCGACCACGTCCATGCGCTCGACCTCTCGCAGGGGGCGCTCGATGTGGAAGGAGTAACCGTCGCCGTCGGCCGAGGCCACCGCCACCTCGGTGATCACCGGTGAGCAGCGGGGGTCGGTTCCCGCCTTCTCGCCGATCTGCACCTCGGCGTCGGCGTCGAGCGAGAGTTCCTCTCGCACCCAGACCTCCAGCGCCTCGGGGGTCGTCGCCTCACCAGGTGCATCCGTGGCCACCCGGAGATCCTAGGTGGTCAGGGCGGTAGGGGACACCCAACCTGTCCCACAACTTTCTGGTCACTCGGGCACCCATGCGGGCCGGTGGTGACCACAAAGCAGGCTCGCTAGCCCACCCGGATGCGGCGGGCCCGGGCCTCGGCCAGGACGGTGCCGGGCCGGGTGGGCGTGAAGCGCAGGGCGGCCGAGCGCCCCGGTTCGCTGCGCCGGGTCCCCAGCACCACCCGAGCGAGAGGGACGGCCTCCAGCAGGCGGGCTTCGAGGGCCAGGCCGGGAGCGCCGGCGGTGAGGTCGAGGGCGTCGGTGCCGGGTGGTGCCGGGCGCAGCACCTCGATGTCGACCCGGCGCAGGAGCACGGGGTCGACCACGGCCAAGTGGTCCTTGATGACGAGCCCGGCCGGTACCAGTACGGCCCAGCGCTGGGTGAGGGCGTGCAGGGCCCGCCCGAGGACGAGCGCCAGCGGCAGGCCGGCCGCCAGGGCGAGCACCCCGGTCACCGTCCGGCCGGCAGCCAGCAGCAGCGGGCCGGATGCCAGGGCCACCAGGAGCAGGCCCCCGGCCACGGGGATGGGTCCGGCCAGCAGGGCCAGGGGCGGGCGCAGCAGGTGGCGGCGTTCACCGCCGTAGGCCCCGCCGTTGACCAGCCAGGTGCCGGTCTCGGGCAGCACGGCCAGGGCGCTGGCCACCGTGGTGGCACCGAGGCCGAGGGCGGACGGGACGCCGCCGACGTCGCTGCCGGCGGTGGCGACGGCGACGGCGGTGGCGGCCAGGGACGCGGGGGCGAGCAGGCGCAGGGTGGTCAGCCCGAGGGGGTGGGGGACGAGCACGGCCACCACCACCACGGCCCATCCCAGCCACAACCCGGCCGACGCCGTGGCCCGCAGGGTCTCGGCGCGGGGGTCGAGGGCGGCGGCCAGCACCGGTCCGGCGGCAAAGGGCAGGACCGCCCAAGTGGCGCGCACCGCCCAGGGCAGGGCGGAGGCGGCACGGCCGGGCACGGACCCAGCCTGGCCCAGCGCCGTTCTCGCCTGCGAAACGGGCAGACCCGGCCTCGTTCTCCCGACGAGGATCGGGGAGGGGCAGGGGTACTGTCGTCGAGGTGACCGAGAGCCCGGCCGAGGAGGCGGCGCGCCTGGCCGCGGTGATCGAGTACCACAACCAGCGCTACCACGTCCTCGACGACCCCGAGATCGCCGACGCCGAGTACGACGCTCTCGTCCGGCGGCTGCGGGAGCTCGAAGCAGCCCACCCCGAGCTGATCACCGATGCCAGCCCCACCCAGCAGGTCGGGGCCGAGCCCTCAGCGCTGTTCTCGCCGGTCGAGCACCAGGTGCCGATGATGTCGCTGGAGAACGCCTTCGACTTCGACGAGCTGGTGGCCTGGGGGGACCGCCTCACCCGCCGGGTGCAGCGGGCCTCGGCGTTCGTGTGCGAGCTCAAGATCGACGGCGTGGCCATGTCGCTGCGCTACGAGAGGGGCCGCTTCACCCGGGCCGCCACACGGGGCAACGGCCGGGTGGGCGAGGACGTCACCGCCAACGTGGCCACCATCGACGCCGTCCCCGAGCACCTCAGCGGTGACGCGCCCGACGTCTTGGAGGTGCGGGGCGAGGTCTACATGCCGGTGTCGGCCTTCGCCGCCCTCAACGCCCGCCAGGCCGAGCTCGGTGGTCGGCCCTTCGTCAACCCCCGGAACTCGGCGGCCGGATCACTGCGCCAGAAGGACGCCTCGATCACCGCCTCCCGGGAGCTGGCGCTGTTCGTGTACCAGCTGGGAGCGGTGGAGGGCGGGCCCGAGCTGCGTACCCACGGCGAGACCCTGGACCTGCTGGCGGGCCTGGGTCTGCCCGTCAACCCGGAGATCCGCACCGTGGCGACCATGGAGGAGGTCTTCGAGCGGTGCCGGTACTGGCTCGAGCACCGCCACGACCTCGACTACGAGATCGACGGGGTGGTGGTCAAGGTCGACGACCTGGCCCTGCGTGATGAGCTGGGCTTCACGGCCAAGGCGCCCCGCTGGGCCATCGCCTACAAGTTCCCGCCCGAGGAGCGCACCACCCGCCTGCACGGCATCATGGTGTCGATCGGCCGTACCGGCAAGGCCACCCCCTTCGCCCAGCTCGAGCCGGTGTTCGTGGGCGGCTCCACCGTCTCCCAGGCCACGCTGCACAACGAGGACCAGGTGCGGGCCAAGGACGTGCGCCCCGGCGACACCGTGGTGGTGCGCAAGGCGGGCGACGTGATCCCCGAGGTGGTCAAGCCGGTGCTGTCGGAGCGACCCGACGGCCTGGCCCCCTGGAGCTTCCCCCGCGACTGCCCGGTGTGCGGCCAGCCCCTCCAGCGGCTGGCGGGAGAGAGCGACACCTTCTGCCGCAACGTCGACTGCCCCTCGCAGCGGCGGGCACGCATCGAGCACTTCGGCTCCCGGGGGGCCATGGACATCGAGGGGCTGGGGGAGCGCACAGCGTCGATGCTCCTCGACGAGCGGCTGGTGTCCGACCCCGGCGACCTCTACGCCCTCACCTTCGAGCAGCTGGTGGCCCTGGAACGCTTCGCCGACCTCTCGGCCCGCAACCTTCTGGCCGCCATCGACGCGTCCCGGAAGCGACCGCTGGCCAACCTGCTCTTCGCCCTCAACATCCGCCACCTGGGCCCCGCCGGCGCCGAGGTGCTGGCCCGGGCCTTCGGGACGCTCGACAGCATCGTGGAGGCCAGCGAGGAAGAGTTGGCGGCCACCGAGGGGGTGGGTCCGGTCATCGCCGCCAGCGTGGCCGGCTTCTTCGCCCTCGAGCGCAACCGGGAGGTGGTGGACAAGCTGCGCCGGGCCGGGGTCGACTTCGGCCGGGTGGTGGCTCCCACCCTGCCCCAGGTTCTGGCCGGCCGCTCGGTGGTGGTCACCGGCACCCTCCCCGGCTACAGCCGCGAGGCGGCCGAAGAGGCCATCAAGGCCCGCGGGGGCAAGGCCCCCGGCAGCGTCTCCAGTCGGACGGCGGCGGTGGTGGCCGGAGCCGACCCCGGCCAGGCCAAGCTCACCCGGGCCGGCGAGCTGGG
>DATMJI010000043.1:0-13237 GCA_035553895.1 Acidimicrobiales bacterium | reverse complement strand
GGGGTGATCCCGCCCGGCGCCGCTGCGCAGCCGCAGGCCGCCCGGGACTGGGGGGCGATGCGGGCGACGGCGTCGAAGAGCACCCCCCGCAGCCGCTCGAGGTTCTCCTCGAAGAAGGCGAAGACCGCTTCCTGGGAGACGGGGGCCACGTCGGGGAGGTCCTCCACGCCGGTGTCGTAGTCGGTCACCAGGGCCAGGGTGGCGTAGCACAGGCCCAGCTCCCGGGCCAGGGCCGCTTCGGGCGCCTGGGTCATGTTGATGACGTCGGCCCCCTGGGCCCGGTACCAGCGGGACTCGGCCCGGGTGGAGAACCGGGGGCCCGCCACCACGACCACCGTCCCCCCGTCGAGCGCCCGCACCCCGCCCGCCCGGGCCGCCTCCAGAGCGGCCTGGCGCAGCTCGGGGCAGTAGGGGTCGGCGAAGGCGATGTGGTTGGCCCGGGGACCGTCGAAGAAGGTTCCCTCCCGGCCCGTCGTGCGGTCGACCAGCTGGTCGCACACCACCACGTCGCCGGGGCGGACACCGGGCCGCAGCGAGCCGGCGGCGCAGGGCCCGAGCACCCGGCGGACGCCGACGTGGTGCAGGGCCCAGAGGTTGGCCCGGTAGTTGACCCGGTGCGGGGGGAACTGGTGGCGGGCGCCGTGGCGGGGCAGGAAGGCCACGGGGCGACCGCCGACCTCCCCCTGGCTCACCGGCCCCGACGGGGGGCCGTAGGGCGTGTCCAGGGCCACCTCCTCGACGTGGTCGAGGAGCCGGTACAGGCCGCTGCCCCCGAAGATGCCGACCGGCGCATCCCCCCCGTCGCCGTGGTCACTCACGGCCCCGATGATGGTCGACAACGACCGCCGGGGCCGAACCCGCCTCTGCGGGTCCGGCCCCCGATCGGCTCGTCAGGCGGCGAGGGCCACCGGAGAGCTGTTGCCCATGGTCGGGTCGTGGAAGGTGCCCCGGAGCTCCAAGACGGCATCCGAGTAGGCACCCAGGTCGGCGCACGACGAGGCGTTGTTGTTGATCAGGACCCGGGGCAGGCACACCAGCTCACCGGTGATGCGGCCCTGGCCCGACAGGTCGGCGAACTCGCCGGTCCCGCCCACGATCTCGAAGCTGCCCTGGCGCAGCACCAGGCGGTTCGCCTCCCGGGCGTCGAAGAGGCCCTCGAACTCGATGAAGATCTGATCGCCGCTGTCGCACTTGATCGTGGTGATCGTGCCCTCGACCCGGCCGCCGAGCTGGCCCTGGGCCGGGTCGCCGAGCAGCTCGACGAAGTCGAACTCGACGAAGCTGCGGGTGGACTCGGGGTAGGTGTCGCCCGGGTAGCCGGGCACGAAGGTGAGCGACCGGTCGTTGAACGGCGCCGGGGACGTGCAGGCGATGGCCGAGTAGCTGGCTTGGGCGCCCTCGGTGACCGGGATCTCCAGGGGCGTGGTCGGGAACATGGGGGGCCGCCCGGAGGGCGTACCGAACTCCGTGCTGTGGGTGTGGATATTGAGGGCGAAGCCGGACCGGTGATCCGCACCCGCCGGCATGGTGAGGACGGCCACCATGACCGCCGATGCGACCACTGCGATCGCTGACCTTTTCTTCATTCTGGGCATCTCCTTGTGAAGGTTTGATTGGTATAGAGGATGCGGGCGACGCGCCGGGTCTCTCGAAAACCGGGTGAAGGTGGTCTACAGGAGAGAACCGGTGACACCGGCTCGAGCAGCATAGATGCATCCGCCTCGCATCCGTCGTGGGCTCTACCCGCCGGCGAGAGATCAGTAACGGTAGCTGTCGGGCTTGTAGGGGCCGTCCTTGGGGATACCCAGGTAGGCCGACTGAGAGTCGGTGAGCTCGCTGAGGTGCACCCCGAGGTGGTCGAGGTGCAGGCGAGCCACCTGCTCGTCGAGGGCCTTGGACAGCACGTAGACCCGGTTCTCGTAGCCGCCGGCCTCGGCGTGCAGCTCCATCTGGGCCATCACCTGGTTGGTGAAGCTGGCCGACATCACGAAGCTCGGGTGGCCGGTGGCGCAGCCGAGGTTGAGCAGGCGACCCTCGGCCAGGACGATCACGGCGTGGCCGTCGGGGAACACCCACTCGTCCACCTGGGGCTTGACGGTGACCCGCTCGATGCCCGGTACCGCGGCCAGGCCGGCCATCTCGATCTCGTTGTCGAAGTGCCCGATGTTGCCCACGATGGCCTGGTGCTTCATCCGGGCCATGTGGTCGGCGGTGATGATGTCGCGGTTGCCGGTGGCGGTCACGAAGATGTCGGCTTGGCCCACCACGTCGTCGAGGGTGACGACCTGGAGGCCGGCCATGGCCGCCTGGAGGGCGCAGATGGGGTCGATCTCGGTGACCACCACCCGGGCGCCCTGGCCCCGCAGGGACTGCACGCAGCCCTTGCCCACGTCCCCGTAGCCGCAGACCACGGCCAGCTTGCCGCCGATCATGACGTCGGTGGCCCGGGCGATCCCGTCGATCAGGGAGTGGCGGCAGCCGTAGAGGTTGTCGAACTTGGACTTGGTCACCGAGTCGTTGACGTTGATGGCCGGGAACAGCAGGGTGCCGGCCTCCTGCATCTGGTAGAGGCGGTGGACACCCGTCGTCGTCTCCTCCGAGACCCCCCGGATGCCACCCGCCACCCGGGTCCAGCGGCCGCTGTCCTCGCCCAGCGAGCGGGCCAGGAGCCGGGCGACCACCGCCTCCTCCTCGGATCCGGCCGCGTCCGGGTCGGGGCCCTCGCCCGCCTTCTCCATCGCCACCCCCTGGTGCACCAGCAGGGTGGCATCGCCGCCGTCGTCGAGCACCAGGTTGGGACCGGCGCCGCCGGGCCAGGCCAGGGCCTGCTCGGTGCACCACCAGTACTCCTCCAGGGTCTCCCCCTTCCAGGCGAAGACGGGCACCCCCTGGGGGTCGGCGGCCGTGCCCCGGGGCCCGACGGCCACGGCGGCGGCGGCATGGTCCTGGGTCGAGAAGATGTTGCACGAGGCCCAGCGGACCTCGGCCCCCAGGGCCACCAGGGTCTCGATGAGCACGGCCGTCTGCACGGTCATGTGCAGCGATCCCGTGATACGGGCCCCGGCCAGGGGCTGGGCGGGACCGTGCTGGCGGCGCAGGGCCATGAGACCGGGCATCTCGTGCTCGGCCAGGGTGATCTCCTTGCGGCCGAAGCCGGCCAGGCCGAGATCGGCCACCTTGAAGTCGGGGGGGGCGCTGTGCGGCGTCATGCCCTCAGTCTGCCCCATCGGCCGAGGTCCGGGAGGCGGCCGGCCGTCAGGCTTCGACGCCGGTGGCGACGTCGGCCTTGATCTGGTCGAGCACGGGGACAGGGCCGGGATCGAGGCCCTCGCAGGTGGCCAGGTCGAGGGAGACAAAGTCGCCCACCAGGACCAGGTCCAGCAGCTGGGCCAGCTGGCCCTCGCCCTCGGCCCGCACCTCCTGGACCGAGGACACCACCTCCTCCAGCAGTGGGGTGACCACGTCGAAGCGGCGCACCACCTGGGGGTGCTCGTAGTCGTGGCGCAGGTTGACCACGGTGAAGGCCTGGCGGGTGAGGTCGCCGTGTTGGCCCCAGCCCGCCACCTCGTTGTGGCACAGCTCGGGATAGGTGTGCCAGAAGGCCGGGGCCTTGGCGTTCTCGTTGACCTGGTTCTTCCACCGCTGGGCGGCGGTGGCACCGAGCTGGCCGCCGCCGTAGAAGATCGGAAGGGTGCGCCCGATGCGCTCGGCCAGGCGCCGGGGACCGGGATCGTCCCCCATGAGCTGGTCCCGGCGCCGCCGCAGCTGCTCGACGGCGAAGTCGATCCACTGCTGGGCACCGGGGAAGAGCCCCATCTCCTCGAGGACCACCAGGGGTGGCACGGCCAGCGCCCCGATGCCCGATCGGGGCTGGGCGATGTCGGTGGGCACGGTGACGATGGGCACGTCCCAGCTGGCCGCCAGGCTGCCCAACTCGCCTCCCTGGGTGACCACCACCAAGCGGGCACCCTCGACGGCCGCCGCCGACGCTACCTCCACCGTCTCCTCGGTGTTGCCGGAGAACGAGACCACGAAGACCAGCGACGTCTCTCCCACGAAGGCAGGCAGCTCGTAGCTCTTGGAGACAACCACGGGCACGGGCAGGAAGGGCCCGGCGGTGGCGGCCAGCACGTCGCCGGCCATCCCGCTGCCTCCCATGCCCAGCACCACCACGTTCTCGATCCGGCCCCGCTCGGGCAGGCCGTCGAGGCCCCGTGCCCGCACCGCGGCGTCGAAAACCTGCTCGGCCAGGCCGGCCGAGGACTCGTACATCCCGAGTGTGTCCACGGCATCCTCCGACTTGGCGAGGGTCACGGCGAGAACGTGGGGTCGATACCCTCGGCCTCCACCTTGGCCATGATCCGCTCGTGCTCGGACTCCTCCACCGCGACCGCCTCGTCGATGAGCATGATGGGGATGTCGTCGCGGACCTCGTAGCGACGCTTGAGCCGGGGGTTGTACAGCGCCTGCTCGCCCTCGAGGTAATAGAGGGGGCCCTTGTCCTCGGGGCAGGCCAGGATCTCCAGCAACTGGGGGTCGAGCGCCATCATCGTCCTTCCCGTATCAGGGCGAGGACCTCGGAGGTATGGGCCTCGCACTCCTCGGCAGTGGGCGCCTCCAGGTTGAGGCGCAGGAGCGGTTCGGTGTTCGAGGGACGGAGGTTGAACCACCACTCGCCGTGGTCGACGGTGAGGCCGTCGAGCCGGTCGATCGCCGCCCCATCGCTGGCGGCAGCCACCCGCTCCATGACTGCCGGGGGGTCGTCGACCCGGGAGTTGATCTCCCCGGAGTTGGCGTAGCGGTCGAGGGGGGCCACCAGCTCCGAGAGGGGCACGCCGGCCACCGACAGCTGCTCGAGCACCACCAGGGTGGCCACCAGCCCGGAGTCGGCCCGGTAGTTCTCCCGGAAGTAGTAGTGGCCCGAGTGCTCCCCCCCGAAGACGGCGCCGGTCTCGGCCATGGTGGCCTTGATGAAGCTGTGCCCCACGCGGGTGCGCACGGGGGTGCCGCCCCGCTCGGTCACGATCTCGGGCACCGCCTTGGAGCAGATGAGGTTGTGCAAGATGGTGGCGCCCGGGTGCTTCTCGAGCATCCCCACCGCCACCAGGGCCGTGGTCAGCGACCCGGAGACGGGTTGGGCCTTCTCGTCGACGAGAAAGACCCGGTCGGCGTCGCCGTCGAAGGCCAGGCCCACGTCGGCGCCCTGCTCGAGTACGGCGGCCTGGAGATCGACCAGGTTCTCGGCCTGGATCGGATCGGCGGGGTGGTTGGGGAAGGTGCCGTCGAGCTCGGGGTAGAGGTAATCGACCGTGAAGGGCAGACCGTCGAAGACCACCGGGGCCACCAGGCCACCCATGCCGTTGGCGGTGTCGGCCACGATGCGCAGGGGTGCCAGGAGCGAGCGGTCGACGAAGGACCTCACGTGCTCGCCGTAGCGTGCGAGCAGGTCCTGGTGGCTCACCGAGCCTCGGGTGGAGCCGGGGGGGAGACCCTCGGCCGTCCACTGGCGGATCTCGGCCAGGCCGGTGTCCTGGCCCACCGGCTTGGCCCCGGCCAGGCACAGCTTGATCCCGTTGTACTGGGCCGGGTTGTGGGAGGCGGTGAACACCGCCGCCGGAGCGTCGAGGTCGCCGGCGGCGAAGTAGATGAGGTCGGTGGAGGCCATGCCCAGGTCGACCACGTCGAGTCCCTGGCCCGTCACCCCCTCGGCGAAGGCAGCGACCAGGTCCTCGCCCGAGGGGCGCATGTCGCGGGCCACCAGGACCCGCTCGCCGCCGGCGAAGCGGGCGAAGGCGGCGCCGATGCGCCGGCACAGCTCGGCGTCGAGCTGGTCGGGGACGGTGCCCCGGATGTCATAGGCCTTGAAGACGGTGTCGAGGGTGTCGATCGGGGCCATGCCGGCTTCACTTTAGGAGGCGGGCGGGAGCCACGCACGTAGCCCGCAGGCCGGTGCTGGCCGGCCTCCAGACGCGACCGATGGCCGGACCGGTGCGCATACGCACCGGCCCGACCATCGACGAGGCGGTCGTTCCCGGGGGGGCGGAGCGACCTAGGGGACGCGAGCCGGGTTGTTCAGCTCGTAGCCCTGGTGGGGAGTGCCGAGGTAGGGGAACCGGTCGAGGTAGGGCACGTCGTTGGCGTTGGCCCCGTCGGTGAGTGCGGTGCCCGCCACCGCGCTGAGGGCGGTGTCGACCACGTCGTCGCCGACCTGGCGCCCGTTGGGCCAGGAGGCGCCCACCGAGTTGGTGTTGAGCCGCAGCATCTCCGCCGGCTGGACCGTCCCCTGGGGCTGGTTGACCCCGGGGATGCCCGTGAGGAAGACGGGGATGAGGTCGTCGCGGGGGGCGTCGGGGACGTCGATCCCGTAGAGGTTCTCGATGTAGAACCCGAGGATCGGGTCCTGCACCAGCGGGATGGCACCCTGGGTGGAGTACGGCGGAGCGGTGACACCCGAGAGGGCGGCGGCGTCGTTGGCCGGCTCCAGGGCGTTGAAGGCGTCCTTGAGCTTGAGCGGCAGGACGACCTCGTTCACCAGCGGGTTGCCCAGGCGGGACACCTGTACCCAGTCGCCGCCGAAGGTGGAGGGACCACCGGCGGCGTCGAGGACCCGGGTCTGGCGCCGGGAGGCGGTCGACCAGATGCCGATGACCGGGTCACCACTGGTGGCGAGCAACTCGCTCTTGGGCACCTGGAGGGCGATGGAGTTGACGTTGTAGCCGGCCAGGGTGTCGATGCCGTCGGACGACGGCGGGCCGGGGATGGCGTGGAGACCGCTGAAGGGCCGCAGGGTGCCGAGGTCGAAGATGGCGGCGATGTCGACGAAGAAGCCCTCGTCACGCTGGCCGGCGAAGACCTGCCCGGCCCGGTTGTTCAGCCGGTGGATGGCGCTCTGGGCGATCTGGGGGTAGTTGGGGGTGCTGCGGGGCCCGACGTTGTTGGGAGCCGTCCGGAAGTTGGTCCCGAGGCTGGTCCGCACGCCGTCGACGACCTTGGTCACCGAGTAGGTCTGGGGACGGTTCCAGTCGGGGTCGTTCACGTTGTCGATGGGCCCGGTGGCGTAGAGGAAGGTGTTGGGGTCGACGGTGTTGGTCGTGAACTGGAACTCGTAGGTCACGTCCTCGACGGCGTCACCGTCGTTGTCGATGTGGATCTCGTACAGCACGTCGTTGCCGAACTCGTAGTAGTTCGGGCCGCCACCAGGCTCCTCGACGGGGATGAAGTTGGTGATGAGGCCGACGGTGTTGGTGTTGCGCCGGTCGACGAAGGCATAGACATCGGTGTTGTCGGCTACCGGATCCTTGGAGATGGCCGGTGCTTCCCGGTGACTGGAGGCGTCGGCCGAGAGCATGAGGGAGGGGGCGATGATCGCTCCCACCCCGGCGACGACCAAGGCGCGACCCAACCGGGGGCGGCGGACGGACAGACGAGGGGGCATCGTGAGACGTTCCTTCCTTTTGGCACGCTGGGGGAGGGCAGCCTGGATCGCCGCCGCACACTCTTCGGAGCCCCCCCGGGGCCCGGATGACGAGATGTCCGAAAAATGCTCCCGGTGCAGGCTAGATGTTGCGGCGCGATAGTCACGGTTCTCGAAACGGTGAGGTCACGCCAACTCGGCCAGCCCCCGGCCGACGATGACCAGGCCGAGCAGGATGAGGGCCCCGGCCCCCACCACCGGGGCGTAGCGGAAGCGCCGGGCGAACCCGCGCCGCTCGAGGAACGAACGTCCGTACACCAACCCGAGGCCGACGACGGTCAGGGTGGCAGCCAGGCCGATTGAAAAGGCAGCCAGCAGGGCGAGGCCGAGGCCTGCCCGCCCCAGGCCGACCGCGCCCACCATGACCAACACGGCGGAGGGCGAGGGAAAGAGCCCGCCGGAGGTGCCCAGCGCCACCAGGCCCCGCCGGGACAGCGGGGCCACGTCGTCGGGCAGGGCGTGGCTGTGGCCTCCCGGGCCGTGGTGGTGCCCGTGCTCATCGTGGTCGTGGCCGTGGTCGTGGTCGTCGTCCCGTTCTCGGCGCGTTTTGGCCCCCTCTTGGGGCGCGGACCGCGCCGAGAACGACTGGGGGGACGGGGTCTGGGGGTGGACCCGGCGCCAGCGGCTGGCCAGCAGCCACGCCCCCACCCCGGTGACCGCCACTCCCGAGATCAGGGTGAGCACCGGGTAGGCGGTCTCGGCGGCGACGGAACGGTCCACCACCAACAGCACGCCGCCGAGCACGAGCACGCTGGCGGTGTGCATGACCGACACGATCCCCCCCAGCAGCACCGCGTCGCGGGGCCGGCCCCGGGTGCTCACCAGGTAGGCGGCCATGATCGTCTTGCCGTGACCGGGACCCACGGCGTGGACAGCGCCGAAGCCGAGGGCCACGACCAACAGACCGGCGAAGGCGGCGGCGCTGAGGTCGGTGCGGGTGATCAGGGCGGCGAAGCCGTCGACCGAGGTCAGGGCGCCCGCCGCTGCTCCGTCCAGGGCCGGTGCCGGGGCCCGGACCTCCCCCTCGGTGTAGGACCAGGTGGTTCGGCGCAGGTCGAGAGGCGATCTGATGCGGTCCTCGGGATAGCTGCGCAGGGCGTCGCTGAGGTCGTCTTCGGGTGCGTCCGACCGCAGGATCTCGGCGCCGGCCGCTGCC
Source organism: Acidimicrobiales bacterium (assembly GCA_035553895.1). Lineage (GTDB taxonomy): Bacteria > Actinomycetota > Acidimicrobiia > Acidimicrobiales > CADCSY01 > JADDRA01. The sequence goes on along the minus strand of DATMJI010000043.1, from coordinate 4,607 downwards.
CGCACGACGATCTCCCGCCACCCGAGGCGGTCCGGCTCGTTGGTGTCGGTGAAGGCGGCGTCGATGACCTGGTCGGGGCCGAAACCCTCCACATCGGCGGCCAGGACAGCGCTCAGGCGCAGCGTGTCCAGGCCCCCCTGGCCCGGTGGCTGTTCGAGGCGCTGGTCGGTGAGCCGGAGCGGGACCGGGCGGTCGCCGACCACCAACTCGAGGTTGGCGGCGATCTCCCGGGCCCGCTCCCGGGCGTAGCCGGCGGGATCGGCGTCCACCTCCTGGCGCTCCTGGAAGGCGGGGATCTCGGCCAGGTCGAGGACGTACAAGACCTGGACCACGCCCGCCGACACCTCGATGCGGGCGTAGCGGTTCACGGTGAAGTTCCCGAGCGGGTGGGCGGCGACCGGGGCGGCCAGGGCCAGGAGCCCTCCCACCACCAGGACCAGCACCGCCACCGGGCGAGCGCCGCGAGACCGCTGGCGCATCACCGGGATTCGACCGGACTCAGTTGGGCGGCAGCACGCCGATGACCAGCCACTGCTCGCCGACGGGTGCCACCACCGCCTTGAGCGCCACGGGCGCCGACACCGGCACCACCCGGGCCCATTCGGCGGCCTCAGGGCCGAACGCGGTCAGCAGGGGGGCCACCTCGACGTCGTCGGGCCGCTCGGCGCCGCCCACCTGGATCTCCCCGGTCGACCCGCACAGCGGGTCGGCCAGAGCCGGCGAGCCCACCAGGCTGCCCTCCCAGGTGGGCGCCTCGCCGCACGACTGGAGAGCGTCGGCCCACGCCCGCACGGCGCCCGGCGCCTGATCATCCGGCGGGTAGAGGGGTTCGAAGGTGCTGGCGCCGAGGTCGACGCCCCAGGACCCGGCGGAGCCGGCCGTCACCCACCGGACCCGTGAACGGGCCGGCACCAGCCCCACCACCTGGTCGAGGCTGGGCGTGGAGGAGACCAGGGCCAGGACTTCGGCGCGGGCCTGCCGGGCGTCGGGTTCACCGACCTCCTCGATCTCGTAGGACTCCACGGGGGGCACGAGGTCGGCATGGCTGGCGATCCAGCGGGCGGGCGAGCCGAACCCGGCGCGGGTGGCGGCGCTCAGGTAGCCGAACGAGGTGGCGAAGTCCCCGGCGATCTCGGCGTCGAGAAAACCCTCGACGGCGCTGCGGGGGTCAGGGGCGTCGGCACCGGGCGGGGCATCGGCCGGTTCGGGCTCGTTGAGGTCGTCGACCTCACCAGGTTCGGCCAGCTGGCGGTCGCCGCCGTCCCGGGTGAAGGCCACGGTGGCCCCGATGCCCAGCGCCAACCCGCAGGCGACGGCGAGGACGGTGATCAGGGTGCGTCGGCGCTGGGCAGGCACGGCCCTATCCTGGCCGACATCGACACCAAAGGGGCAACGCCCGAGGCACCGGCGGCCCCCCAAGCCGTCGCCAGCCGCAAGGACCGGCCCCGCCGGCCGCTTCCCCTGGCCGTGATCGTCGTGCTGGCGGTCGTGGCCGGGGTGGCCATCGGGCGCTTCGTGACCTACGACGAACCGGCATCGCGCTCGAGCTCGGCGCCGTCGCTCAACCAGAGCCTGGCCTCACTGGAAGCCCGGGTGGACGCCGACCCTGACGACGTGGAGGCTTGGCAGGCCCTCGGCTTCGCCTACCTCCAGCGAGCGGTCGAGATCGGTGATCCGTCCTTCTACGACCTGGCCGATCGGGCCCTGGGCCGGGCCGGGGAGCTGGCACCGGGAGCGCCCGAGATCCTCCTCGGCCAGGCGGCGCTGGCCCTGACCCTCCACCGCTTCCCTGAGGCGCTGGCCCTGGGCCAGCAGGTCAGCACCGAGCTTCCCTCCAACACCTCGGCGCTGGCCGTCCTGGTCGACGCCCAAGTCGAGATGGGCCGCTACGACGAGGCCGAGGCCAGCCTGCAGCGCATGCTCGATCTGCGCCCCAGCCTCCCGGCCCTGGCCCGGGCGTCGTACCTCCGGGAGCTGAACGGTGATCTGCCCGGCGCCATCATGGCCATGACCCAGGCCGAGGCGGCGGGGGCGTCGCCCTACGACCGGGCCAACGTGGCCAGCCTGCTCGGCACCCTGCACTTCCGCCAAGGCGATCTCGACGCCGCTTCCGGTGCCTTCGGGCGAGCGCTGCAGGAGTCGCCCGGTTTCGTGGGGGCCGAGGTCGGCCAGGCCAAGGTGCTGGCCGCTACGGGGCGCGTCGAGGAGGCCATCGGCGTCCTCGACGGGGTGATCGACCGCTTCCCCACCCCCGAGGCCGTCATCGTGCGCGGCGACCTGTTGACCCTGGCCGGCCGGGACGCCGAGGCGGCCGAGTCCTACGCCCTGGTCGACGCCATCAGCGCCCTCCAGGAGAGCTCCGGCCTGGTGGTCGACCTGGAGATGGCCCTCTTCGAAGCCGATCGGGGCGAGGACCCGGCCCGTGCCCTCGAGCTGGCCGAGCAGGCGGCGGCCGTGCGCCCCGACGCCGTCTACGTGGCCGACGCCCTGGCCTGGGCCCGCCTGCAATCCGGCGACGCCGCCGGGGCCCGGGCCCCGATGGAGCAGGCCCTGCGCCTGGGTACCACCGATGCGCTCGTGCGCTACCACGCCGCCGAGGTCTTCAGCGCCCTGGGCGACACCGGGCGAGCCGCCTCCGAGCTGGAGCAGGCCCTGGCGGGCACGCCCTGGTTCTCCTTCCGCCACCACGACCGGGTACTGGAGCTGGCCGCTGAGCTCGGCGTGGCCGCTCCCTAGCGGGCAGCACTTCCTTCACGCTCACGACGCCTGCTCGAACAGCCCCGGCGGGGGCCGGGGGGCTCGCAGTGGGGCGGTACTGGCCAGCACCCGCCCGTCCGGGTCGTGGACCACCAACTCGGCTCCCGCTCGCAGCTCGGCCGACCACCCCGGGCGGTGCAGGCGGCGGTGGTGGCGCCGGGCCACAGCACCAGGTTCTGCGGGCAGGTGGGCCCGCCCTCGGCCACATGCACCACGTGGTGGGCGTCGCACCAGCTGGCCTTGCGGTCACAGCCGGGGAAGCGGCAGTGGCGGTCACGGACCACCAGGGCGTTGAACAGGTTGGCCGGCACTGTGCGGGTGGAGGTGCCGTAATCCAAGACGGCCGAGCCGGCCACCATGACCTGGTGCAGCACCGAGTCGCAGACCAGCGAGGCCAGCGAGACCCCGTCGAGGACCACCCCGTCGGGGCACTGCCCCCCCCTTGGTCTGCTCCAAGTCGCTGACCTCGACCACCACGTTGACGTGCGGGCGGTGGCGGCTGGCCCCGGGATGGGAGCGCTGCTCGAGGAAGAACCGGCAGATGTCGACCAGGGCCTCGCTCCGGCGCTCGGAGGCGCTGCGCCGGGGCTCGCCCTCGGCCGGTGCCGGTCCCTCGCCGGCCAGGCGCAGGGCGGTGTCGAGGATCTCGCCGTCGAGGGGCTCCAGGTGGCCGTCCAGGCGCCAGGTGCCAGGTGCCACCCAAGAGGGTGGACAGCTGCACCCGGGAGGCGGGCTCGGGCTCGGGAGAGGAGGGATCGTCGAGGGCGTCGGCGGCCAGGTCGGCCCAGGTGCGCATGGCGATGGTGAGCTGGTCCAAGTCGAGCTCGACCAGGGTGGGGATGAGCTCGGCCTCGTGGTCGGCGAAGAGCGAAGCCGAGCGCTGAGACACGTTGGCCACGATGATCCGCACCGCCCCAACCGACAGGCGCCCGTCGAGGAAGGCAGCGGTGGTCACCGGCAGGCCTCGCAGGCGCCGGGCCCGGCGCAGCGTGGAGAACGCCTCGCCCGGGGCCATGGCCGCTCTGGTGCGCAGCCAGGCCAGCATGGAACTGGCGGCGGCGCCGTCCCAGCCCTCGGCGGCGTCGAAGGCCCCGTAGGCCACGCTCAGCTTGGCCGCCAGGCGGTCGGCGGCCCGCTGGGCGGCCACCAACTCGTCACCGTCGAGGTCCAGCTCGAGGCCCTCGATCGCCTCCTCGAGCGCCTCCAGCGTCCCCAGTGCCACCCCATCAGCATACACCCGTTCGTTCGGGGATGCAACAGGACAGCACTACCTCTTTCAAGGATGCCGAGGAGATACCTAGTGCCGCGATCGCACCTTCGAAGGGTCCACGGCCTGACCGAGCGGATCGCCCAGACTTCCCCACACCCAGCTTGCTCGGCCGAGGGGGTGCGATGGGCGAGGGAGTCCGGGTCAGGGAGGTCGGCAACGAGGGGGGCTAGCGGCTGTTGCGAATCGTGCGCCGTTCCTCGGGCTCGGATCGCTCATGAGCCTTGCCGATGGCGGAGGCACCCTTCACTTCGGACACCGAATGGGTGGCCCGGGAACTGGCGAGACCGAACGAGGGCGAAACGGCTGACAGCGTCAGTGCGCGGCGGCTCGATCCCGTCTCGGCAGCTTGGCCACCACGGCGGTGACAACGAGCCCGACGGCAAGGCCGACCACTGCGGAGGCCGCCGTATTTACGAGCCACTCCAGGACGCCGCTGAGTGCCCCGGTGTCGTGCACCACCTCCTCGAGGTTGTGCACGACGTCGTAGGGGCCGTGCCAGCCGAGCTCGTCGGCACCGACGAGGAGGATGTGGCCGCCGACCCAGAGCATGGCGGCGATCCCGACCGTCGACAGCCATCGC
>DATMJI010000042.1:0-4144 GCA_035553895.1 Acidimicrobiales bacterium | reverse complement strand
GCCCCCGATGTGTGGTGGGTCACCGAGGAGCACCGGCCGCACCGGGACGCCAGCGGGCTCGAGGGCCCGCCCGACCTCGCCGTGGAGGTCCGCTCGCCCTCCACCTGGCGCTACGACATCGGCGCCAAGAAGGCTTCCTACCAGCACCACGGTCTGGCCGAGCTGTGGCTGGTCGACACGGAGTCGGCCACCGTGCTCGTCTACCGGCGCTCCGTGCCGGCGGCGGGTGCGTTCGACATCGCCCTGGAGCTGGGCGCCGGTGAGACGCTCACCTCGCCCCTCCTCCCCGGCTTCACCCTGGCGGTGGCCGAAATCTTCGACCGCTGACACTCAGGCCCGAGGTGCGGAGGTGTTGTTGACATCGCCGTTGAGGTGGGCAACTCGGAGAGTCATTCTGGCAGTGGCCGCGCCGGGCCGTGCTGAGCGTGACGGTATGGAGGGGGCGTCCCTGGAACAGACACGCCAGAGCTACTCGACGCCATCGGGCTGCAACCGCTGACCGGTGACGACGAAGGAGACCTGGGATCAGTCCAACTCGGCGCCGCGCTACCTGGCGGCGACGGGACGATGGCCGGGCTCCATCGAGGAGGCACGAGAGGTTCTTGTCGCCCGCATCGAGGACGCCGGATTCGATGTCGTCGAGCCGAACCAGCCCCGGGTCCGGCGCTGTCGCGAGTGAGCGAGAGGGCGTGGTCGTGGAGATCTCGGCCTACGACCAACTGGGATCGCCTCCCGTGGAGACAGGATCGTCCTCGTGCAGTTTCCGTTTGGGCGTGCGGGATCGGGCCCTGGCCTGGACGTAGGTCGGCGAGCCCTAGGTTGGCGTGCCTGGCCGGCCAAGATGAGTCTGCGGTACTGCCTACGTCGGATCTGGGTAGTGCACGCCGCACCCGCCAACCGCAAGGGAGCCTGCCATGTCCCGCATCACCCCCAACCTGTGGTTCGACACCGAGGGCCAGGAGGCGGCTGAGTTCTACGTCTCGGTCTTCCCCAACTCCCAGATCGACGCCATCACCCACTACGGCGAGACCGGGCCCCGGGAGGCCGGCATGGTGATGACCGTCGAGTTCACCCTCGACGGCCAGCCCTTCACCGCCATCAACGGGGGCCCCGAGTTCCGCTTCACCGAGGCCATCTCCCTGCTCGTCAACTGCGCCGACCAGGAGGAGGTCGACTACTACTGGGCCAAGCTCACCGAAGGCGGTGGCGAGGAGGGCCCGTGCGGCTGGTGCAAGGACCGCTTCGGCCTGTCGTGGCAGGTGTGCCCGGTGGGGATGGTGGAGATGCTCAATGACCCCGACCGGGCCCGGGCCGAGCGGGCCATGGCCGCCATGCTCCAGATGCACAAGCTCGACCTGGCCGCCCTCCAGTCCGCCGCCGACGGTGTCTGAGGACTCCGCTACCTCCACGTTCTGGCAGCAGAAGTGGCTGGAAATCCAGCCACTTCTGCTGCCAAAACGGGATGGGAGGCTGGCGGTCTCGTGGGCTAGGCGACCAGGCGACCGCCGCTGCCGACGCACTGCACCGCCAGGGTGCGCAGGTCGGCCCCGCCCACCGTCAGGCCCAGGGCGTCGAGCACCGGGTTGAGGATGAGGGCGTCGATCTGGTCGGTGACCGGGGTGAGGAGTGAGAGAGCCGGCCCGACGGGAACGCCGAGCAGTCCCAACTGGAGGTTGTTGACCAGGTCGGTGGTGAAGGTGGGGGGCAGGCCCGTACCGGGGACGGTCTGGATCTCCGACGGGAAGGTCATGGGCACCGAGTCGGCCAGGCCGGGGAAGGTGAGGACCTCGCCGGTGGCCGCCGGCACCGAGACCGGGCCGGTGCTGGCCACTGGTTGGTTGGCTCCACCGGGCAGTGGCACACCGGCAAGCTTGGCGGTGAGCGTGGCGGCGGTGGCGGCGGCGGTGGCCGCCTCGGTGTCGACGGTGAGGTCGACCGGGGTGTCGGGCGGGGGGGCGGTGAGGCAGTCGATGGCGGTGATCTCGCCGGTCCCGCCGGCGGCGGAGATGTCCACCGGCAGGGTGAGGTCGAGGTCGAGCGCCGAGATGCCAAGCACCGGCGGGCTTGCCACCCGGATCCGGCTGGTGAGGGTCAGGCCCATCTGGGCGGTGCTGGCGGTGGTGCCCACCGGGCCGAAGGCCGACACCACCGGCGGCTGGATGAGGTCGAGGTTCAGCGTCGAGCTGACCAGGGAGCCTCCGAACGGGCTAGGGATGCTCGCCGTCAGGGGCACGGTCAAGAAGGTGGTGCCGTTGGCGATCTGGGCGGCCTGGCCGGCGCTGGTGAGCATGTCGAACACGTTGAAGCCCACCGAGGCGGCGGCGTCGCCGTCGCCGGCGGCGATGTCGAAGATGTCGGCGAAGGCGAAGTCGAGGCCGGCGTCGCTGCTGGTGCCGATCTGGCCGACCAGGGTGACCACGTCGGCGCTGGTCTCGCCGTCGGCGTTGAGGAGGTTGGCCGAGGCCTGGGCCAGCTGGCCCACGGTGGCGCTGCCGGTCATGAGGTCGTCGACGCTGGCGAAGCCCAGCTGGGTGGCCACGTCGCCCAGGGTCACCGTGCTGGCCGCCAGCCCCTGGTAGGACAGGATGCTGGCACTGACCGCCGGGCTGGTCCCGAGGATGGTCGTCAGCAGGGGGCCGAGGATGGTGCTGTTGGAGGCGTCGAAGGTGGCCAGCGACGAGCCGATGGAGAAGGCGGCCCGGGCCACGTTGGTGAACTCGGCTACCGCCTTGACCGTCACCGTGTTGCTGCCGGGCACGAAGGTGTAGGGCACCTCCCGCGCCGCGGTGACCTGCACGGCGTTGGGGTCGATCGTCGTGGGGGTGAAGCCGGTGGCCGGGTCGAAGGTGCCCACCACGGCGCTCAACCCGTTGCCGGCGGTGACGAAGTCGAAGTCGTTGCGGGCCGCGCTCTCCTCGGCCAGCACCTGGGCGTCGGCGTCGGTGGGCGCCGGCAGCGTGCCCAGGGTCTGGGCGGCGTCCTGGGCGGCCAGGTCGGCCACCACCTGGAGGTCGCGCTTGCGCCAGATCACCGACCCCACGTCGACGGCCATGGCCGCCGAGAGCAGGGCGATGGCCAGGCCCACGGCCGAGAGGATGAGGACCGCGCCCCGCTCCCCGTCGGGCCGCCGCTGGAAGCACCCCGAGCGGGTCATGGCCCGGGGACGATCTGGCCCACAGCGACGGCCTGGAGCGTGTCCGGGAGCACGACGTCGAAGGGCCCCGGCGGCACGATGGCCCCGTCGCCGCTGTAGTCGTAGTCGAAGACCACCTGGATGCACTCGCCGCCCGGCGGCGGCGTGGCCGAGGGATCGAACACCGAGCAGGCGCCGACGGTGGCGGTCACGGTGCTGAAGCCGGGCTTGCCCAGCCCGTTGGTGGAGGCGGCGGCGAAGGTCTCGGCCGCCAGCTCCCGGTCGGCGGGGGTCGGTGCCGGCGAGACGATGGCGGCCCGAACGGCTTCGCCGGCGGCCTGGCCCATGCTCTGGCGCAGGGCGATCATCATGCCGTAGGCGATGATCCCGTAGAGGAGGAAGCCGAAGAGGCCCACGACCAGGGCGAACTCGAGGAGGACGACTCCCCGCTCGCCGCGCCCCCGTCGCGGGCGGTGGGGGGAACACTCGTCGGCTCGGGCGTTGCCTTCGTCTGCGCTCGTCATGGCCCCTCGTCGATCGTGCCGGCAGCGCTGGGCGTCGGCGTCCCCAGTGCATCTATCGGGCCCCGGGGCCGGCACCTTGAGCACGAATCGCCCAGACGGCAGCTGGCACCGTGGCAGGATGGGTCCAATGGGCAGCCGCCCGGCACCAGATCCAGACCGGCGAACGAGGAGCGGTCGATGACGACACCGGATGGTTGGGGCCAGCCGCCCCCGCCCCCGCCGGGGGGCCAGGGTCCGCCGCCGGGCCAGTGGGGCTACGGCCCGGGCGGACCCGGCGGCCCGGTGCCCGGCTACGGCCCTCCCCAGAGCACCAACGGGCTGGCCATCGCCTCGCTGGTGCTGGGCATCTTGTGGATCTACTGGATCGGGTCGGTGCTGGCCCTGGTCTTCGGCTACGTGGCCAAGACCCAGATCAAGCAACGCAACCAGGCGGGCAACGGCCTAGCCACCGCCGGCATCGTCCTCGGCTGGGTGGGCATCGCCTTCC
>DATMJI010000041.1:0-27421 GCA_035553895.1 Acidimicrobiales bacterium | reverse complement strand
GTCGGGCGTTGGGGGCGGGGAGGTCGTCGGGCAGGGTGGGCTCGGTGCGCTCCGGCCCGGCCTGCGCCTGGGCCGACGGCTCGCCGAGCAGCCGGCTCCCGCTGTCGGGGCCCTGGCGCACGGCCACGATGCGGTAGCGGTGCTCGTCGTCGATCCCGGTGTCGGTGAACGCTGTTTCGCCCGGGGCGACCAGGTCAGGGCCGATCCGGGAGAACCCCTCGGGGCCGGGAGGGTTGCGCTCCACCATGTAGCCGAGGAGGTCGCGCTCAGGGTTGGGCGCCCACGACAAGCGGACTTCCTTGGAGGCCTCGTCGTAGGCGGCCTCGAAGCCCTGGACCTGGGCTGGCGGGATAGCGACCGAGAAGTTGAGGGTGGCCCGCACCGGATCGGGGGGGATGACGGTGTTGGCCAACCCGGCGTCGCCGTAGCCGACGATGGCGGTGAGCTGGTAGCGGCGGTTGCAGGGGAAGTCGATGTCGGCCTCGAAGTCCTCGCTGCGGTTGCCGTCGGTGTAGACCACGACGGCGTCGGGGGCCTCGGCCACACAGGGGTCTCCGGGACCGGTGCCCGGCGGTTCGGCGGCCAACTCGAACTCGAGGCGCTCGATCCGGTCGTTCTCCTCGCCCTCGATGGTGCCCCGGATGGGACCGGCCTGGTCGAGGACGGCGTCCTCGACGGTCGGCCGGGACCACGTCACGGTGGGTTCGGCGGCCGCCGGTGGGGCCAGGCCCGACGTGGCCAGCACCATGGCCACCGCCGCAGCGGGGAGGCGACGGCCGAGTCTCATGCCCCCGCGGCCGGCCCCTGCAGGTCGGCCTGGACGATGAGACGCTGCTTGGCCGAGTTCTTGGGATGGCAGGTGGTGAGCGTGAGGGTGCCGTTCGAGGTGCGGTCGAGCACCGAGAAGTCGGTGGGCGCCACCACGAAGGGATCCTTGTTCACCTTGTAGGTGCAGGTACCCACCGGCGTCTCCAGGATGATGTCGTCGCCGGGATTGAGCAGATCCAGGTTGTGGAAAGGCCGGCCGTAGGTCGTGCGGTGCCCGGCGATGGCGACGTTGCCCAGCTCGCAGGGCAGTGGCGACTCCGGGTAGTGGCCGGCACCGGCCCGCAGGGCGCTGGAGGTCGTGCCCTCGACGACGATCACGTCGACATCGAGGGAGGGGATCATGAGCCGGGTGAGGCTCTCGCCCTCGCCCACGCTGCGGTTGCGGTAGGCCTGCTCGATCTCGGGCGAGGCCAGCTGCGAGTCGAGCCGTCCTTGCTCGCGACCCTGGTAGAGGTTGGTGTAGAAGGGGTAACCGAGGACGCCGACGGCTCCGAGGAGCATGGCCACGGCCACGCCGGAGAGCGTGCGGCGGGCCCAGCGCTTGTGACGCAGGGCCGCGGCCAGGCGGGCCATGGGGTCGCGGGGGCGCGACTCCTGTTGGCCTAGCACGGCGGGGCCGGCAGGAACGCCGGCGCGGGGGGGACGGGCGAGGTCATGAGCTTCTCCCAAGCGTAACGAGCGAACGGCAGGTTTCGGCCGTCGCCCCGGTTCCTCGGCACGCCGGCCGGAGAACTGAAGCGATCGGCGTCTGTCGCCCATCTGACGCGCCAGACCGGTGGTTGTGACGCACGCCGGCGGCCGGCCGGCGGCGGTGCTCCTCTGGATGTCAGTTCTCCACCCGCAGGGTGGCGGTACCCGACAGATCGACGTCGCCCACCATCGATCCCACCAGGGGAAGGTCGGTGGCCGAGCGGTACCGGACGGTGACGCGGACGCGGCTGCCGGCCTCGCCCCGGCCGGCGACGTCGACGTCGAGGCGGGCGCCGTCGAGGGGGCCACTGGCCAGGGCCGCCTGGCGGGCGGCTCCGGGGTCGGCGTCCACGGCGGCGGCCCGGCCCGCCTCCCGGGCGGCGTGGACCACCAGGACCTGGTCGCGCACCACCAGTGCCACCTGGCAGAGGATCAGGGCCAGGGCGACCACCAGGGGCAGGACCAGGGCCAGCTCGACGGCGGCCTGGCCCTGGTCCCCCCGCCGGCCCCCGAGCGCTCGAGGGGGCGGTCTCACTCCACCATGCCGCCGACGGTCTCGAAGATGCTGTCGAGCAGGTTGCCCACAGCTTCGGTGTTCCTGGCCCACAGGGCGATGAGCACGGCGACGGTGGCGGCTCCCAGCAGGACCAGGGCGTACTCCGCCGAGGTCTGGCCGTCCTCGGCCCGCAGCCGGGCGAGGTGGTGCCGGGTGGCCTGGCGGGCCAGCACGACGGCGACGTAGCAACGGATGGTGATCGGGAGCATGGAGGCTCCTCCTTGGGGTTGGGTGATGCGTCGGTTCACAGGCGCAGCGACCGGAAGGCGCCGGCGAGCAGGGGCGCCACCGTGAGCAGCGCGAAGGCAGGCAGGGTGCAGAACACCAGGGGGAAGAGCATCTTGACGGGCACCCGCCGGGCGGCCTCCTCGGCCCGCCGCCGGCGGTCGGCCCGCAGCTCGCAGCTCAGGCGCACCAGCCCGTCGAGCAGGGGGGCGCCGTAGCGGTCGGAGGCGACCAGGGCGGCGACCAGCGGGCGGACGTCGTCGCCCAGGCGGGCGGGGATGTCGTCGAGGGCGTCGGCCAGCCGCCGTCCGAGGGCAGCCTGCTCATGGGCATGGCCGAAGGCGCCGGCGAGGGGACCGGGCGCCCGGCGGGCCAGGGCGGCCACGGCCAACGGGACGGTGAGACCCGCCCCCACGGCCAGCACCAGCAGGTCGGCGACCTCGGGCAGGTGGCGCAACAGGGCGCCGTGCTCCCGCCGCCGCCGCCGGCGGGCGCCGAGCGCCGGCCAGGCCCACACCACGGCCCCCAGAGCCGGGCCCAGGGGGCCGGCGACGGTGGTGACGGCGGCCGCGACCAGCACGGCGCGGCCCAGGCGGGCTGCTGCCGCCGGATCAGCCGGCCGGCGGGCCAGGCGCAGGGCCAGCCCGCCGACCGCCCGGCTGAGCCGGCGGCCGGGCGGCTCGGCCGGCGGGGCCTCGCCGGGGTTAAGGGCTCGGGCCCGCGGCCGGGCCGGGGACGGGCCCCAGCGCCGGGCGGCGACCAGCACCAGGCCGGCCCAGGCGGCGGCGAGGGCGGCGGTCATCAGATGTCGATCCGGGAGAGGCGCATCATCCACAGGGCGGCGAGGACATCGAGGGTGATCCCGGCCACCAGGCACACCAGACCGGTGGGCGTGCGCAGCAGGAAGCCGGCCGTCCCCTCGTCGGTGGCGGCAGCCAGGGCCGAGAAGCCGAGCGGCGCCAGGACGATGACCATCCCCGAGAGCCGGGCCTGGGAGGACAGGGCCCGGACCTCCCGGTTCACGGCCTGCCGGCTCCGTACGGTGGCGGCCACCCCGTCGATGGCCCGGGCGTGGGCCCCGCCCGTCTCCGCCCCCAGCGCCAGGGCCGAGACGGCCAGGCGCACGCCGGGCAGGGGCCGGCGCCGGCCCCACGCCTCGAGGGCGTCGGCCAGGCCCCGGCCCTGGGCCACGTCGGCGGCCACGGTGGCCACGTCGGTGCCGAGCAGGCCCGGCGTCGACCCGCCCACCTCTTCCACTGCCTGGCGCAGGGCGGCGCCGCTGCGCAGGCACCGGGCGATGCCCTCCAGGGCGTCGGGCAGGGCGTCTTCGACCAGGCGGTCGGCCCGGCCCGCCACCACGGGGGCGGCCACGGCGGGGGCGGCCACCACGGCCAGGCCGGCCACCAGCGCCAGCCCCGGGCCTCCCGCCACCAGCCCGGCAGGGACGGCGGCGGCCAGCGTCGCCAGCCAGCCCGTCCACACCGCCGTCGGGTCCACGGCCAGTCCGGCCTGGCGGAGGCGCCGGACCAGCGCAGCCGGAGGCGCCGGCAACCGGTGGGAGCCCCGGCCGGCGGCGCCCGGCGAGGCAGGGCGCAAGCGCCGGGCGGCCGAGGCCCGGCGCCCGGCGTGGAGGGCGGTGCGCAGCGCCAGCATGGCCACCAGGGCGGCGCTGGCGCCCAGCACCCCGCCACCGGGGTTCACGTCCGCTCCGGTGACGGGGGCGCCGTCACCCAGGCCGGGTCCGGCGGCGGTGCCGCGGGGAGCCGCCGGCCGCGGCGGGGCAGGTGGGCCAAGTGGTGGCCGTCGGTGAGGGACCGGGTGCGCACCCACGCCGAACCCGGTCGGGCCTCCGCCGCCCGGTCGACCTCGGCCACCTCGACGACCCGGCGCCCCCCCTCGGGGGTCCGGGCCACCTGCACCACCAGGTCGATGGCGGCGTGGATCTGCTCCCGGACCGCCGCCAGGGGCAGGGCCACGCTGCCGGTGAGCACCATCGTCTCCAGGCGGCGCAGGGCGTCGGTGGGGGCGTTGGCGTGGCAGGTCGACAGGGACCCCTCGTGGCCGGTGTTCATGGCTTGGAGCATGTCGAGGGCCTCGGGACCGCGGACCTCGCCGACGATGATGCGGTCGGGGCGCATACGCAGGGCGTTGCGCACGAGTTGGCGCAGCGGTACCTCGCCTACCCCCTCAGCGTTGGCCGGCCGCGCCTCCAGGCGCACCACGTGGTCGCCGGGCAGGCGCAGCTCGGCGGCGTCTTCCACCGTGACCACCCGCTCGCCCGGGGGGATGGCGGCGCCGAGGGCGTTGAGCAGCGTGGTCTTGCCCGCCCCCGTTCCCCCCGAGACCACCACGTTGGCCCGGGCTTGCACGGCCCAGGACAGGAGCTCGGCCACCGCCGGCGGGCACAGGTCCTCGAGCGTGAAGCGGCGGGCACCGAAGCGGCGGATGGTGAGGCAGGGACCGTCGACGGCCAGCGGGGGGACCACGGCGTTGACCCGGGACCCGTCGGGCAGCCGGGCGTCGACCAGTGGCGACGAGCGGTCGACGCGCAGGCCGAGGGGAGCGACGATGCGCTCGATGAGGCGCTCGATGGTCGGGGTGTCGAGCATGGTGGCCACCCGCTCGACCCGGCCGTGGCGCTCGATCCACACCGGGCCCGGACCGTTGACCATGACCTCGCTGACGTCGGGGTCGCCCAGCAGGGGATCGAGGGGTCCCAGGCCCTGCACCCGGGCGGTGACGGCGTCGACCACGGCGTCGAGGGCGACCCCGCCGAGCAGGGGGGCGTGGGCCCGGGCCAGGCGCTCGACGTGGCTGCGGAGCCCGGCCGGCGAAGGGCGCCCGCCGGGTGCCCCCAGCACCAGCCGGTGCAGGCGCTCCTCCAAGGGCTCGGGGCCCCCGGCATGGTGGGCGTCAGGCGGCATGGCGCAGCGCCCGCTCCAGGCTGCGGGGCAAACGGGTGGGCAGCAGGCCGGCGTCGACGGCCCGGGCCACGGCCGGATCGACGCCGACCACCGCCCGTACCGGCACCCCGAGGACGTCCTCGACATCGGCCCGGCCCAACGAACGCCCGGGTTCGCTGACCAGGATCACCCCCGACGGCCGCAGCGGCGCCCGCACGGCCCGGCGCAGGGCGAGGTAGCACGGCCGCAGCACCAGCAACGACGTCGGGGCGCCGGCCGCCACGGCCAGCCCGGCCCCCGCCGGTCCCGACCCGCAGTCGGCCACCACCGGCCGGGGGTCGGCGGCCAGGACCGCAGCCAGGACCTCGCAGCGGGCGGAGTGCTCCCCGGCGGTGGCCCCGGCGGGCAGGATGCGCAGTCCCGCCGGGCCCGGCACCTCCAAGCGGCCGAGGGCGTCGGCGGGGACCCCGGTGCCCGACGCCAGCCACTCTCCCAGACCGGGACCGGTGGGTTCAGCCAGACCGGCGGCGGCAGGCACGTCGCCCCCGAGGTCGGCGAGCAGCGCCCCCTCGGGCGAGGTCCGGGCGAGCATGCCGGCGAGAGCCACCGACACCACGGTGGTGCCGCTGCCCCCCTTGGCCGACCAGCAGGCGATGAGCACGGTCCACTCCCCAGCCACGAGACGCCACCACGGGGAAGTGGACCGGAGTCACCCTAGCGGGTGATGGCCTCCAGCGCAAGGGGTGATGTTCCAGCGTTCGCTACACGTCCTTGAGCTTGCGGGCGGCGACGGTGCCGAGGGCGACGAACAGGACGACCAGCAGGAGCTTCTTCATGGGGGGAGCGTAGCCGCCGGGCGGGGGCGGCCCGCCCGGCGGTACCGGCAGCGGATCAGTGCCGGCGGGCGATCACCAGGTGCGACGAAAAGGGGGCGCTGACCTCCCCACCCGCCGCGGTGAAGGGCGCCAGCACCTGGTGGGCGTCGGTGCGGATGCGGCGGTAGACCTCGTCGGAGATCCGCTCCCGCAGGGGTGTGCTCTCGACCTCGGTGGTCACGAAGGCGTCGACCGACGGCGCCCGGTAGCGCCCCTCGTGGGTCCGGGCCACGGTGACGTCCAACCCGGTGGCGGCCACCAGGGCGCACAGCTCCTCGAGATCGCCGCAGGCGAAGTAGGTCCCGAGCAGGGACAGGGCCTCGGGCCCGGCGTGGCGGGCGGCGGCGGCCACGAAGGGGGCGAAGGCGGGCTGCGCCTCCAGCGCCGCCGGGACGAGCACGCCGACCGTGCCGCCCGGCACCGCCACCCGGCCCATCTCGGCCAGGGCCCGCTTCCGGTCGGGCAGGAACATGAGGGCCATCTGGCACAGCACGGCGTCGTATGCGGCATCGGGGAGGGCCAGCTCGGCGGCATCGCCCTGGCGGTAGTCGATGTCGGGGCGCACCCGCCGGGCCACGGCGAGCATGGCCTCGTTGGCGTCGATGCCGGTCACGGCGGTCCCCGCTCCGGTGAGGTCGGCGGCCGTGCGGGCGACGATGCCGGTCCCGCAGGCCACGTCGAGCACGCGCTGGCCGGTGGTGACGCCGGCGGCCTCGCACAGCACCGGTGCCCACTGGGCGAAGAAGGCGGGGACGAAGGCGGACTCGTAGGCCTCGGCCACGGCCAGGGGGATCTGGAACGATTCGGGTGTCTCGATGTCGGTCATGGGTCCACCGTGGCGCCGGTGCGCTCCCGGCGCATCGGGCAGGTGACCTATTCCCCGTCCGGTTCGCCGGCTGCGCCGGCCGTGCCCATGGCGGCGGCATAGGCGGCCGCCTCGGCCCGGTTGCGCAGGTTGAGCTTGGCCAGCACGGCGCTGACGTGGTGGGAAGCGGTCTTGCGGCTCACGTAGAGCCGGGCACCGATCTCGGGGTTGGTCAGTCCCTCGCCGAGCAGGCGCAGCACTTGGAGCTCACGGCGGCTGAGCACCCCCGGGCTGCGGGGACCGGCCCCGGGGCCGGCGCCGAGGTCCCGCAGCAGGGCGGCGGTGCGGTCGGCCTCCAGGGTGGCACCCAGGGCCTCGAACGCCTGCAGGGCGCGCTGGGCGCTGTCCACGGCGACCTCGTGCTGGTGGCCGGCGAGCACCCGGGCCAGGGCCGCCCGGGTACGGGCGGTCTCGAAGGGGAAGTCGAGGCGGCTCCAGATCTCGAGGGCACCCTCCAGCCGGACGGTCGCCGCCGCCCGGTCACCGGATACCCCGGCCTGGCGGCCGGCGGCGGCCGAGGCCAGGGCGGCGGCTCGCTCGCTGCTCCCGGCTGCCGCCAGCTCCTCGAGGCGCCGGACGGCGGGCGTGGCCCCGGCATGGTCGCCGGTGCCGAGGTGGGCCTCCACCAGGAGGTCGAGCGCTTCGGCCAGCAACCAGCGGTGCGCCTCGAGGTCGCCCAGGCGGGCTTCGAGGAGTCGTGTGGCCGTTGCCGGGTCGCTGCGGGCCAGGGCCAGGGCGGCCAGGGCGTTGGACCGCTCGATGCCCGCCTCCACCCCGTGGCTGACCCGGGCCAGGAGCTGGTCGGCCTCGCCGAGGCGGCCCTGGGCGATGCGCAGGCCGGCGAGGCGTACCAGGGCTCGGGCGTGGAGCCCGGGGCAAGCGCCCTCGGTGATGCGCAGGCCGGCGAGCAGTTGGCGCTCGGCATCGGCCCACTGGCCCTTGGCCACCAGCACGATGCCGTAGCAGATGCGGCACTCGGCGTAGAGGAAGGGGCAGCCGTAGGCGTCGACGAAGTCGTCGGCCACCCGGCACCACTCGGCGGCCCGCTCCATGTCGCTGGTCACCTCGCAGGCGCTGAGCATGTCGCAGCAGATGTAGACGACGGTGTCGAGCGTGGAGCGCTCCCCGGCCAGGGAGGCGGCCATGGCCTCGTCGATGAGGGCGAAGCCGCCGCCGTCGCCCCCGCTCACCCGGATCAGCCCGAGCTGGGCCAGGGCCACCAACTCGAGGTCGGCGTCGGCGGCGGCGGTGGCGAGTTCGAGGGCGTGGGCGGTCAGGCCCTCGGCCCGGCCCAGATCGGCCATGCGGTAGGCCCGGGCCACGTCGACCCAGCCGTGCAGGGGTCCCGGCACCAGGGGGGCGAGCACCCGATCGGCGCGTGCCAGCCAGCCGTTGGCGGCGGCCACGTTGTCGAAGTTCGATTTGTAGACGATGGCCAGCCAGACGGCGCAGCGGGCCGCCCCGGCCGCGTCCCCAGCCTGGCGGAACAGGGCGTAGGCCCGCCCGGCCCGGGCCACGCTCTCGTGGTTCTCCCCCAGCCACCACAGGGCGGTGGCCAGCCCGAAGCAGGCTGGTGCCGACTCGCCGGTCGTGGCTAGCCGGCGCTCGAACCCGGCCCGGGCTTCCTGCCAGCGGCCCCCGGCCAGGGCCGCCTCGGGGTCGGCGTCGGCGTCGCTCGCCATCCGAGCATTGTGACCGACGGCCCGCCGGCACGGACTCCGGCGGCGAGCACGCCGCCGCCGGCCACCGGTGCGGCTTCCACGCGGTTGCCAGAGGCGTCGAGGCCGGGGACCGGCGCACCGTCAGTGCCCACCGGCTCATCGGCCGGCCTCGCCGGCGCCGTCGGGGCCTGCCAACCGCACCGGCGACTCGATCAGGTGAGGCTCGGGTCCATCGCCGGCCGGGACCAGCCACGGCTCATGGCGGGCGCCGTCGGGATGGAACTTCCAGCGTCGACCGACGCGGTGGATGCCGATCGGGTAGAGGCTCAAGGAGCCGCCGGCGTCGATGTGGAGGCGGAGAAAGCACTTCTGATCCATGTGGTGCAGCGGGGCGTAGGCCTCGTTGGCGTGGTAGCCGAGGGAGTTGGTGGCCCAGAGATAGCCGGAGACGCCGAGCACCCCGCCGATGCCCCCGAGCACCCAGACCAGGCCGAGGAAGGCGAGCAGGGACGGGGCGCCCTGGAGGTCGGACGTGAGCCGGGAGGCCACCACGATGACGGTGCCGAGACCACCGAACTGCAGGGCCGAGTGCCCGAGGCCCAGCAGCACCCGGGGCAGGACCTTGGCCTTGTGGGCGAGCCGGATCATGGCGGCAAAGAGGCCGATGACGAGGATGATGAGCAGGAACCCGCTGGGGCTCTGCCAGAGGGCTTGGACGAGGTCGGACCAACCGAGGTCTCGATGGCGGCCATCCAGGTGGAGCGTGAGCATGAACACCACCACGACCTGGAGCGCACCCAGGGCGCCTGCCAGGGGGAGGTTGTACGCCGGGAGCAGCCAGATGCGCCTGCGCAGCCGGCGTGACCAGGCAGCCGAGGGGTAGGCGGCGGCCCGGCGCAGCGGATCGGCGACCTCCTCGCTCGGGGGGTCGGCGACCTCGGCCAGGTCGTGTGTCGGGTGCAGGAACGCTCCGCCCCCACCGGCGGTGATCAGCTGGGTCTCGCCGTCCTCGGTCGCGAAGCGGGCGTAGTGGTGCCACCCGCTCTTGAGATAGAGCCCGATGCGGGCCCCTGCCGGCTTGACCACCTCCCGCTCGAGGTCGGTGAGGTTGCGGGTGGCGCACACCTCTTCGCTCTTGCGACCGCTCTCCACCTCCTTGGCCATGCACAGGATGATCTGGTCGCCGGGCCCGAGGTCGGTCGCCACCTGGCGGAAGTAGGCCATCTGCGGCTCGTCGAGGTAGTCGCCGAACTGGAGGTCGATCCCCCACAGCCACCAGCGGTGGGGGAGGCGGATGGCGAAGTAGCTGCGAGCCTGCGAGGTGGTCCAGCCACCGACCGGGCGCTGGCGGCAGAAGATGTTGGTGAAGTTGACCAGGCCGTCGTACCAGTCGTGGCTGCCGGGAATGGCGAACAGCTCGGGTGCCGACCCCGGCGGGGGGCAGGGCATGGCCGCCCGGTAGGGACCGAGGAAGCGGTTCTTGTACTCCGTGCCCCGGGCCACCGGATACACCTGGTCACCTCCGAGGACGAGGAGCGAGCCTCGCTCGAGGTGGTGCGGCTCGCCGTCGTCGGACAGCTCGAGGTGATCGCGGGCCAGGAGGGAGGCGACGGTGAAGGTCGAGTTCCACCCGTCGCCGAGATCCGACACGTAGTCGATCCACAGCTCGTCGTGCTCGGATCGGTCGTGGACCTCGAAGGGGGACAGGCCCTGCAATTGGCGGCTGTCGAGGTAGGAGGTGGAAAAGCCCGATGCCAAGACCCGACCGGCGGTATCCACCAGCTGGTGGGGGTCCAACCACCGGACCATCGGCCGGCGGGTGAAGCCCAGCTCGTGATCCCCTTGCGGTCTCGGGTGTTCGCCTTGTCGGCCGCTGCCGTCGGTCCCCTCGTTCACGGCGACATTCTGGTCGCCGGCTCGCGCCGGGGAACGGCAGGCCGATAGGTTGGCCGGCGGAGGTGTCTGGGTACCTGGTGGGCTCCCCCGCCTTCAAAGCGGGTGGGACGGGCGATCCCCGTCCGGCGGGTTCGATTCCCGTCCACCTCCGCCACGAGCGCCGCGGGGCCCGGAGCGGGTTAGACGGCCAGGAGGTCCCGCGCGCCGGTATCGCTGGAAGGGTGGCGGAGCTTGGACATGGCCCGGGCCTCGATCTGGCGGATGCGTTCCCGGGTGAGGGCGAAGCGCTCGCCCACCTCCTCCAGGGTTCGGGGCTCGCCCCGGTCCAGGCCGAAGCGCAGGGTCAGGATCTGGCGCTCCCGCTCGTCGAGGGGGGCCAGCAGGCGGCCGACCTCCTCCGGGAGCAGGGCCGAGGCGGCCAGCTCGAAGGGGGACGCCGCCGCCCGGTCCTCCACCAGGTCGCCGAGCTCGGTGTCGCCGTCCTCGCGCAGCGGCTCGGAGAGCGACAGGGGCTCGGAGGCGAACCGCAGGGCCTCGGTGACCCTGTCCTCGGGGAGGTCGACGGCGGCGGCCAGCTCGCCCAACGTCGCCGGTCGGCCCAGGACCAGCTCGAGGCGGGCCCGGGCCTTTTGCACCTGGATCAAGGTGTCACCGGCGTGGACGGGCAGGCGGATGGTGCGCCCGGTGTTGGCGATGCCCCGGGTGATGGCCTGGCGGATCCACCAGGTGGCGTAGGTGGAGAACTTGAAGCCCTTGCGCCAGTCGAACTTCTCGACGGCGTGGATGAGCCCGAGGTTGCCTTCCTGGACCAGGTCGAGCAACGGCAGTCCCGACGCCTGGTACTTCTTGGCGATGGAGACAACCAGTCGCAGGTTGGACTGGACGAAGGAGCGCTCGGCGTCGGTTCCTCGCCGGACGATGCGCTGCAGCTCTCGGGTGCGGGCCGGGGGGGCGCCGCCGCCGCCGAGCTCGTCCCGGGCCTGGCCGCCCTGCTCGATGAGCTGGGCCAGGCGCACCTCGTCGTCCTTGGTGAGCAGCGGGAAACGCCCGATGTCGTTGAGGTAGAGCCGGACGAGGTCCTCGTCGTCTCGGTCGAGCCGCTCCTTGGCCATGGTGCACCTCGGTTCTGCTGCCCCCGGGGGGGCGACGATCCGCGGAGGAGTGCTCCATACGATACTCAGTGCTCGGGGGGCTGGGCGACGAGTTCACCAAATCCTCAAGCCGGGCCGGCGGTGTGCCGAGAACGGGGATGACGCCGCCAGCCGGTGGCCGCCGATGGTGGCGCGCCGGCCGACCGATCTGACGACACGAGGGGGACGAAGGTGTTGGAATCGCTCCAGCGAGCAGCTCACCGCAAGGGCATCGCCGCCTTCCTGGCCGCCGTGGTGGCCGTCGCCGGCGTCGGGGTGGCCGTGGCCAACCCTGGTGGCGGGCCGGCCCCGACCGGGGTGAGCTCCACCGTCGCCACGGTGTCCCCCCCGGGTCTCGAGTCTTTCGCCGGCGGGACGGGATCGTCCCCCGGCCCGGAGGTGCCCCCTCCGATGGGCGCGCCTGGGGAGATGGTGACGGGCGAGACGACCACCACCTCGCCGGCGGCTGCCACCGTCGCCCCCGACGTGCGGGCGCCGGCGCCGGAGCAGTTCCTCCCCGAGGGCGGCGGGTTCGGCGCCGGTGACCTCGAGGGGCTGTTGGCCGGGGGCTTCTCCCCCGACGTGGCGGCGGGCGCCGAGGAGCTGGCCAGTGGTGTCATGGCCCGCATCGAGGCCTGCGTGGGCGATCTCTTCAGCGACTTCGACTTCCACTTCGACTCGGATGCCGACTTCGGCCCGGGTGGGGACTTCGGCTCCGGCTTCGAGGAGGGGGCGGCCAGGGCCGGCGCCATCGTGGAGGATGTCCTGGCCTGCGTGGGCGGCCTGGTGGATGACGCCCTGAGCTGCGTGAACGGCCTGGTGGAGGAGATCCTCGCCGTGGCCATGGGCATGGACCTCGACGAGATCGCCGGTCTGATCGAGGTGATCGTCGCCGAACTCGTCGCCTGTGTCGGGGACGCCTCCGGCTGAGGTCGGGGAGGGCGGTAGCGCCCGGGCCTCGGCCCGGGCGCTCCCGCTAGTGGGCTCAGCGGGCGCCGGTGTCGCCGTCTCCGACCAGGCGCTCCAGGGCTGCCTGGCGGGCGGCGGCCCGCTCGACGGCGGTGTCGGTGTCGAGCAGGGACTGCAGCAGCGCCTCGCCGTGGTGCCAGTCGTCGGCCTGGTCGGCGAGCACGAGGCGGCACGTGCGGGCCAGGGCCCCGTCGCTGACCACCGACATGGCCGCCAGGTGGGAGCGGTAGGCGGTGACGGCCCGGGCGGCCACCACCCGGTAGGCACCGGCCAGCCGCTCGACCGTGGCGTCGGGCCCGCCGTCGCCGGCGAGGGCCTCCAGGCAGGCCGCGAGCCCGGCCAGCGCCGGAGCCCCACCGGGATCCTGGTACCCGCTGCGCCGGGGCAGGTGCTCCTCCCACAGTGAGGCGTGCCAGGCGTGGTGGCGGGCGTGGGCGGCCAGCGCCACCTTGACCTCGAGCTCGGGCGTGGAGGCCACCCAGGACCCGAGGAGCTCGAAGCGCCGTCGCTCCAGGGCCACGTAGGCGGCGACGTGCCGGTCGGTCGCGGCGATGCCGGGCCCATCCCCGCCGGCGACGGGTGGGGTCCCGGGAAGGGAGCCTGGCATCATGGGGGTGTCGGGCGGTCTCGACGGCTTCGGTGGGAGCAGGCCACGGCGGGATGGTAGGGTATGCCCGCTTCGGCTCGGGCGGGCGGCCCGCGATCCGTGGAGGAAGCGATGAGCGACATGTCAACGTCGGCCAGCATCTTGGACGGCGACCGTTCGCCCTACCGCCTCTCGAGCTACGCCAACGCCGTCGACCGGCGCTCGGGCGGGCTCCGGGTGGCCCTCGCCCTCGCCCTCGCCGTCGCCGTGGTCGCCGCCGCCGTCCTGCTGGTCGCCTCGGTGCGTTGGCCCTCGCCCGCCGTGGTGGGCAGCCGGCCGGTCGAGATCGTCGAGGATTCGGCCGTGACCTTCCCTGGGGCCAGCGCCGGGCTGGAGGCCATGGCCTCGAGCTTCGCCGAGGCCGAAGCCGCCATCGCCGAGGCGCTGGCCCGGGCCCGGGCGGCGGCCGAGGAGGCGACCCGCCGGGCCTCGGAGCAGCCGGCGGCAGCCGGCGGCGCCTCCACCGCCTCCACCGCCTCCACCGCCTCGGAGTCCCACGTCTCGGTCTCCACCGGTACCGCCACCGCCTCGTCCACCAGCGAGGTCGAGGTCAGCACCGGGTCCTCGACGACCTCGGGCTCGTCCTCGGTCAACGTCTCCAACTCCTCGTCCTCCTACGCCAACTCCGGGGGCTCGGTGGTGTCGGGGTCGTCGTCCTCCTCGGCCTCGTCGAGTCAGCAGACCACCGGGGCGTCGTCGGCGTGTTCGGTCGAGGTGGTGTCCTCGAGCGAGGTGGACGGGATGGGCGAGCGCATCCGCCAGGCCGCCAGCTCCTGCTGAGACCGCCGCCCGGGCCCCACTCGGCGGCGGGGCCGGCCGCCGGGGCTAGCCGGGATAGCGGCTGCTGATCGGGACCCGCCGGTCCTTGCCGAAGGCCTTGGCGCTGATGCGCACGCCCGGCGCCGTCTGGCGGCGCTTGTACTCGGCCCGGTCGACCAGGGCGATGACCTGGCGCACCAGCGCCGGATCGAACCCGGCGGCCTCGAGCTCGGCGGCCGTCCCGTCGTGCTCGACGTAGGCGCTGAGCAGGGAGTCCAGCACGTCGTAGGGGGGCAGCGACTGGTCGTCCCTCTGGCCGGGCCGTAGCTCGGCCGACGGTGGTTTGGCCAGCACCGCCTCGCTCACCAGGTCGGTGCCGGCCCGGGCGTTGCGGTGGCGGCACAGGGCGTACACCAGGCTCTTGGGCACGTCCTTGATGACGGCAAAGCCGCCGGCGGTGTCGCCGTAGAGAGTGGAGTAGCCGACCGCCGCCTCGCTCTTGTTGCCGGTGGTCAGCACCAGCCAGCCCCGCTCGTTGGAGAGCGCCATGAGGATCACCCCCCGCAGCCGGCTCTGGATGTTCTCCTCGGTGAGGTTGGGCGGCCGCTCCCCCAGGGCGGGAGCCAGCATGTCGAGCAGGGCGGCATGGGCCGGCTCGATGGCGATGGTCTCCACCTCGATGCCCAGCCGGTTCCCCAGTGCCAAGGCGTCGGAGCGGGAGCCCTCGCTGGAGAACCGGGAGGGCATGGCCACGCCGTGGACCCGGTCGGGACCCAGGGCGTCGGATGCCACCACCGCCACCAGGGACGAGTCGACGCCTCCGGAGAGCCCGATGACGACGTCGCTGAAGCCGTTCTTGGTCACGTAGTCGCGGGTGCCCAGCACCAGGGCCCGGTAGATCTCCTCCAGCGGCTCCAGGGGGGGGCTGACGCCGGGCTCGACCGCCGGGTGCCCCTGCTGCGGGGTCACCGTGCCACCGGCCGGCCGGGCGGGCAGGGGCGACACCGGGGACCGGCCCCGGGGATCCAAGAGGCGGGACCGGAACGGGGGGGCGAGCACGAGGTCGGCGACCAGGTCGTGCTCGTCGAACTGCGGCGAGCGGGCCACGATCTCGCCCGTCTCGTCGATGACCACCGAGCCACCGTCGAAGACCAACTCGTCCTGGCCGCCGACCTGGTTGACCGAGACGATGGCGCAGCCGGCATCGACGGCCCGGGTGGCCAGCATCCGCTCCCGCTGGCGCTGGCGCCCGGTGTGGAAGGGTGAGGCGTTGGGGATCACCACCACCTGGGCCCCGCCGGCGGTGGCGGCGGCGACGGGGCCGGCCGGGTTCCAGGCGTCCTCGCAGATGGCGACTCCGACCCGCACCCCGGCCACCAGGTAGAGCCCGTCGGCGGGGGGGCCGGGGCGGAAGTAGCGCTGCTCGTCGAAGACCGAGTAGTTGGGCAGGTCGCGCTTGCGGTAGATCCCCACCACCTCGCCCCCGGCGCACACGGCGGCGGCGTTGTAGAGGTCGTAGGCGGCGTCGACGAAGCCGACCACGGCCACGCACTCGCCGGTGCGCTCGGCCACCGCCTCCAGGGCATCCCGGTTGTCGGCGACGAAGCCGGGCTTGAGCAGGAGGTCCTCGGGGGGGTAGCCGGTGACGGCCAGCTCGGGGAAAACAGCCAGGTGGCACCCGGCCGCCTCGGCGGCGGCCAGGTGGGCGAGGATGCGCTTGACGTTGCCGTCGAGGTCGCCGACCACGGTGTTGACCTGGCAGGCGGCGACACGCAGAACCTGCACCCGGGCCAGCCTAGAGAGCGCGGCCCGGACCCTGCTTCGTTCTCGGCGCGTTCTCGGCCCCCCGAGGGGGGCGATCCGCGCCGAGAACGGTGTGGGCCACACTGGGGAGGTGAGCGGGACCGAGGGCGGGGTTCGCCCGGCCGAGGGGCTGGCCGACTCCATCGAGGGCTCCGCCGACCCGGCGGCCGTGCGCATCGCCCTCGACCGCTTGGAAGCGGCCCACCCCGGCCTGGTCGGGCGCTTGGAGGCCGACGGCGCCCTGGCCTCGACCCTGCTCGCCGTGGTGGCGGCCAGCCGATCGCTCACCCTGGTCCTCGAGACCGACGCCGGCGCTCTGGCCGTCCTCGACGACCTCGACGCCCGGCCGCCGCCCCCCCGGGGCGCCGACCTGGACGAGGCCGCCCTGCGCCGGTGGAAGTCGCTGGAGCTGCTGCGGGTGGCGGCCCGCGACCTCAGCGGGCGCGACGATCTGGTCGAGGTCACCGCCTCCCTGGCTCGCCTGGCCACCGAGGTGCTGGAGGCCAGCTGCGCCCTGGCGGGGGCCGGGGCCCTGGTGGTGGTGGGCATGGGCAAGCTCGGTGGCCGGGAACTCAACTACTCCAGCGACGTCGACATCATGTTCGTCGGCGGTGACGGCGCCCGGGGGGCCGGGGCCAACGCCACCGCCCGGCGGGCCATGGCCATCGCCCGCCAGTGCTTCCGGGTCGACGCCAACCTGCGGCCCGAGGGCCGCGACGGCCCCCTGGTGCGCACCGTCGACGCCTACCGGGCCTACTGGGAGCGCTGGGCTAGCCCGTGGGAGTTCCAGGCCCTGCTCAAGGCCAGACCGGTGGCCGGACCGGGCGAGCTGGCGGCGGCCTTCTCCGAGGCGGCGGGCGACGCCCTCTGGAGCCGACCCCTGCCGCCCGACGACCTCCGCTCCCTGCGGGCCATGAAGGCTCGGACCGAAGCCGACGTGACCCGCAAGGGTCTCGACGGCCGGGAGCTCAAGCGGGGGGCCGGCGGGCTGCGCGACATCGAGTTCACCGTCCAGCTGCTCCAGCTGGTGCACGGCCGCCACGATCCCGGCCTCCGATCGGCCAACACCCTCGAGGCCCTGAGTGAGCTGGCCGCCGCGGGCTACATCGCCCCGTCCGACGGTTCGGCCCTGGGCCAGGCCTACCGGTTCCTGCGTACCGTCGAGCACCGGGTGCAGCTAATGGACGAGCGCCAGGTCCATGCCGTGCCCGCCGACGGCGCCGAGCGGGAGCGCCTGGCCCGCGTCCTCGGCTTCCGCGGCTCGAGCCGGGGCGGCGCCCTGGGCCTCTTCGACGCCGAGCTGGCCCGGTGCCAGGTGCGGGTGCGCTCGCTCCACGAGCGCATCTACTTCCGCCCCCTGCTGGAGGCCTTCGCCGGTACCACCGAGGAACCGCTCAGCCCCGAGGCCACCGAGGCCCGGCTGGCCGCCTTCGGCTTCACCGATGCCGAACGGACCCGCCAGGCCGTGGTCGAGCTCACCCGCGGCCTCACCCGCTCCTCACGCCTCATGCACCAGCTGCTGCCCCTGGTGTTGGGGTGGCTGGCCGACAGTCCCGATCCCGACCAGGGCCTGCTGGGCTTGCGGACCCTGGCCTCCGGGGCGGGAGCCTCGGAGCTGGTCCGCAGCTTCCGGGAGTCGGCGGAGACGGCCCGGCGCCTGTGCACCGTGCTCGGCACCAGCTGGCTGCTCGCCGACCTCTTGCGCCACAACCCCGACCTCATCCCCCTCTTGGGCGACGACGACGCCCTGGCTCGGACCGGCGGCGAGCCCCGCCGGCAGGCCGGAGCCTCGCTGCAGTGGCGATCGGCCGAGGCCCAGGGGGCCGGGCTCAAGCGCTTCAAGGAGCGGTCGCTGGTGCGCATCGCCGTCCGCGACGTCCTCGGCCTGGCCGGCGTCGACACCACGGCCACCGAGCTCACCGCCCTGGCCGAGGCCACCATCGACACGGCGCTGGCGGCGTTGGATCCCGGCCTCGCCTTCGCCGTGGTGGCCCTGGGTCGCTTCGGGGGGGCCGAGCTGTCCTACGCTTCCGACCTCGACGTCGTCTTCGTCTACGACGGCGACGGCGCCGAGGACTTCGCCGAGGCCGAGCGGGTGGCCTCGGGCCTCCTGCGCCTGCTCAAGGGGGCCACCCCGGCGTCGCGGATCTACCGCCTCGATGCCGACTTGCGCCCCGAGGGGCGCCAGGGACCCCTGGCCCGCAGTCTCGACGGCTACCGCCGCTACTTCGAGCGCTGGGCCGAGCTGTGGGAGCGCCAGGCGATGAGCCGGGCCCGGGTGGTGGCCGGCGATGCCGAGGTGGGGCAGCGCTTCCAGGAGCTGCTCGAGCCGGCGGTGTGGGGCCGCCCTTTGGACGACGAGGGCGTGCGGGAGATCCGCCGCATGAAGGCCCGCATCGAGCGGGAGCGGCTCCCCGCCGGGGAGGACCCGCAGTTCCACCTGAAGCTGGGCCCGGGATCGCTGTCCGACGTGGAGTTCTGCGTCCAGCTTCTCCAGCTCTGCCACCAGATCTCCTCGCCCGGCACCATGGCCGCCCTCGGCCGCCTGGTCGAGGCCGGGGTGCTGGCCGAGGGCGACGCCGGGGTCCTGGCCGCCTCCTACCGCTTCTGCGAGCGGACCCGCAACCGCCTCTACCTGGTCCGGGGCGGGCCCGGTGATGCCCTGCCCCGCAGCCGCGACGAGCTGGCCCGCCTGGCCCGCTCCCTCGACACCGGTCCGGTGGAGCTGCGGGAGGACTACCGGCGGGTCACCCGCCGGGCCCGCACCGTGGTCGAGCGCCTCTTCTACGGGAGGTCGCAGTGACCGGGCGCCTCCCGGCGGGGACCGTGGTCGCCCTCGTGCTGGTGGTGGGCCTGGCAACGCTCGGGCTGCTCGCCGGCCAGGGCGGTCCCGTCGGGGCCCAGGAGACGACGACCACGCTCCTCGGTCCGCCGACCACCGCCGACGAGCTGCTCCCGGGCGGCCGGATCGCCCAGCCGGGCGGTTCCCCGGCGGTCTTCGTCGCCCTCTCCGCGCTCGGCGGTGCCACCGCCGTCGCCATCATGGCCGCCCAGTGGATCCGGACCCGCCCTGGCGGGTGACCCGGCCCCGCCAGTAGACCCTCCGGCCTCCCCACCTTTGTGTGCAGTAGATGGTGGTATAGCCACGATCGCTGCACACAAAGGTGGTGCCAGGGGTCAGGTGGTCACGGGCTCGAGGGGTGCCGCCGGGGCCTTTCCGGTCGAGGGCCACCAGCCTGCCGCCACCCCGGCGGTCAACGCCGCCCCCCGGGCGGCGGCCTCCCTGGTCGTCGCCCGCCACAGCGGGACGTCCCCGGCCGCCGCCTTGATGGCCAGCCAGGGGGCGCTGGCGGCCCCGCCCCCGAAGACGACGAGGCGCGGGGGCCGGCTCTCCAGCAACTCCCGGGCCCGCCCGACGGCCTCCCAGGTGCGCTCCGACAGGGCCCCCAGCAGTGACCGCCAATGGTCGCCCGGGTCCCCGGTGGCGAGGCCGGTGATGTCACCGCCGAGCACCGCCGCCAGCAGGCCGGGACGGGCCGGTGACTCGCTCCCGGCCGCCCGGCGGTCGAGCTCGGTGGGGGACAGGCCGAGGGCCCGGGCGGCGGCGAGGAGGGCGGTCCCGGCCCGGGCCGCCCCGGCCATCACCGCCCAGCCGTCGCCGTCGGGGGTCAAGGTGATCGCCACCCGCAGGCCCAGGGCCCGCTGCCGGTCGGGGAGCTGGCCGCTACGGGCCACCACCGATTCCGCCGTCCCCACCGAGTTGGCCAGGTCGTCAGGGCGGGCACCGGATCCGGCCAGGGCGCCGAGATGGTCGTGGCCGGCCAGGGTGACGGGGATGCCCACCGGCAGGCCCGACCAGGTTGCCCCCGGCGGGTGCACCCGTCCCATCACCGTCCCCGCCGCCCGCACCGGGGCGAAGACCTCGACGGGGAACCCAAGGGCGGCGGGGACGTCGTCGATCCACTGGCGCCTGTCGACGTCGTAGGCACCGGTGCGGGCGGCCAGGGAGTAGTCGGTGGCCCGAGCACCGGTCAGGAGGTGGAGCCCGAGCTCGGGAACGCCCAGCCAGTGGGCCGGGACCACGCCCTGGCCCACCAGCCACCCGAGCTTGGCCACCGACGACACCGTGCGGATGGGCTGGCCGATGGCCCGGGCCAACTCGTCGCCGAAGCGTTCCTCGAGGGTCTGCACCGCTTCGGCCCCTCTCGGGTCGTGCCAGGCGATGACGGGTGCCAGCGGCCGGGCGTCGGCGGCCAGGGGAGCACCACTCTCGGCCATGCCCGTGAGGCCGGCGGCCACCACCCGGCCTCGCTCCTCACCCAGCTGGTCCAGCACGCGGGTGAGGGCCGAGCGCAGGTGGTTCACGCCCATCTCGATGTGGTCGCCGTGCCGGGTGAAGGGGGTGGCCACCACGGCGGCGGCCACCTCCTGGCCACCGGGATCGACGAGGAGGGCCTTGGTGCGGCTGGTGCCGACGTCGATGCCGAGCAGGAGCGGGGTGGGGCGGGCCATGGCCCCGCCAGTCCAGCACCTCACCGGCGGCTCCCGGCAATACCATCGGATCCATGGAGTCTGATCCCTACGTGTCCGCAGTGGTCTCGCTGCGACGAGACCAGCCGTCCGATCCCGACGAGGCGACGGTGGAGAACCCCGGGGGGGTCGGTGGCGAGGCCGCCGCCATCCTGGAGGGTTCCAGCCCGTCGGAGCCGAGTGCCTCGAGCCGGGCGGTGAGCGCCGCTGACGTCGCCGTGCCCACCCAGGGCGGGGCCATCGCCCGGTCCAAGGCCTACTTCACCAAGGCCGGCTTCGAGGTGCACGCACCGCTGGGAGCGATCTTCTCCATCGGGAACCGCAAGTCGCGCTTCGAGACCTTCTTCGGCGAGACCCTGGTCATCGACGAGGAGCGCCTGGGCGGTCCGGTCACCACCGAGTCCGGCAGCTCCGACCTGCCCCTCGACCCGCTGCCCGAGGAGATCCGGGAGATGGTGGAGAGCATCGTGTTGCCCTCACCGCCCGATCTCGGCACCGGCGGCTAGCCCGGCCTGCCGGGGCGGTATCAAGGGACGGCCCCGGCTGCCGAGCGTCGGCCGGCGTGGTCGAGGAGGTGCCGGGCTAGGTCGGGGGGTGCTGGGCCAGGTGGACGACCTTGGCCCGGGAGACCTCGTCGAGCAGTTCCGGTCCATAGCCGTAGCCCAGCCCGCTCCCCCGGCGGGGGTGGGCGGAGCCGCCGGGGGCGCCGCCGAAGACCGCGTTGACCTTGACGGTGCCGGCGTCGAGCTCCCGCACCGCTCGCTGGGCGTGGGCGGGCGAGGCGGTGAGCACCGTCGCCGCCAGCCCGTAGGTGGTCGCCGCCGCGGCGGCAAGGGCGCCTTCGAACGAGCTGACCACCGTGACCGGTGCCACCGGGCCGAACGTCTCCTCCCGCATCACCGCCATGTCGGGGGTGCACCCGGCGAGCACCGTCGCCGGGTAGAACGAGCCGGGACCGGCGGGGACGGCGCCCCCGCAGAGGCAGTGGGCGCCGGCGGCCACGGCATCGCTGACCTGCCCGTGCACGGAGCGGCGATGGCGCTCGTCGATGAGCGGGCCGAGCTCCGTGGCCGGATCGTCACCCGGGCCCATGACCAGGCTTCGGGCCCGTGCCGCCAGCGCCGCCAGGAACGGCTCGGCGACCCTCTGGTGGACGTAGATCCGCTCGACCGACGTGCAGATCTGACCGGCGTTGGCGAAGGCACCGGTGGCCGCCTGGTCGGCGGCGAAGGACGGGTCGACGTCGCCGTCGACGATGAGCGGGTCGTTGCCCCCGAGCTCGAGCACCGCCTTCTTCAGCTGTGAGGCACAGACCTCGGCGATCTCCCGGCCGGCGGCCACGGCGCCGACGTGGTACACGAGGCTCACCCGGGGGTCGGCGACGAGCGGCCGGCCGGCCCGCCCGTCCCCGTGGAGGAGCTGCAGCACGCCGGGGGGCAGG
Source organism: Acidimicrobiales bacterium (assembly GCA_035553895.1). Taxonomy (GTDB): domain Bacteria; phylum Actinomycetota; class Acidimicrobiia; order Acidimicrobiales; family CADCSY01; genus JADDRA01. The sequence goes on along the minus strand of DATMJI010000041.1, from coordinate 5,644 downwards.
TCGAGCAACTCGACCACCCTGGAGGCGGTCAGCGGCGTCCGCTCCGACGGCTTGAGGACGACGGTGTTGCCGGCGACGAGGCAGGCGGCGACGGCTTGACAGGCGATGGCCACCGGGTCGTTCCACGGCGTCAGGCACGCCGCCACCCCGAACGGCTCCGGCACCATTGCGTCGAACGCTGCCGGCGATCCCCGCAGCGCCCGCCCCCGGTGGAGCGGCCCCAACTCGGCGTACTGCTCGATGGCGGCGATCCCGGCCTCGACGCCGCCGCGGCTGTCGGCGATGGGCTTGCCGTTCTCGGCCGTCTGCAGCGCAGCCAGCTCGCCGGCACGGCCGGCCAGGCGCCGGGCCCCATCCTTGAGCAGGGCGGCCCGCTCGGCGGCCGGCGTGTCCCGCCACCGGGCGAAGGCGCCATGGGCGGCGGCCACCGCCCGGTCGGCGGCGCCCGCCGAGCCCGCCGGGATGCGACCGATCTCCTGGCCCGTCGCCGGGTCGGTGACGGGAATCTCCTCGGTGACGGCGCTCGCCGTGGAGGCACCCGTCACCGACGACTCACGGCCCGGGGCGGCGGCTCCGAGAGGCAGTGGGGGGTGGTCAGACTTGTCCCCGCCAGGCACCGGTCTCGGCGCCGCGGGACTCGATGAACTCCTTGAACCGCTTCAGGTCGCCCTCGACCCGCTTGGAGATGAGGCCAAGCTTCTCGCCGAGTTGCTCCTTGATGCCTTCGGGCTCCACGTCGAGGTCGAGGGTGACCCGGGTGGAGGCAGAGCCGACGGGCTCGAAGCTCACGACGCCGTCGTTCTTGGTCCCGCTGATGGCCCGCCAGGCGATGCGGCGGTCGGGCTCCTGGTTGACGATCTCGGCGTCCCACTCCTCGCGGGCACCGGCGATCTCGGCGACCCAGTGCAGCCGCTTGTCGTCGATCTGGGTGACGCGCTCGACGCCCTCCATGAAGTGGGGAAAGTCCTCGAACTGGGTCCACTGGTTGTAGACGGTGGACACGGGCAGGTCGATGTCGATGGTCTTCTCGGTGGTTGACATGTCTTCTCTCCGAGGGGTCGGGGGGATGTGTCGGGCCACGCGCCTACCCCGTAGGTGGCCGTTGCATGCGGCCTCGTCAACCGGAGCCGTGGCGGCCGGCCCGGTGACCCCGCCGGCCGCTCGGACGTCCGACAGCCCGGCGACGGTTCGAGGGCACCGCTGACCCGAGCTTCCCACGGGTCAGCGGCCTCCCAACCTAGATGTCGTAGTTCTGCCGGCGGCGATTTGCTGACCTGGCCGGATCGGTGAAAGTGGTCGCTGACGAGGGGAAACGCCTGTCCGCCAGTGACCGCCAGGAACCGGGCAGTTCGCCCTGTGACGGAACACAGACGGAACAGTCTGCGGCTCCCGCCCACACATGTCGTCCGACAGGACCGGGGACCAGACCCGTCCCAGCGCCTCCGTCCCGGTCTTGGCCTCGGCGGCGCGACCCCAGCATCGAACGACGGAGCTCGGCGTTATCAAGCACCAACCGCGACAACGATCGGCACGTGGGAGCGGCCTCCGACGCGGGTCTTGCACACCTTGTCGGGGAGGTCCTGGTCCCACATGTTGCGGATGGCATCGACGAGGTCGCGGGCCGCATCGGTTGAGGCCAAGGTGCTTGCGGCGGGTTCGAGGAGGGCGAGCGAGTGGATGGCCTCGGGTTGCTGCGCTGCCGCGAACATGGCACCGAGTCCCCCGTAGGAGTGGGCAACGACATGCGCGCCGTCGCCGATGACGTGCGCGATGTCGGCGGCGTCCCGCAGGAAGTCCTCGCCCTCGACTGCGGGGCTCTCGCTGAAACCACGGCGGTCGAGCACCAAGAGCTGATGCCCTCCGCTGCGGCGGCTGCGGCGCTTGCCACTCCTCAGCCCCGGTCGCCAGTGAGCCGTGTACCAGGACCATGGGCGCACCGTGCCCCACGCTTCGATGAAAGAGATCGCTCACCGTTGCTCCCTTCGCTGTTCTCGCAGGGATGAGTGCTGGAGCCCGTCCAGATTGCCGGTCACAGGTGAAGGTGCTCACCCGGCGATCGATCATGATGGTCACCCAGGATCACCGTGCGAAGGGGCATGCCCATGAGCGAAAACCGGATCCACCGAGCCAGGTCTGCCGACGGTACCGAGATCGCCGGCCGAGTGTTTGGAGACGGGCCACCGCTGGTCCTGGTTCAGCCGCCGGTCGTGGACCCAGACATCGCCTTCGAGGCGCTGCTGCCCCACCTCGCCGAGAGGTTCACCTGCTACCTGCCGAGCATCCGCGGTCGCGAACCGTCCGGCGACAATCCAGACCACTCACCCCCTCGTTTGCAGGAGGACATCAACGCATTCGTCGACAGCATCGCAGAGCCGGTCTGCCTGACGGGTTGGTCGGATGGTGCCTCGCTCGCTCTCGGCGCGGGAGCGCACAGCGAGGCCGTGGTCGCCGTGGCTCCGTTCGAGCCCCCAGTGTGGCCATTGATGGGAGAAGACGACCTCTCCCGGCAGGTTGCGATGTTGGAGAAGGTGGGTACGGCGGTGGCCGAGGGCAAACTGGTCGAAGCGTCACGCATCTTCCACCGCTATGTCTGCAACGAGAACGAGTTCGATGGCCTTGATGCGGCGTACCTGGAACGGCAAGCTGGCATCTGGCCGCTGCTGCTGCAAGAGGTCCAGCAGAGCATGGCATATGCGGGTCCCGACGCGACTGACCCCGAGGTGCTCGGAGCGGTCGATGCCCCGGTCATGGTTCTGCTGGCCGAGAAAACCGCATTGAACCCCTGGTTCACCGATTCAGCGCATCACGTCGCCCAGCACGTTGTCGACGGACGCGTCCGCGAGATTCCGGGTATCGGGCACTTCGCCCCGATTGTCGCCCCCGACGCCGTTACCACGGAAGTGATCTCCTTCTTCGAGTCGGTCCGTCCATGAAGTGACACGGGCGTTTCGTTGGGCGCTCGTGGCGGAGGCGGTGTCCGCGAAGCACAGTCGAAGCGACGAGCACACACCGGCGTCGTAGAACGCGCCATCTCATCGACATCCATGTGCAGTCGAAGCAGATGCCGCTTGTTAGCCGGATGTCTACGCACCGGCATGATGCTGGATATCTCGACGGCTCGCACGAGACCTATCGCCTCGGCCAAGCCGCCCCGGCTCTCGCTGGGTACCTGTCGAGCTGAGGCCACCACGGCCCCCCGATGGAGCTGACCGCCAGGGACCGTCACTGACCGTTCCAAAGATCGCGCGCGAGATCTCGGGCCGCTCAGCGGCCTCGTGGGACATCGAAGGCTTTGCCAACAGACGAGTGCACTGGCCCGGGCGGGATCCTGATGGTGGCCCGCATCGTCACCATCCAGGCCGCCGGGGACCAGGTCGGGCAGGTGCTCGACTACTACGCCGGCCTAGCCGCCGACCAGCTGGAGCGCGACGGCACGAGTGGTGGTCCGGTGGACTACTACCTCGACACGAACGAGCCGCCGGGCCGGTGGTGGGGGACTGGCTGCGCCGCCCTCGGGTTCGCCCCTGGCGGCCCGGTGCTGCCCGAGCAGCTGCGGGCGCTGCTCGAGGCCCGCCACCCTACCGACGGTCGCCGGTTGGGACGGGGCTTCGGTGACCGCTCAGCCCGGGGGTTCGACGCCACGTTCTCGGCGCCGAAGAGCGTGTCGGTGCTGTGGGGGCTGAGCGAGGACCCGTGGGTGCAGGCCGAAGTCGCCGCCGCCCACGACGCTGCCGTCGATGCTGCCCTCGCGTGGGTGGAGCGCCATGGGTTGGTGACCCGCCGCGGGTACCGGGGCGTCGACCAGGTCGACGCCCGGGGCCTGACAGTGGCGGTGTTCCGTCAGCACACGAGCCGCACCGCCGACCCCCAGCTGCACACCCACGCGGTGATCTTCTCCAAGGTGCAGGACGACACCGGCATGTGGCTGGCCCTCGACGCCCGATGGCTCAAGAGACAGCAGAAGTCGCTGTCGTGGGTGTACGACGCTGCGCTGCGCTCGGAGCTGGCCGGACGGCTCGGCCTGGGGTGGCAGCCGGTGCCCGAGGGCGCCGGGCAAACTGACCCGGCCGGCGTACCTGAGGGGCTGGGGGAGGTGTTCTCCAAGCGTTCGCGGCAGGTGGAGGGCAAGCTCGCGGAGCTGATCGCCCGTTGGACCGATGAGCACGACGGCACCGAACCCGGCCCTCGGGAGCTGTACCTGGTGGAGCGGCGGGCGGTCACCGTCGGCGTGGCTCCGCACCGACGTGTCGCGGCACGTCGCTGCCCTACTCCCGCCGGGCGCGGCCGCGTCGGCCGACGATCTGACGCACCTGGTCGATCAGTTGACCAACCGGGCGGCGGCGCGCTGCGTGGAGCTGCATCCAACCGCGCTGGGCGGGACACGGACGCGGCGGGACGGCCGGCCGGTCAGCGAGCACGTCACCGACCGGCGCCTCACCACTGCCCCGGTGCTCGCCGAGGAGGCCGCTCTGCTCGAGTGGGCGAACACCGCCGTCGATTACGACACGATGCCCCCAGCGCCAGGAGAGGATCCCCAGCAGACCGCAGCGGCCGCCGTGGCGGGACACGCCCGGCTCGTGCTCGTGGTCGGACCCGCCGGCACAGGCAAGACCACCGCCCTGGTGGCGGCCGTCGACCAGCTGCGAGCGCAGGGCCGGCCAGTGCTCGGCGCGGCACCCTCCGGCAAGGCGGCCGACGTGCTCGCCGGGCAGGCCGGCTGCCCCGCCGTCACCCTCTCCAAGCTCCTCAACGCACCCGCCGGCAACCACCAGCAGGTGCCACGGTGATCCTCGACGAGGCCGGCATGGCTACCACCGAGGACCTCGCCCGCCTCGTCACGCTCGCCCAAAAACACCACTGGCGGCTGGTATTCGTCGGCGATCCCGCTCAGCTCCCCGCCGTTGGCCGGGGCGGCATGTTCTCGCTGTGGTGCGAGACCTTCCCCGCCCACCACCTCGAGGAGGTCCGCCGCTTCACCCACCCCTGGGAGGCCGAAGCCAGCCTGGCGCTGCGGGCCGGTGACCCACAGGCGGCCGACGCCTACGCGCAGGCCGGCCGGCTCCGCACCGCCCACCCCGCCGTGCTCGCCGACCAGATCGCCCGCCAACACCCCCGCCTCACCGAACGGGGCCGCACCGTGGCCATCACTACCGCGACCGCGACCACCGCCCGAGCGATCAACATCGACATCCAGCAGCGACACAATCCCACCCGCACCGGCCGTAGTACCGCGCTCGCCGACGGGACGGCCGCGTTCGCCGGCGACCGGATCGCCACCCGCCGCAACGACCCCACCCTCCTCACCGACCGCGGGCTCGAAGTCCGCAACCGCCACACCCGGGAAGTCCGAGCCGTCCACCGCAACGGCGACCTCACCGTCACCGACCCCGACCGAGGGACCGTTCGGCTGCCCGCCGGCTACGTCGCCCGCCACGTCGAGCTCGGCTGGGCCACCACCGGCTACGGCAACCAAGGCATCACCGTCGACGCCGGCATCGCCGTCATCGAACCCTCCGCCACCCGAGCCGGCATCTACGTCGCCATGACCCGCGGCCGACTCGGCAACTTCGCCTGGATCCCCGACCTCACCGGCCGAGCCGACCCAGCCGAGAGTTCGCAGAGGACCATCGCCCGCCCGCCCAAC
>DATMJI010000040.1:0-4097 GCA_035553895.1 Acidimicrobiales bacterium | reverse complement strand
TCGGCCCGGTCTCGGTGGCCGCCTTCTCCTTGTCGACCATGTTCATCGCCGTACCCACCGGGGTGAAGATCTTCAACTGGATCGGCACCCTGTGGAAGGGCAAGCTCCAGTTCACGGTGGCCATGCTCTTCGCCGTGGGCCACGATGAAGTAGGTGTCGGTCTGTTGGGTGTCGTGGGGGGCGACGGAGTGCATGACCCCCGACAGCCCGCCGATGGTGAACATGGCCACGAAGCCGATGGCGAAGAGCATGGGCGTGGGGAAAGTGAGCTTCCCCTTCCACAGGGTGCTGATCCAGTTGAAGATCTTCACGCCGGTCGGCACGGCGATGAACATGGTCGCCGCGCTGAAGGCCGACACCGCCACGGGGCCCAGGCCGGTGGCGAACATGTGGTGGGCCCAGACGCCCCAGCCCATGAAACCGATGGCGATGCCCGAGAACACCATGAACGGGTAGCCGAAGAGGGGCTTGCGGGCGAAGGTGGGGATGACGTCGGAGATGATGCCGAAGGCGGGCAGCACCAGGATGTAGACCTCGGGATGGCCGAAGATCCAGAACAGGTGCTGCCAGAGCAGCGGATCGGCCCCCGCCTCCACCACGAAGAAGTTGGCGCCGTAGAGGCGGTCGAACATCAACAGGAACAGGGCCACGGTGATCACCGGGATGGCGAAGAGCAAAAGGAACTGGGCCACCAGCGCCATCCACACGAACACCGGCATGCGCATGAGGGTCATGCCCGGCGCCCGCATGTTGAGGCAGGTGACGATGAGGTTGACGGCGCCGACCAGCGAGGCGATGCCGGTGATCTGCAGGCCGAGTACCCAGAAGTCGATGCCGTGGCCCGGTGAGTAGGCCACGCCGCTGTTGGGGGCGTAGTTGAACCAGCCGTTGTCCGGCGCCCCCCCGAGGAAGAAGCTGGAGTACAAGAACAGGCCGCCGAAGAGGAACACCCAGTAGCTGAAGGCGTTGAGCCGGGGGTAGGCGACGTCGCGGGCGCCGATCATGAGCGGGATCAGGTAGTTGGCGAAGGCGGCCAGCATCGGCATGATCACCAGGAAGACCATGGTGGTGCCGTGCATGGTGAACATCTGGTTGTAGACGTCGGGGCTCAGGACCTGGCCGTCGGGCTGGGCCAGCTGGGCCCGGATGAGCAGCGCCTCGAGGCCGCCGAGGGCGAAGAAGACCATGGCCGTGGCGCCGTAGAGGATGCCAATCTTCTTGTGGTCGACGGTGGTGATCCACGACCGCCAGCCGGTGTTGGAGCTGGGCCGGGTGAAGGCCCCCAGCGGCTTGCGCTCGGGCTCCTCGCCGCTCGTCAGCTCCAGGGGCGGGCGCTCCTCGGTCAGCGCCACCGTTGGCTCCTCGCCGTCATCGTCATCACTCCAAGGTTTCCAGGTAGGCGTACAGCGCGTCGATGTCGTCCTCGGTCAGCTCGCCGATGACCATGAGGGAGCCGGCCTTGCGCTGTGGGTCGCGCAGCCACGCCTCCAGCTCGGCCCGGTCGGTCAGGTCGTAGATGCACCCGGCGAAGCAATCCCGGCTGAAGAGGTGGGTGAGGTCGGGGGCCGGCGGGGAGTCCTCGGCCACCTGCTCGAAGGCCCCCTCGATGCGGTGGCACCCGGCGCAGCCCCGCTGCTGGAACAACTCGAAGCCCTCGGCGGCGGCGCCGGCTTCCGGCGGCGAGGGTGGGCGCTGCATCCCCTCCACCCACTGCTCCCAGCTCTGGGGGTCGTGAGCCACCACCTTGAGGCGCATGTTGGCGTGCGAGGCACCGCAGAACTCGGCGCACTGGCCCGAGTAGGCACCGGGCTCGTCGGCCTCCAGCGACCAGGTGTGGGTCCGCCCGGGCACGACGTCGCGCTTGCCGTTGAGGCGGGGAGCCCAAAAGGAGTGGATCACGTCGGGGGAGGTCAGGGTCAGATACACCGGCTCGCCGGCGGGGATGTGGAGCTCGTTGGCGGTGACGATGCCCTCGTCGATGCCGTAGGGGTCCTGGCCGGCCGGGTAGTCGAAGCCCCACCAGTACTTCTGGCCGGTGACGCTGACCTCCAGGGCCCCCTCGGGCTTGGCGTCGAGGTCGAAGACCACCGGGATGGTGAACACGGCGACCAGGCCCAGCACCAGGGCGGGCAGGATGGTCCAGCCGATCTCCAGCTTGGTGCTGCCGTGGAACTGGACGGGGATCTCGCCGTCGTCGTCGTCGTCGCCCCGCCGCCGCCAGCGGATGGCGGCGTAGACGATGAGGCCCTCCACCACCACGAAGACGGCCACCGCCACCCAGAACACGGGAACGAACAGGCTGTCGAGCTGCTCGGCGTAGGGGCCGGCCGGGTCCAAGACGTCCTGGGGAGCGTCGGAGGCGCAGCCCACGGCCAGCCCGGCCAGGGCCACGAGCACCCCACCGAGCCGCCTACGACTGCCCATCGACCGGCCAGCGTGGTCCACGCTCCCGGCCTTCGCCAAGTCGGGCCCGACCACGTCAGCCCCCGGCTCCGGCCGGCGCCTCGGCGGGGCTGTGCTCGCCACCGGGCTCCTCGCCGTGCTCTCCTTCGCCCCCGGCGGTGCCACCCTCACCCTCGGCCTCCCCGGCGTGCGCCCCGCCCTCCTCGGCGTGGCCCTCCTCGGCGTGCTCCTCGCCGTGGGCCTCGAACTCGCGCTCGCCGACCACGGCGGAGACGACCCCGCCGGCCAGCAGCCCCACAGCACCCACCACCGCCAGCCCGGCGACCAGCGACGAGCTCACCCGGGGCCGGGCGTTGAGGAAAATGCCGACCGCGAAGATGACCGAGGCCACCGTGATGGCCACCACGGTGGAGCCGGTCTTGGAGACGGCCAGGAGAATGCGGGAGAAGGCGATCACGGCCACGCCGATGCCCAGCAGGGCGGCAGCGGGGATCTCGATGGGGAACATCACCCGGTTGCGCAGGCGCCGGTTCACGTCGGCGTCGGTGCTGGCCCGCTCGGCCCAGCTCTGGACCATCCACTCGGCGAAGGTCACCCCGAGGATGGCCAGGCCCACGTAGAGCAGGCCACCGCCGGCAGCCAGCCCGACGATGGTGACGCCGGCGCCGAGGGCGGCGACCGCCGGCCAGGCAGCCGGGAAGCGGGGCACGATCGGGGGGGCGTGCTCCTGGCCGGGAGCGTCGGCGGCGGCCAGGGCCACGTTGCCGTCTCGCAAGATGATGGAGGCGGCGCCCAAGAGGGCGGCGGCGGCGGCGGTGAAGGCCAGCACGAGGGTGCCGTACTTCTCGGCCCCACTGGCGAGGAGGTAGGCGACGGCGCCGATGGCACCGAGGGCGGTGACCCCGAACCAAAAGCGCGCACCGGTGTTAACCACGCCGGCCTCCGCAGACCGCATCGCCGAGCAACACCGGGTACGCCGGCGACATCAGGGTCCTCCCTCGAGGAACCAGATGGCGTACCAGATGACCAGTCCGGCGGCGACGCAGAAGTGCCAGTAGGTGGCGATGGCCACGACCAGCTGGCGGTCGTTGGGCGAGAACTGGCCGCCGAGGGCCCGGAAGCCCATGACGACGAAGCCCACGTGAGCCGTTACCACCAGGATCAGGTGGGTGGCGTTGACGGCGAAGACGGTGGTGGCGAACGAGCTGGACTCGGCGGCCACCCCGAGCTGGTGCAAGGCGAAGGACAGGGCGTTCACGAAGGCCAGACCGAGCACCAGGGTCAGGGCAATGGCCACGTACATCTGGCGCCGGTCTCGCCCGGTGAGGGCAGTGACCGCCCACTGGGCGGTGAACGACGACATCAACAGCGTCAGGTAGCCCACGAAGAGGGGCACGTTGGCGAAGATGGCCTCCTCCGGCGGCCAGGGAACGCCATCGGCGCGCGCCAGGTCGCGGGCCGAGAAGTACCCGGCCAGCAGGGCCCCGATCAACACCGTGCCCGCGGCCACCACCAACAGCGTGCCCACCACCAGCACCGGGCGCCGGGGCGGCTCGGGAGCGGGCGGCAGGGCCGCCAGCTCACCGGCGATGGCGGTGGCGTCGGTGCTCACGGGGCCTCCTCGACCGGTTCGCCGGCGGCGGCCTCACGCTCGTCCGCCAGCGGGGCGGCCGACGTCACCGCCATCGCCGGTG
>DATMJI010000039.1:0-24417 GCA_035553895.1 Acidimicrobiales bacterium | reverse complement strand
TCGGCCCGGTCTCGGTGGCCGCCTTCTCCTTGTCGACCATGTTCATCGCCGTACCCACCGGGGTGAAGATCTTCAACTGGATCGGCACCCTGTGGAAGGGCAAGCTCCAGTTCACGGTGGCCATGCTCTTCGCCGTGGGCCTGGTGTCGCAGTTCACCATCGGCGGGCTGTCGGGGGTCATGCACTCCGTCGCCCCCCACGACACCCAACAGACCGACACCTACTTCATCGTGGCCCACTTCCACTACGTGCTCTTCGGCGGCTCGATGTTCGGCATCTTCGCCGGGATCTACTACTGGTGGCCCAAGGTCTTCGGCCGCCGGCTGAGCGAGTCGGTGGGCAAGGTCCACTTCTGGGCCATGTTCGCCGGCTTCAACCTGACCTTCGCCCCCATGCACATCGCCGGGCTCCAGGGCCAGCCCCGGCGCACGGCCACCTACGCCGAGGGGATGGGCTGGGACCTGATGAACCTGCTGTCGACCATCGGGTCGTTCCTCATCGCCGCCTCGTTCCTGGTCTGGGTGTACAACGTGGTGCGCAGCCGCCACAACCCGCCGGCCGGTGCCGACCCGTGGGACGGGCGGACCCTCGAGTGGGCCACGTCGTCGCCCCCGCCGGCCCACAACTTCGACGTCGAGCCCACCGTGGAGCACCTCGACGAGTGGTGGCACCAGAAGTACGAAGAGGACGAGCGGGGCCGGCCGCGGCGCCGGGAGCACTACCACTACCTCAGCGAGGTCGATGAGGTGTCGCTGGCGGACGGTGGACGCCAGCCGCAGGTCGACGCCGGCAGCATCCACCTGCCGTCACCGTCGTACTGGCCCATCATCATCGCCGTGGGCCTGCCCCTCATCAGCTACGGGCTGCTCTACACCTACTGGTTGTGTGCCATCGGTGGCCTGCTGGTGGTGGGCGGTGTCGTCGGCCTGGGCCTGGAGCCGTCGGTCGACCCCGAAGCCGGCCACGGCGACTCCCACGGCGACCACCACGACGACGACCCCGACACCGGTGACGACACCGCCGCCGAGGCCGGAGCCGGGGGCGAGGACGAGGATGAGGCCGAGGCCGAGTTCGCCGGTGTGGGCGCCGCCGGCGAACCCGGCGACGCCGCCGGCACCGGTGCCGATGCCACTGGGGCCAGCGGGAAGGAGGGTTCGTGAGCGTGAGCGAGCAGGCCGCCCCGGTGGCCGCCACCGCCGGGCCGGGGACGCACCCCGACCACGTGCCCCACGACGCCACCGCCCCGGCGCATCACACCAACACCGGGCTGTCCAACGAGAAGTTGGGGATGTGGTTGTTCCTCGGCTCCGAGTGCCTGCTCTTCGGCGGCCTCATCTCCGCCTTCCTGCTCTACCGCACCAAGGACGTCGAGGGGATGGCCGGCCCGGCGGTGGCCGACCTCTACGACATCCCCTTCACCTCGGTGAGCTCCTTCGTGCTGCTGATGAGCTCGCTGACCATGGTGCTGGCCCTGTCGGCCATCCAGCGGGCCGACCACCGCCGGGCCCGCACCTGGCTGCTCACCACCGCCATGCTGGGGGCCAGCTTCGTGGCCGGCCAGGTCTACGAGTTCACCGCCTTCGTGCGCGAGGGCCTGGGCTACACCACCAACCTGCAGAGCTCCGCCTTCTACACCCTCACCGGCTTCCACGGGGTGCACGTCACCATCGGCATCCTCATGCTGGTCAGCCTGTTCGTGATGTCGTTGCGGGGCCGCCTGGGGGCGGAGAAGGCGGAGACGGTCGAGATCATCGGGCTCTACTGGCACTTCGTCGACATCGTGTGGATCATCATCTTCACCCTCATCTACCTGGTGCCGGCATGAGCGACGACACCATGGCCGAGGCGGCGGCCGAGGAGTACCAGGCCCAGACCGAGCACGAGGGCCACGACCACCCGAGCGAGCGCAGCTACGTCGTCATCGCCATCGTCCTGGCCCTGCTCACCGCTCTGGAGGTGGCCACCTTCTACGTCGAGGAGCAACTGGGCGGCCTGCTCGTGCCCTCCCTGATGGTGATGATGGTGGTGAAGTTCTTTCTCGTGGTCGCCTGGTTCATGCACCTGCGCTTCGACGGCAGGCTCTTCACCCGGGTGTTCGTCTCCGGGCTGGTGCTGGCCGTGGGCGTCTACGCCGTCGCCTTGACCACCTTCCGGTTCTGGTAGGAGGCCCCGGCGTGTCCTTCCTCGCCGCTGCGGTGGTGCGGGACGACCCCGGGCGCTGGCAGGCCCATCCCGAGGTCTGGCTCCTCGTAGCCGGCCTGGCCCTCGCCTACTGGTGGGCCGTCACCCGCATCGGCCCCCGAGCCACCCGCCCGGGCGAGGTGGTGGTGAGCCGCCGCCAGGTGGCCTGGCTGGTGGCCGCCCTGGCGACGCTGTGGGTGGCGGCCGACTGGCCGGTGCACGACCTCGGCGAGGAGTACCTCTACAGCGCCCACATGGTCCAGCACCTGCTGCTGTCGCTGGTGGTGCCGCCCATGGCGCTGCTGGCCACCCCGGCGTGGCTGGCCCGCCTGCTGGTGGGCAGCGGCCGGGGCTATCGGGTGCTGCGCCGCTTGGCCCGGCCGGTGACCGCCACCCTCATCTTCAACGGGATGGTGGTGTTCACCCACTGGCCGGCGGTGGTGAACGCCTCGGTGGCCAACGGCCTCCTCCACTACGGCGTGCACGTCCTGGTGGTGAGTGCCTCGCTGCTCATGTGGCTCCTCGTCGCCGGTCCCCTTGCGGAGCTGCGCCTGTCGCTGCCGGGCCAGATGGGCTACCTGTTCCTGCAGTCCGTCATCCCCACCGTTCCCGCCGGCTGGCTGACCTTCGCCGACGGCGTCGTCTACCGGGCCTACGACGTCGTCCCCCGGGTCTTCGGCCTGTCCGTGGCCGCCGACCAGCAGATGGCCGGGATGATCATGAAGGTGGTCGGGGGGTTCTACCTGTGGACCATCATCACCGTGTTGTTCTTCCGCTTCGCCGCCGGCACCGACGACCGCTCGCCGGGGATCCCCCTCGACCGCCGGGCTCCGGTGGCCGAGCCGGACGGGGGGGCGCCCCTCACCTGGGCCCAGGTCGAGCGGGCGCTGGAGCGGGCCGGCCCGGCACCGGCCGAGCCCGAGCGCTGAGGCCGCCACAGCAACCATAGGAGGAAACCTGAGTGGATGAGTACCAGGTTTCCTCATGAAGTGGTAGAGTACTCCTGGTCGCCCCCGGGACCGCCGGGTGGCACTTGAGCAAGGAGGGAGCATGATGCTGGCCCGTTTCGAACCGCTGCGTGACCTCGACCGCCTGACCCAGCAGCTCTGGGGCCAGGGCTCGGTCCGCGCCGCCTCCGTCCCCATGGACGCCTACCGCCAGGGCGATCGTTTCGTCGCCCACTTCGACCTGCCGGGGATCGACCCCGCCTCCATCGACCTCACGGTGGAAAAGAACGTGCTCACGGTACGCGCCGATCGGGCTGCGCCGGCCGCCGACGACGGCCGGGAGTGGCTGGTGACCGAACGCCCCCAAGGCAGTTTCACCCGCCAGCTGTTCCTCGGGGACGGCCTCGACGCCGACCGGGTGGAGGCCGAGTACGACCGGGGCGTGCTGAGCATCACCATCCCCGTGGCCGAGCAGGCCAAGCCCCGCCGCATCGACGTCACCAGCGGCAGCCACGACCAGCCCGCGGTCCGGGCCGCTTCCTAACCGGCGCCGCCGGCCCCCACCGCCGGCGGCAACGGTGGGTGGGGCGGCCGGCCCTACTCCCAGCGGAAGCGCCAGGCGGCCAGGACCGGGGCCACCACCGCCCAGGCGGCGAGCACCGCCCACGGCCGCCCCGGGGCCACAACAGGGGACGACAGGGCCCCGTCGAGGGCCTCGACCAGGGCGGCGGCCGGGAGCAGCTCGGCCCCGGCCTGCAGGCCGCTCGGGAGGCGGTCGAGGGGAAAGACCATGCCGCCGAGCAGGAGCAGCACCAGGTACAGGCCGTTGGCCGCCGCCAGGGTGACCTCGCCCCGCAGGGTGCCGGCCATGAGCAGGCCGAGGCCGGCGAAGGCGACGGTGGCCACCAGGACGGCGGCGGCGGCCAGCGCCCCGTTGCCCACCGGGCGCCAGCCGAGCAGGCCGGCCACCGCCACCAGCACCACGACCTGGAGGGCCTCGACGGCGAGGACGGCCCCGGTCTTGGCCACCAGCAGGGCGGGCCGGCCCAGCGGGGTCGAGCCCAGGCGCTTGAGCACGCCGTAGGAGCGCTCGAAGCCGGTGGCGATGGCCAGGCTCACCATGGCCGTGGACATCACCGCCAGGGCGAGGATGCCCGGGGCGAGGAAGTCCACCGGCTCTTCCACACCGGCCGGCAGCGCCAGCACGTCGACCAGCGAGAAGAAGCTCAGCAGCACCACGGGGATGCCGAGGACGAGCAGCAGGGACTCCCCGCGGCGCAGGGTCAGGGCCAGCTCCACCCGGGTCTGGGCGGCGACGGCGGCCGCCCTCACGTCTCGCCCCCCGAGCGGCGGCTGCCGGTGAGGCGCAAGAAGACGTCCTCCAGGGTGGCCCCCCCGGACCGCAGGTCGGCCAGGGCCAGGTCCCGCTCGGCCAGCCAGGCGGTGAGGGCGGCCACCGCCGCCGGCGCCGGTGCGGTGGCGACGACGTACTCGCCGGGCGACGGCTCGCCCACCTCGGCCCCCAGGGCAGCCGCCAGCTCGCCGCAGTCGATCCCCGGGGGCGCCGAGAACCGGATCTGCTCCACCGCCCCGGCGGTGAGCTCGGCGGGGGTGCCGGCGGCCATCACCCGGCCCCGGTCGATGATCACGACCCGGTCGGCCAGGCGGGCCACCTCGTCCAGCTCGTGGGTGGTGAGCACCACTGCGGCCCCACGGGCGGCCAGGTCACGCAGCACCTGGCGTACCACCAGGCGCCCACCGGGGTCGACGCCGGCCGTGGGCTCGTCGAGGAAGGCCACCTCGGGGCGCCCGACGACGGCCAGGGCCAGGGAGAGCCGCTGCTGCTCGCCCCCGGAGAGCTGGCGCCAGGTGGACCCGGCCACCGGCGCCAGTCCCACCCGATCGAGCAACTCGTCGGGGTCCTCGGGCCGCGGGTAGAAGGAGGCGAAGAGGCGCAGGGCCTCCCGGGGCCGGATGCCGGGGTAGATGCCCCCCCGCTGGAGCATGACCCCGATGCGCCGGGTCATCTCGGCGTGGTCGGCCACCGGGTCGAGACCGAGGACCGCCACCCGCCCGCCGTCGGGGCGGCGGTAGCCCTCCAGGGTCTCGACCGTGGTCGTCTTGCCCGCCCCGTTGGGCCCGAGCAGGGCCAGGACCTCGCCCGCTTCGGCGGCCAGGGACACCCCGCCCACGGCCGTCGTCGCCCCGTAGCGCACCACCAGGTCCTCGACCCACACGGCGGGGCGCTCGGGGGGCACGGCCTGGGACGCTACCGCCCGGGTCCTGCCCGTCCCCCCCTCCGTTCTCTGTCGGCTCGAGCGTGCGAGGCACGGCCCGGCCGACAAAGAACGAGGGGGTGGCGGCACCCCCCGGCTACCGTCGGGCGCCATGCTCGACGTCCGCCGGTTCCGTACCGAGCTCGGCGCCCTCAAGGAGGGGCTGGCCCGCAAGGGCGCCGATCTGGCCGAGGTGGACCGGGCGGCCGAGCTGGATCGGCGGCGGCGGGAGGCCGCCGAGCGCCGGGACCGGGCCCGGGCCGAGGTCAACGCCCTGTCCAAGGAGGTCGGGCGCCTGCGCCGGGAAGGCGACCCCGAGGGGGCCGAGGCCCGGGTGCTCGCCAGCCGGCGCCTGGGCGAGACCGAGAGGGCGGCGGCCGCCGAGGCCGACGCCATAGGCGCCGAGCTGCGCCAGCTCCTGTTGCGCATCCCCAACCTGCCCGCACCCGACGCGCCCGACGGTGGCGGCGCCGAGGACAACGTGGTGCTCCGCACGGGGGGTGCCGACCCCGAGGCCTACGGCGAGCACCAGCGGGTGCCCCACTGGGAGGTGGGAACGGTACTGGGCATCCTCGACCTCGAGCGCGGCGCCCGCCTCTCCGGTTCCATGTTCCCGCTCTACCGGGGTGCCGGGGCCGCCCTGGTCCGGGCCCTGACGGCCTGGGCCCTGGCCAGCCACGCCGACGCCTTCGAGGAGATCCGGCCCCCCACCCTGGTGCGCAGCGACACCATCACCGCCAGCGGCCAACTCCCCAAGTTCGCTGACGACGCCTACCACCTCGAGCGCGACGACCTGTGGGCCATCCCCACCGCCGAGGTGCCCCTCACCTCGATGGCCGCCGGCGAGATCCTGGCCGAGGCCGACCTGCCGCTGCGCTACAGCGCCGCCACCCCGTGCTACCGCCGGGAGGCGGGGTCGGCCGGGCGCGACACCCGCGGCCTGCTGCGGGTGCACGAGTTCGAGAAGGTGGAGCTCCTCGCCTACTGCACCCCCGAGCAAGCCCCCGCCGTGCACGCCGAGCTGCTGGCCCGGGCCGAGGGCCTGCTGGGCGAGCTCGGCCTGGCCTACCGCGTGCTCGACATCTGCACGGGCGACCTGGGCCAGACCCAGGCCCGCCAGTTCGACCTCGAGGTCTACGCCCCCGGGTGCGACCAGTGGCTGGAGGTGTCGTCGGTGTCGTGGTTCGGCGATTACCAGGCCCGCCGGGCCGACGTGCGCTACCGGCGGGAGGACGCCAGCGGCGTGGCCCACGTGCACACCCTCAACGGCTCGGCCCTGGCCTGGCCCCGCATCTGGGCCGCCCTGATCGAGGCCGGCCGCCAGGACGACGGCACCGTGGTGCTGCCCGAGGCCCTCGCTCCCTGGCTCGCCGGGCGCATCACCATCGCCTAGGTCGGCCCGGGCCGGCGGTGCCCGCCGAGGCCCCGGCGCTAGGTTGCATGGCGGTGATCCTGGCCCTGACGACCGCCCAGCTGCTGTTCTCCATCGCCCTGGGGGCCGTGGCCCTGGTGGTGGTCGCCTTCGCCCTGCACGTGGTGGCCACCACCATGCGCACCCGCCGGTGGTACCGGCGATGACCACCGGGACCGTCTACCGGGGGCGATCCGGGCAGTGGGCCTTCGTGGGCCACCGGGTCTCGGGCGTGCTGGTGTTGCTCTTCCTGTTGCTCCACATCGTCGACGTGTCGCTGATCAACGTCAGCGAGGAGCTCTACGACGAGGTCCACCTCCTCTACGGCAACGTGGTGCTACGCCTCTTCGAGGTCGGACTCCTCTTCGCCTTGCTGTTCCACTCCCTCAACGGACTGCGCATCGTGGCCCTCGACTTCTTCCCCGGTGCCGTGCGGCAGGAGCGCCGGCTGCTGAGCGCGGTGGTGGTGCTCACCCTGGTCGTCGGCCTGCCCGGCGGCTACGTGATCCTCGAGCCCTTCATCGACGGGACGCTCGCCGGGTGAGCGCACCCGCCACCTCCACCCCGCCGGTCGTCGGGCGGTCCCGTGCCCGGCGCCCCCGGCAGAGCTTCGAGACCTGGTCGTGGTTCTTCATGCGGATCTCGGGGCTGGTGCTGGTGTTCCTGGCCCTGATCCACTTCGCCATCACCCACATCGTCTACGACGTGGTCGAGACCGACGCCGCCTTCGTGGCCGACCGCTGGGACAACCCGCTGTGGCGGCTCTTCGACTGGACCCTGCTGGCCCTGGCCCTGGCCCACGGCCTCAACGGGCTGCGCTGGAGCATCGACGACTACGTGGCGGCGCCGAACCTGCGGGCGGCGGTCAAGGCGGGTGTCTACACCCTCAGTGCCGTCCTCTTCGCCTACGGGACCTTCACCATCGTCAGCTTCCCGTGAACGGGCCGGGCCCAGCCCGGGCGCCGGGTGGTCGGCAGTGAGCGAGCCGGCCCCGCCGGTGGTGTGCCGGGCGTGCCGGCGGGTGGGACCGGCGGGGCGGCCCTGCCGGCACTGCGGAGCCGCCCTGGACACTGTTCCCGATCGCCCGCCCCCGGCGCCCCGCTGCCCGGCGTGCGGCAGCACCGACGGCCCAGCCGGCCAGCCGGCCTGCCCCTCGTGCGGCCTGCCCCTGCCCGGGACGCCAGAGGCAGAGGTGGCCCCGGCCCCACCCGGGGTCCGGCCCCGGTGGATCACCGGGGCGGCCGTGGCCCTGGCCGGCCTGGCCGCCGTGGTGGCGGCCGGGCTGGTCTTCGGCGGGGGGTCCGCCGAGCTGGTCCCCCGGTGGCGCCTCCAGACCGGCTCGGCCGTGGTCGGCAGCCCCCGGGTCGAGGGCGGCGACCTCGTGGTGGCCACCCGGGCCGGCTCGGTGGTGTCCGTCGACGCCGGCTCGGGCCGGGCCCGGTGGCGCTTCGAGACGGGTGAGCGGGTCGGGGCCCCGCCGGTGGTGGCCGGGGGACTGGTCTATGTGTCCACCGAGATCCCCGGCACCAGCGAGGGAACGGTCTTCGCCGTCGACGCCCGGACCGGCGCCGAGCAGTGGCGGTTCCCCACCACGCCGGCCCCGGCCCGGGCGCCGGCCGCCGGCGGCGGCCTGGTGGTGATCGGCACCGGGGACGCCGGGGACATCGTTGCCCTCGACGGGGCCAGCGGCGAGGTCCGCTGGCGGCGGGCGGTCCCCGGCGTCGTCGCCCTCTCCGCCGGGCCCGGGGTGGTGGTGGCGGCCACCAGCGAGGGCCTGCGTGTCCTCGACGCCGCCACCGGGGGACCCCGCTGGTCGCTGGCCACCACTCCGGCGCCCGAAGCGCCGGTGGCGGTGGCCGGTGATCTGGTGGTGGCCGACAACGGGGGGGCCCTGGTGGCCGGACTCGGTACCGGCGACGGTTCCCCGCAGTGGCAGCTGCCGCTGGACGGTGACGTGCTGCGCCCTCCGGCGGTGGCCGGCAACGTCGCCGTGGTGATCACTGCGGGTGACCTGGTGGCTCTCGATCTCCGGTCCGGAGAGCTGCGCTGGCAGGACGAGGGCGGCGACGGGGTGGAGGCGGCCACCGACGGTGCCCTGGTCGCCCGCACCGGCGGCGGGCATTTGATCCTGCTCGACGCCGCCACCGGCCAGGACCGGGGGCAGGCGGCCATCGGGGACGACGTGGCGGCGCCACCGGCAGTGGCCGGTGGCCGGGCCTACGTGGCCAGCGGGGACACGGTGACCGCCTACGACCAGCCCCCACCGTGACCCGATCCGGCCCCAGGGCCGGGGGGGCCGGGGAAGGTCGCCGCGGGCCCACCGGGCCACTCGGGCCCCGGCTGCACCTACCGGCGGACACTTCTGGCCAGTGGCGAGGGGAACCGGGGGAGGACGGTGACGCCGTCCAGCCAGGTCGTGAGGCGCTCGGCCTCGGCTCCCAGGGCGGCCCGGGCCGGCGACCCGGGATCCTCGAGGAGCTGGAGCACGACCTCACCGCCGCCACCCTGGCACCAGCCACCGACGATGCGCCCGTCCCACCAGGCCGTCGGTCCGGCGTTGCCGTTGGTGTCGAAGAGCTGGGCCCGGTGCTCTCCCAGGTACCAGTCCCGCTCGAACCAGCCCATCACCGTCGGGTCCAGCGACGGCAGCAGGGCGGCCCAGGGCTCGACCGGCTCGGCCGCCTCCACGTCGTCGCCCAGCACGTAGCCGGTGGCCCCGTCGAGGTCGACCTTGACCACGGGCAGGGCGGCCAGGGCCCGGCGCACGGCGCTGAGGGTGGAGCCGAGCCACCACTTCAGATCGGCCAGCGTGCCGGGCCCGAAGGACCGCAGCCAGCGCTCGACCAGCGCGGCCAGCCCGGCGTCGCCCTGCGGTACCGCCAGCTCCTCCCCTAGCCAGTCCTCCATGCGAGCCCACCGGGGGCGGGAGGCGTTCCAGGCCCCGCCGTTGGTGGCCCGCACCAGTGCACCCGCGGCCGACAGCGCGGTCAGCACCCGGGGCCCCACGGGCACCGACGCCCCCCAGGACCGCCCTTCGCCGTAGGTGAGCGTCCCCTCCAGCAGGGGGATCTCCCGGCGCAGCTGGCTCGATGTCGCTTCGCGGCCACCGGCCAGCGCCTCCAGCACGGCTGCGCTGGCCCGGGCGAGCCAGGCAGTGCCGTCGTGGTGGAGGCCGGCGGCTTCGACCTCGCGGATCAGCCGCCGGCGCTCGGCACCGGCCACCCGGTTGCCGACCCCCGCCTGGGCCACGGCCAGGGTCGTCCGGGGAAAGACGAAGAGGGTCCGGCGCATGGCCAGGTGCTTGACCAGGGAGCGCTCCCGGAAGAGGGCGTGCTCCAGGTCGGCCACCGTCATGGACTCGGTGCGAGCCCGGGCCGAGAGGTAGACTGTCGCCGGATCGGTGGCGTGCAGGCAGACGACGCGGTCGGCCGCTTCGGTGACTCCGGCCGCCCGCCACCCCGGAGCGAGGCCGTGGCGGCGGGCCAGGCGAGCCCGCCGCTCGACGACATCGAGCCTGCGCACCCGGACATCCTTCCACGACGCCAGGTGAACCCGACCCTGGGGCCCGGCCGATGGGGAACCGGCGGTCTCCCGGGCCCGGAACGACTGGGCGGGCTAGCGCAGGCTGTTGGAGGTGAACACGCCGCACAGGCGATCGCCGTCGACGACGGCCACCCGGCCGCAGTCGGCCAGCAGGAGGGCCGAGAGGGCCTGGCGCCGGCTGGCCGAGGCCGCCACCGTTTCGCCGACCGGCCGGCTGCGTTCACCGACCTTGCCCTCCCCGGTGGTGTCGTCCCGATCCAGCCACCCCCGGGGCCGCCCGTCGGCGTCGACGACGGCGGCGAAGTCGGCGCCGGCGGCCTCCATGGCGGCCCGGGCCCCGGACACGGTGTCGCCCTCGGCCACCGCCGGGGGATGCTCGAGAGCGTGGCGGTCGATGGGGGTGACGGCCAGGGCCTTGAGCCCCCGGTCGGCGCCCACGAAGTCGGCCACGAAGTCGTCGGCCGGCTGGGCCAGGAGTTCGGCGGGGGAGCCGTGCTGGGCCAGCACCCCGCCCTGGGCGAGCACGGCGATGCGGTCCCCGAGCTTCACCGCCTCGTCCACGTCGTGGGTCACGAAGACGACGGTCTTGCGCACCTCGGCCTGGAGGCGGAGGAACTCGTCCTGGAGGCGGGCCCGGGTGATGGGATCGATGGCGCCGAAGGGTTCGTCCATGAGCAGGACCGGGGGGTCGGCCCCGAGGGCCCGGGCCACGCCCACCCGCTGGCGCTGGCCGCCGGAGAGCTGGTGGGGGTAGCGGTCGCGGTAGGTGGCGGGGTCGAGGCCGACCAGGTCGAGCAGCTCGTCGACCCGATCGGCCGTCCGGCTCTTGTCCCACCCGAGCAGGCGGCACACCGTGCCCACGTTGCCGGCGATGCTCTGGTGGGGGAAGAGGCCCACCTGTTGGATCACGTAGCCGATCCGCCGCCTCAGCATCACCGGATCGCCGGCGGTCACGTCCTCCCCGTCGAGGAGGATGCGCCCGCTGGTCGGCTCCACCAGGCGGTTCACCATCTTCATGGTGGTGGTCTTGCCGCATCCCGACGGACCCACCAGCACGCACAGCTCGCCGTCGCCCACCTCCAGGGAGAGGTCGTCGACGGCCACGGCCTCACCGAAGCGCTTGGTCAGGTGCTCGAGGCGCAACACGACCCTGCGACGCTACCCGTAGCCTTCCCGGGCGTGGCCGAGCCGTGGGTCGACTGGGACTGGGTGGGTGCCCACGGTGAGGAGATCATCGACCTGCTGGGCGACCACGTCACCCTCACGGCGGCGGCGGTCTCCGCCGGCCTGATCCTGTCGTTCCCCCTGGCCCTGGCCGTGCGCCGCTGGCGGCGCTGGCAGGGCCCGGTGCTCAGTGCCACCGGGGCCCTCTACGCCATCCCCTCCCTGGCCCTGTTCGCCCTGCTGCTGCCGTGGACGGGACTGACCCGCACGACGGCCCTGATCGCCCTTATCAGCTACACCTTGCTGATCCTCGTACGCAACATCGTGGCCGGCCTCGACGGGGTGGCGCCCGAGGTGACCGAGGCGGCCACGGCCATGGGGATGCACCCGCTGCTCCGCCTGGTGCGCGTCGAGCTGCCGCTGGCCCTCCCGGCCGTCGTGGCCGGGGTGCGGGTGGCCACGGTGACCATCGTCGGCCTGGTCACGGTGGCCGCCCTCATCGGCCACGGCGGGCTCGGCCAGCTCATCCTCGACGGTCTCAACCGGGACTTCCGCACCCCGCTCGTCGTCGGCTCGGTGCTGTCGGTGGCCCTGGCGGCGGCGGCCGACGTGGCCCTCGTCGGCGTGCAGCGCCTCCTCACCCCCTGGGCCCGCCGGGGGCGCTGATGGGCTTCCTCGGCGACGTCGCCGCCTTCTTCGCCGACCGGGCCAACTGGCGGGGCGGCAACGGCCTGACCCAGCTGATCGTCGAGCACCTGGGGGTGTCGGTAGCCGCCCTGGCCCTGGCCCTGGCCCTGGCCCTCCCCCCCGGCCTGGTGCTGGGCCACCTGCGGCGGGGGGGCGTGGTGGCCGTGAACGTCGCCAACGTGGGCCGGGCCCTGCCGTCGTTCGCCGTGCTGGTCATCGCCCTCCAGCTCAGCTCCATCGGGTTGGTGCCCACCATGGTGGCCCTGGTGGCCCTGGCCGTCCCGCCCATGGTGACCAACAGCTACGTCGGGGTCGCCGAGGTCGACGCCGACATGGTGGAGGCGGCCCGGGCCATGGGGATGACCGGCCGCCAGGTGTTCACCTCGGTCGAGCTGCCCTCGGCCCTGCCCCTGGTGATGGCCGGCGTGCGCACCGCCGCCGTGCAGGTGGTGGCCACCGCCACCCTCGCCGCCCTGGTCGGCTTCGGCGGGCTGGGAGCGCTCATCCTGGTGGGACTGCGCACGGGGGACCACGTCGAGGTCTTCGCCGGGGCCCTCACCGTGACCGTGCTGGCCATGGCCACCGAGGTTGGCCTCGGTGCCCTCCAGCGCTGGGTGACCCCGGCCGGGGCCCGCAGCCGGTGAACGGCGCCGGAGTGGCCGGCCGGCGGCCGGCGTGGTGTCATGGCCCGATGGAAACCACCAGACCCGCTCCGCCGCGCTCGTCCCTGGTCGTCGCTGTGGCCGTCGCCGCCGCCCTGGTGCTGGCCGCCTGCACCGACTCGGATCCCTCCACCGTCGAGTCCGGCGACGGCGCCGGGGACGGCGCCGCCCCCGCCTTCAGCTTCCAGCCCCTCGATCCGGGTGCCATCACCGTGACCGCTTTGGAGCAGGGGTCGATCGACATCGCCGTGCTCTTCTCCACCAACGCCGCCATCGCCGCCAACGACTGGGTGGTCCTGGAGGACGACAAGGAGCTCCAGGGCGCCGAGAACATCGTGCCCCTCGTGCGCACCGAGGTGGTCAACGGCCCCGCCGTCGACGCCCTCGACGGGGTGTCCGAGGCCCTCACCACCGAGGCCATCACCGAGCTCAACCGGCGGGTCGAAGCCGATCGCGAGGACCCCGAGGCGGTGGCCCGGGACTACGCCGAGAGCGAAGGCCTCCTCGACATCGAGTCGCCCGAAGGCTCGGGTCCGCTCACCGTGGGCTCGTTCAACTTCACCGAGAGCCAGATCCTCGCCCACCTCTACGCCCACGTGCTGCGGGCCCACGGCTACGAGGTGAGCGTCGAGGCCAACCTCGGCGCCCGTGAGCAGGTCGTGTTCCCGGCCATCGAGCGGGGCGAGCTCGACATCGTCCCCGAGTACGTGCAGAGCCTGCTCGTCCTCCTCGCCGGAGGCGACGTCGAGGCCCTGCCCGTCGACGAGGGGGTGGAGCGGGTGGAGGAGCTGCTCCCCGAGGGTCTGGAGCTGCTCGAGCCCTCGGAGGCCCAGGACCAAAACGCCCTGGTCGTCACCGCCGAGACGGCCGAGGAGTACGACCTCGAGGCGGTCTCGGACCTGGCCGAGGTGGACGAGCCCCTAGTGCTGGGCGGCCCCCCCGAGTGCGCCGAGCGCCCGCAGTGCCTGCTCGGCTACGAAGAGGTCTACGGCCTGCGCTTCGACCGCTGACCCGCCGCCCCGGCTTCTCGGGTACGGCGGCGGCGCCGAGCCCCTGCCCTCAGGGGCGGGTGGGCCAGGGGTGGGTGAAACAGCGCTGGTCGAGGGTGCCCGGCGACCAGCGGCCCCACAGGCCGGCGAAGCTGTCCTTGGTCGCCTCCGTCCAGGCCATGGCCCCGGGGGCGGCCACCCGGCGCACGACCTGGCGGATGCCGCCCCGGTGGACGGCGTAGCCGGCCCAGGTGCCGGGATAGTCCTGGGGCGAGCCGACCTCGGCCACGACCAGCGGTCCCCAGCGGTGGGCCCGGTGGCGGTGGCTGTGGCCGGTGACGACCATGGTGGCCGGGTTGGCGGCGGCCAGGGCGTCGAGGAAGGGGACGGCCTCGGCGCCGGGAATGCCCCGCGGCGGATGGGTCATGACCGGGTGGCGCTGGGGGTGGTGGTGGAGGGCGACGAGGGCCGGTCCTTCAGCCTCGGCCACCAGCTGGGCGGCCGCTTCGGTGCTGGCGGCGATGGTCCCGCTGTTGTGGCCCCGCTCGGTCGTGTCGACCAGCACCAGGCGCAGGCCGGGGACGTCGTGGGCCGACGGCGCCCCGGCCCGGTAGCTGATCCCGGAGCCGGCGAGGATCTCCGTCGGGTCGATGGCCTCGTTGACCACGTCGTGGTTCCCGGGCATGACCAGGACCGGGATCCCGGGTCCGGCCAGGATCTTGGCCACCCGCTCCCACTCGTGGCGGCGGCCGTGGTCGGTGACGTCGCCCTTGACCAGGATGAGCTGCGCCCCCCACGCCGCCAGCTCGTCGACCGCGGCGGCGAGGCACAGCTCGGGTGGGGCCACCGACCCTTCGGCGGGATGGGCGACCGTGGGGAAGCGCCCGAAGGAGGGGTCGCCCAGGTGGACGTCGTTGACGGTGGCCAGCCGGAACAGTTCGTCACCGGGGGGCGGGGCGAGGGTGGCGACGTGGATGACCTGGTGATCGTCGCCGTCGCCGGTGGCCACGGTGACCTCGAACCCCCGGTCTGGCTCGAGGCCGGAGAGCACCACGGCCCCCGGCCCGCCTCGGTGGTCGACATCGGCGGCGGCGCCGGCGGCCCGGGCGCGGACGCCACCGGCGGGCAGGTCGCCCCAGGTCACCTGCACGGCGGTGTCCTCCCGGGCGAACACCGCCGCCCCGGTGCCCGGCCGGCGCAGGGATCGAAGCTGGCTCAGTGCGACCAGCGTGCCAACCACCGGGTGAGCCGATCGGCCTCTCGTTCCCGCAGGGCGACGTTGACGGCCAGGCGCTCGCGGTGCTGAGCCACGCTGAGCGCTCCCTGGGGCACGGGATGATCGTCGAGGAACGAGGCCACCCGCGGCGCCAGCTCGGGGGTGGACAGGCCGGTGATGCCCCCGAGCATCACCGGGATGGAGTTGTCGGGGAAGCGGGCGGTGACGGCGCCCCAGTGCTCTTCCAGGAAGGCCCAGGCCGTGGCCCCGGCATGGCGGTTGGCCAGGAGCCGGCCGAGCACGTAGGGGGCGTTCTGGGAGCGCATGTCGTCGGTCAGGGTCATGGCCAGGGTGCGCCGGGCCAGGTCGACACCGGGGAAGCGAGCCAGGGCGTGGAGGTGGCGCAGCGCCTCCTGGGGTGTCGGGGCGGTCCGGGAGCGGTCGAGGATGGCCTCGTAGTCCTCGGCCGTCCCGGTGGAGGCCACCACCGCCAGCGCCGCCGCCGCCACTTCGGGATCGACCGGGGCCGACCCGGCGAGGGCGCTGCGGTGCACCTCCCGGGCCCGGCGCTGCACCGCGGCGTCGTCGCCCAGCACGCCGGCGGCGGTGATGACCAGGCCCCGGGTCTGGCGGGTGAGCTCGTCCTCGCCTACTGCCGGCTCCCATCCCAGCTCGGCCAGGGCCGGTCCGCCGAGGTGGCGGAACCAGCGCTGCAGCCGGGTGCGGCCCTCGCCCTCCAGGACGTGGTCGAGGGCCGCCAGGGCACTGTGGAGGACGGTCCAGACCGTCGGGTTGCGCTCGCCGGCGAAGCCCTCGGCCAGCTCCAGCAGGGCCGACGCCGGGGTGTCACCGGCCAGCACGGCGGCCCAGGTGTCGTCCACCAGCAGCGACCGCTCCACCGGTGCCAGGGCGTCGAGCGACCGGCGCAGGGAACCGAGCAGGGCCGGGTCGTAGCGAACCCGGTAGAAGCCGTGGCCCCCGGCGTTGACCACCACCGGCTCGGCCGCGTCGAGGGCGGCGGCCCCGTCCTCGAGCAGGACCCGGTGGATCTCGCCGGCGCCCGAGCGCACCAGCACGGGGACCGGCCAGCGACGCTCGTCCTTCCCGGCACCGGGTGCCTCGGCCCGGCCACCGGCGAGGGTGAAGGCCTGCTGGGTGAGCGACAGCGTGCCGTCGCCGGCGTGCTCCAGGCTGACCAGGGGGAACCCCCCTTGGAAGATCCAGGCGTCCATGATCCGGCGCACGGGCTCGCCGGTGGCCTCCTCGATGGCGTCCCACAGGTCGGTGGTCTCGGCGTTGGCGAAGGCGTGGGCGGCCAGGTACCGGCGGATGCCGGCCCGGAAGGCGTCCGCCCCCAGGTACTGCTCGAGCATGCGCAGGACCGAGGCGCCCTTCTGGTAGGTGAGCACGTCGAACATGCCCTCGGCCTCCTCGGGGGAGCGCACCGGGTACTCGACGGGCCGGGTGCTGGACAGGGCGTCGACGGCGAAGGCGGTGGCCCGATCGGTGGTGAAGGACTCCCAGCGGCGCCAGTCCGGCCGGAAGGCCTCGATGGCGGTGACCTCCATGAAGGTGGCGAAGGCCTCGTTGAGCCACAGGCCGTTCCACCACCTCATGGTCACCAGGTCGCCGAACCACATGTGGGCCAGCTCGTGGGCGATCACGTGGGCCACCCGCTGCAGCTCGACCCGGGCCACGGCGTCGGGGTCGACCAGCAGCACCTGCTCGCGGAAGGTGATGGCGCCCAGGTTCTCCATGGCGCCGAAGGCGAAGTCGGGCAGGGCCACCAGGTCGCACTTGTCCCCGGGGTAGGCGATGTCGTAGTAGTCCCGGAACCAGCGCAGGCAGTAGGCGCCCACCTCCAGGGCGAAGACGCTGAGATGCCCCTTGCCCGGCACGTGGACCACCCGCAGGGCCACGCCGTCGACGTCGACCGCCTCGGTGGCCTCCAGGGGACCCACCACCAGGGCCACCAGGTAGGTGCTCATGGCCACGGTGTCGGCGAAGCGCACGACCACCCGGCCGTCGCCGGCGGGCGCCCGGTCGACCACCGCCCCGTTGCTCAGCGCCAGCAGGCCTTCGGCCACCACCAGGGTGACCGAGAAGACGGCCTTGCGGTCGGGTTCGTCCCAGCAGGGGAAGACGCGGCGGGCGTCGGTGGGCTCCATCTGGGTGGTGGCGATGACCTGCTCGGCGCCGTCGGCGTCGGTGTAGACGCTGCGGTAGAACCCGGCCAGCTTGTCGTTGATGCGGCCCCGGAAGCCCAGGTGGACGGTGGCCGACCCGGGGGCCAGGGTGGACACGAGGGTGAGCGTCAGGCGCTCGCGTCCGGCGTCCGTCGCCGTCTCGGCGTCGATGCGGCGCCCGTCGCCGGTGGTGACCCAGGCACCGTCGATGTCCAGGTCGGCAGCGTTGCAGACGATGGCGTCCACCGGCTCGGCCACGTCGACGGTGACGGCGGCGGTGCCGTAGAAGGTGGCGGTGGCCAGGTCGGGCTCGATGCGCAACTGGTAGCGGCGGGGGGCCACGGAGCGGGGCAGGCGGAAGCTGTCCTCGGAGCCGGCCTCGTCCACGGCGGGATGCTACCGGCACCCCCCGGACGGTGCCTTTTCCCCGCCGCCGCACCGGTTTGTGGTCACGTGAGCACCGCCGGGGTCCAGAACTGCCCACAAAGGTGACGGGCCGGGCGGTCACTCGTAGTGTCCGGGCGGATGACGGCGACCTATGACGTGGTGGGCATCGGCAACGCCCTGGTCGACGTGTTGGCCCCGGTCGACGACGCCTTCCTGGTCGAGCACGGCCTGGTCAAGGGATCCATGGCCCTGGTCGACGCCGGCACCGGCCGGGCGCTGTACGAGGCCATGGGCCCGGCGGTGGAGGTGTCGGGGGGCTCGGCGGCCAACACCATGGCCGGCCTGGCCTCGCTCGGGAGCCGGGTCGCCTTCGTGGGCCGGGTGGCCGGCGACCAGCTGGGCGAGGTCTTCACCCACGACATCCGGGCCGCCGGGGTGGCCTTCGACCCCCGCCCGGCCGGTGGCGGGTCCAGCCCCACCGGGCGGTCGCTGATCGTGGTCTCTGGCGACGGCCAGCGCACCATGAGCACCCTGCTCGGGGCCTCCAGCGAGCTCGGACCCGACGATGTCGACGAGGCCCTGGTGGCCGGGGCCCGGATCACCTACCTGGAGGGCTACCTCTTCGATCGCCCGCCGGCCCGGGAGGCCTTCGACAAGGCGGCGGCGGCGGCCCACCGGGCCGGCCGCCAGGTGGCGGTCTCGCTGTCCGACTCGTTCTGCGTCGAGCGCTTCCGGGATGAGTTCCGGGCCCTGGTGGACTCGCAGGCCGACATCCTCTTCGCCAACGAGGACGAGCTGCGGTTGCTCAGCGGCCACGACGACTTCGGCGAGGCCCTCGCCTCGGTCGAGGAGCTGTGCCCCCTGGTGGTGGCCACCCGGGGGGCGGCCGGGTCGACCGTCGTCGCCGGGGGGACGCGCTTCGAGGTCGCCGCCGCGCCCGTGCACCGGGTCGTCGACACCACCGGCGCCGGTGACCTCTACGCCGCCGGCTTCCTCCACGGTTTGAGCGCCGGGCTCGATCCCCCCTCCTGCGGCCGGCTGGGGGCGCTGGCCGCGGCCGAGGTGATCGGCCACCTCGGGGCCCGGCCGGAGCGTTCCCTGGCTGACCTGGCCGACCTGGCCGACCTGGCGGCGGGCGGCGGGACGGCGGGAGGCGGGCACCGGCAGCCCTGACGGCTCGGAACGGCGATGCGTGCTCCAGCGCGTGAGCGATGCCCGCCGGTCAGTGCTCCGGCGGGAGGAAGCTGAAGGCGATGTCGCCCAGGCGGACCAGGGTGGAGGCGATCCAGCCGCCGATCCCGCCGAAGCGCTCGTCGAGGATGGAGCCGTCGGCCATGACGTGCTCGTCGAGGGCCACGCTGCCCTCGTAGGCCACCTCGATGGCGAACTCCCCCTCACCGTCGCCGGCCTCGAAGACGTGCTCGACGGTGTGGCCCGACCGGGTGAGGGCCTCGGTGCCGATCGGGGGGCTGGCCTCGGGCAGCACGGCGAGGACCCGGCCGGGATCCGGGCGCTCGGCCATGCGCTGAACCCGCAGCGAGACCTCCACCAGCACCTCGGGGGGATCTTCGGGCGCCTTGTCGAGGGTGTCGTCGAGGTACCAGCTGCGGTAGGCGGTCTGCGACCAGGTGGGCCAGTCGAGGGTGATGTCGGCTTGGACCCGGGGCGGCGACCCCTCGCCGGGCAGCCCGTAGCTGGTCTCCCACGTCACGTCGCCGAGGAGGACGTCGACCTGGAAGCGCTCCTCGAAGGCCTGGCGCTCGAGCAGAGCGCCTTCCAGGGCGTCCCGCAGGGCGCCGATGGCGTCGGTGAACACGTGGTCGAGCATCGCCGGCCAGGGTAGGAGGTCCGCCCGCCGGGGACCGCACCGGGATCTGGTGGTCCGGATGCGCCGGTTCCGGCCCGGTCCGACCACCAGAACGGGAAGGGCTCAGCCGGCGTCGAGCACCTTGAGCACGGTGCGCTCCCTCCGGCTCAGGCGGGGGGTGGTGCGGGAACGCCGCCACGCCTCGGCCAGGTCGCCGGTCCGGTAGGCCTCGCCCACCCGGGGGTGGACGTAGCCGCTGCGGGCCACGGCCCTGGTGTTGCCGAGGCGCTCGGCGGCGGCGTCGATGGCGGCGAGCACCCGCCGGTCGCACTCGCGCTCGGTCTCGCCGGGGCCGAGCTCGACCAGGCGTCCGGCTGCCTCGACCGTGCCCCCCCAGGTGCGGAAGTCCTTGGCCGTGCGATCGCCGCCGGTCAGCGATCGCAGGTAGTCGTTGACGTCGGTGGACGTGACGTCGACCACCCGCTCGCCGGCCAGGTACTGGAACAGGTCCTCTCCGGGCAGCTCCTGGCAGCGCTGGACGATGGCGGCCAGCCGGCGGTCCCGCAGCGACAGGTCGATCTCCTGGCCGCTCTTGCCCCCGAACTCGAAGACCAGGGTGGAACCGCTGACCCGGACATGGCGGCCCTCGATGGTGGTGAGCCCGTAGGACCCGTTGGCCAGGGCGTACTCGTCGTTGCCGATGCGGATGAGGGTCTGGTCCAACAGCTTGACCACCGCCGCCATGACCTTCTCCTCGGGCAGGCCCCGCCGGGCCAGATCCCGGTCCACGTGGGCCCGCAGATCGGGGAGGAGGCGGCCGAAGTCGGCCAGGGCGTCGAACTTGGTGGCATCGCGCACCTCGTGCCAGCGGGGGTGGTAGCGGTACTGCTTGCGCCCCCGGTCGTCGCGTCCGGTGGCCTGGATGTGACCGTCAGGCCGGCTGCAGATCCACACGTCGGTCCAGGCCGGGGGCACGGCCAGGGCCTCGATGCGGGCCCGCTCACCGGGGTCGTCGATCAGGCCACCGCCAGGGCGGTAGTAGGAGAAGCCCCGGCCCCGGCGCCGGCGGGTGATCCCCGGCTGGGCGTCGCCTACGTAGGACAGCCCGGCGTCGTCGGCGCTGGCCGCAGGGTCGGTGATGGCCATGGTGGCGCGGTGGTACCCCCGGCGGGCCCAGCGCAGGCCCCCCGGCCAACATGACCCCCCCTTTGGGCGAACTGGTGGCAGAACCGGTACCGGAGTGGCCTTGGTCCTACCACCAGTTCGGGACGACCCCCGGCCAATATGACCCCCCCTGGCGAACTGGTGGCAGAACCGGGACCGGAGTGGCCCTGGTCCTACCACCAGTTCGGGACGACCCCAGCTCAGGAGACGCCCAGGCGGTCGAAGAGAAAGGCGAGCACGTCGGCGGCCTCGTCAGCCTGGCGCCCCACCGGCTTGCCGGCCCCGTGGCCGGCTCTGGTCTCGGTCCGCAGCAGCACCGGGTGCTCGTCCGGGCAGGACGAGGCGGCCTGGAGGCGGGCGGCGAACTTGCGGGCGTGGCAGGGGTCGACCCGGCTGTCGCTGTCGGCGGTGGTGAGCAGCACCGCCGGGTAGCAGGTGCCGTCGGCGACCCGGTGGTAGGGCGAGTAGGCGTGGAGCCAGGCGAACTCCTCGGCGACGTCGGGATCGCCGTACTCCGGCGTCCACAGCCGGGCGATGAGGAACTGGGGGAAGCGCACCATGTCGAGCAGGGGCACGGCGCAGTGCACGGCGGCGCAGAGGTCGGGGCGCTGGGTGATGGCTGCGCCCATCAGCAGGCCGCCGTTGCTGCCACCGCGGATGGCGAGCTTGGGCCTCGACGTCAGGCCCTGTTCCACCAGCCAGTCGGCCGCGGCCAGGAAGTCATCGAAGCACTGCTGCTTGTGCTGGCGCATCCCGGCCCGGTGCCACTCTTCGCCGTGCTCGGTGCCGCCCCGGATGCCGGCCACGGCGTAGAGGCCCCCGGCGTCGGCCACGGCCACGCCTACCGGCGACCACGCCGGCCCGCTGGCCACGGCGAAACCGCCGTAGCCGGTCAGCACCGCCGGCGTGTCCGGACCGGCGACCGTGTCGCGGCGCTGTACCACGAACATGGGCACCTCCGTACCGTCGGTCGACGGGTAGGTCACCTGCCGCACCCGGTAGTGGTCGGGATCGGCAACCTCGCCACCAGCTGGCGGGCTGCCCCAGGGCTCGAGGCCACCGGGGCTCCAGCGCCAGAGCCCGGGCGGGCGGGTGAAGGAGCCGAAGGCCAGGAAGGCGACCTCCCGTCCGGCATCGGGACCGGGATGGGGATCGGCGTCGAGGCCGGCCAGGGCCCCGATGCCGGGCAGCTCGACGGCCACGTCCCCGCTGCCGTCCAAGCGGTGGCGGTGGAGGCGGGCCACGGCCACGGCGGTCGACGCCACCAGGAGTGAGGGGCCGGCCACCACGGAGCCGTCGATCACCGCGTCGCTCTCGGGGACCATGGTCTCCCAGTGGCTCATCTCGGGGGCGGCCACGTGGGCGGTGACGACCCGGCCCCGGGGGGCGCCGAGGGTGGTGGTGCCGTACAGGCGCTCGCCCACCACCTCCAGCGCGGTGGTGGCCGCTTCGCCCTCGATCAGCGTCCGGCGCTCGCCGGTAGTGCGGTCGATGAGGTGGACGTCGGTGCGGCTCCAACCGAGGGAGACGTGCACGAGCATCCAGCGCCCGTCGGGGCTGAGCGACACGTGGGGCCAGGCGGTGCGGTCGGGCAGGTCGTCGTCACCCCAGATGAGCTCGTCCCGGCCGGGGTCGTCGCCCAGGCGGTGCCACCACAGGGCCCGGTGGTAGCCGGCCTCCTCGTCGCCCACCTCGGCCGGGTCCGGGTAGCGGGAGTAGGCGAAGGCCGAGCTGTCCGGGAGCCAGGCCAGGCTGGCGGCCCGGGTGTGGGGGATGACCTCGTCCAGGTGGGCACCGGTCGCCACCTCGAGCAGGCGCAGGGTGGAGCGCTCGTCGCCGGCCGTCGAGGTCCCGTAGGCGACCAGGTCGCCGCCGGGCGACGGGTGGAACCAGTCGAGGGCACAGGTGTCGTCCTCGGCGGTGGCGGGATCGACCAGGGTGCGGGGCGGCTGGCCGGCGTCGGTGGCCGAGCGCACCACCAGGGTGGCCTGGTCGGCGGAGCCGCCCCGCTCCCGGGTGAAGACCCGGTCCCCCCGCAGGCGCGGCGAACTCACCACGGGTGCGCGCAGCAGCGCCTCCAGGCGGCGGCGCAGGCCGGCCCGCGAGCCGAGGGCGTCGATGGCCGCCCGGGTGCGCCGGTTCTGGGCGTCGACCCATGCTCGGGTCTCGGGGTCGTCGCCGTCCTCGAGCCAGCGGTAGGGGTCGGCGACCTCCACGCCGTGGAGGCGCTCGACGATGTCCTCCACCGGGGTTCGCGGTGGGGCCGGGACCCTCATCGAGGGCCGGCGGGAGTCGGTGGCTGGGGGCGTGCCGCCAGGGGCCGGTGGCCCCTCAACCCCGCCCAGCGTTGGGCTTGCGGCCGTGATTGGCCTTGGAGGAGCGAGCCTTGGCCTTGCGCTTGGCCGTCTTCTTCGACATGGCGACCCACGCTACCGGTTGCCGACCTCCCGGCGGCGGCCGACCCGGCGGGGGGCCTCGGTGCACCGGCCGCAACCCTGCGTTCTGGTGGCGGATGCGGTGCCGACCCGGCCCCGGTTCTGCCACCAGTTCGTGGTGCGGGGCGGCGGCCGACCCGGCGGGGGGCCTCGGTGCACCGGCCGCAACCCCGCGTTCTGGTGGCGGATGCGGTGCCGAGCCGGCCCCGGTTCTGCCACCAGTTCGTAGGTGGTCAGGCGTGGGAGGCGGTCCAGGCCAGGAGGTCGCCGGCGGACGAGGTGTTGACCACCCGCTCGGCGCTCACCCCGGCGGCGGCCAGGCGGTCGGTGCCGTAGGGCTGCCACTCCAGTTGGCCGGGGGCGTGGGCGTCGGTGTCGATGCTGAAGCGGCAGCCCGACTCGGCCGCCAGCGCCAGTAGGCGCCGCGGCGGGTCGAGGCGCTCGGGCCGGCAGTTGACCTCCACCGCCGTGTCGAAGCGCTGGCAGGCGTGGAAGACGAGCTCGGCGTCGAAGCTGGACTCCGGGCGACCCTTGCCCGTGGCCCCCCGGAGGCGGCCGGTGCAGTGGCCGAGGACGTCGACGTGGGGGTTGGCCACTGCCGTGGCCATACGCCTGGTCATGGCCCGGGAGTCCATGCGCAACTTGGAGTGGCAGCTGGCCACCACCAGATCGAGGCGGGCGAGGAGCTCGTCCTCCTGGTCGAGGGTGCCGTCGTCGAGGATGTCGACCTCGATGCCGGTGAGGATCCGGAACGGCGGGGCGCCGGCGGCGGCCTCCCCGGCCAGGGTGGCGTTGGTCTCGTCCACCACGTCGAGCTGGGCCCGCAGGCGCTCGGGCGTGAGGCCGTTGGCCACCTTGAGGCGGGGGGAGTGGTCGGTGAGCACCACGTAGTCGTGGCCCAGGGCCCGGGCCGCCCGGGCCATGGTGGCGATGTCGGCCCCACCGTCGCTCCAGGTGGAATGGGTGTGGCAGTCGCCCCGCAGGGCAGCCCGCAGGTCGGCCCCCGCCTCGGTCTCGGGCACCACCGCCGTGGTCTCCTCCAGCTCCTGGAGGTACGGCGGCACCTGGCCGGCCACCGCCTGTTCCACGATGGCTGCCGTCTTGGGGCCGAGGTGCTCCAGGTCGGTGAGGCGGTGCTGGCGGGCCCGCTCGGCGACCTCACCGGGGGGCAGGGCGCCGATCACCGCGGCCGCCCGGTGGTAGGCCCGGGCCCGGTAGGTGGGGGCGTGGTCGCGGTCGAGCAGATAGCCGATGCGAGCCAGGGCGTCCGCCGGCTCCATCCCTCAGCCCCCCCTCCGTTCGCTGTCGGCTCGACCGTCTCTGGCACTGCCGATCCGACAAAGAACGGGATGGTGGGGGTGG
>DATMJI010000038.1:0-5123 GCA_035553895.1 Acidimicrobiales bacterium | reverse complement strand
GCAGGGGGCTTCAGCGCCGCTTGGAGCGGCCGTCGAGGTAACGGCCCAGCATCATCACGTAGGTGACCACCACCCCGAGGGCGGCGGCGACGAACATCCACGTCACCAGGCCGAGGCGGCGGCCCGGCGCCCCGCAGTCGGCTGCAGCCGCCGCCTGGGCCTCGAACTCCCGGGGCGGAACGGGGGTGCCCTGGTAGAGGACGCCGTCGGCAGGCACCGAGGCAGGATCGAAGCCGACCCAGTCCCGGACCTCGCCCCCGTCGCCCGAGAGCGAGACGGCGGCGGTGAGCTCGCCGGGGGGCAGCGGTGCGTCGAGGCGGACATCGGTGTCGGTGGCGAAGGGCACGTCGCCGGCACCGATCACGTAGCGCTCCTCGATCGCCCCCTTCTCCGAAACCACCCGCCACACCACCGTGCCCTCGGGATCCCGCAGCTCCACGCTCAGCACCCGCTCGCTCTGGCACCTCGGGACCAAAAGGGCCAGGCCGAGGGGTCCGTCGGCGCCGGTCAGCCCCAGGCGGGCGCCCGGGGCGACGTCGCCCACCTGGGCCCCGAAGGCCACGGCCGACACGAAGGCGACCACTGCGACCACCCCGACCCCGCCCGAGACCACCATCTGCAGGCTGGGAGGGTCGTCGCCCGACCGCCGCCGCTCAAGTCGGCCCGGCACCGACGTCCTCGCCCGCCGCCACCCGGTCGCGGAAGCGGGCGGCCACCACCCGCAGGGCCGCCTCCGGATCGATCCCGTGGCGGCCAGCCGCGGCGACCACCGAGAACAGGGCCTCGCCCACCGCCACCGGGGTGGAGAGGTCGTCGACCGGCTGCGGGAAGGTCACGGAAGCGTCGATGCCGAGCGAGC
Source organism: Acidimicrobiales bacterium (assembly GCA_035553895.1). Lineage (GTDB taxonomy): Bacteria > Actinomycetota > Acidimicrobiia > Acidimicrobiales > CADCSY01 > JADDRA01. Next base: position 4,264 of record DATMJI010000038.1, on the reverse strand, counting down.
CCGCCCGCCGCTGGATCTTGTGGGCGTAGAGCAGGGCCGGGAGATTTGCGGGGATGGACGCCATCGGTGCGGCCCGGCCCTTCTCCTCGGCCTTGATCCGCTCCCAGTTGCGGGCGATCTCGTCGGTGCCGTCCACCTCGAGCCCGGCGAAGACGTGGGGGTGGCGCCGGACCAGCTTGTCGTGGATCCCCCGTGCCACGCCGGCCACATCGAAACGGCCGGCTTCGGCCGCCAGGGTGGCGTGGAACAAGACCTGGAACAACACGTCGCCGAGCTCCTCCTCCAGGTGCTCGTAGGCGTCGTCGAGGGCGTCGCCCTCGGCCGCGGTGTCGAGCTCGTCGATGGCCTCCAGCAGCTCGTAGGTCTCCTCCAGCAGGTACCGGGTGAGGGTGGCATGCGTCTGCTCCCGGTCCCACGGGCAGCGGTCCCGCAGGGTGCGCACCACGTCGGCCAGGCCCACCAGCTCGGCTCCGACCGGCGAGGCCAGGGCCGGGATCCACAAGGAGGTGAGATGGTCGGCCTCGACGTCGCGGTCGAGGTCGGCCCAGGCCACCTCGGTGATTGCCTCGTCGGGCGAACCCAGGCGCTGGAGGACGACGACCGACGCCGGCGGCTCCTCCACCGCCAGCTTCACCTCCGAGAGCACCGCTCGGGCATCGCACTGGGCCACCACCAGGGGGCCCCGCTCGCCCGCAGCCTCGACGGCGAAGCGCCGACCGTCGACCAGCCGGACACCGGTCGCCAGGGGGTCGACGCCGAGGCGCTCCCACACCAGGTCGAGGAAGGACAGGGCCGGGACCACCTCGACCTCCACCCGCCGGTCACGGCAGAGCCGGTCGACCCCGGCCTCGGCCACGCGGGGCGAGCCGGGCACGGCGTAGAGCACCTCGTGGTGCTCGGCCGCCGCCGCCACCAGGCGCTCGACGATGCCGCCGTAGACCTGCTCCAGGGACGACGAGCGCTCGTAGAGGTCGTCGCAGCTGGTGGCCGGGCCCAGGTCGGCGGCCGACGGATGGCGGGCGGTGCGCACGAAACGCACGGCGACCCGCTCGACGGCCGCCACCGTGGCCGCCGTCCACAACTCGGGACCGGCCGGACCGAGGCCGACCACCACCACCCGGGGCACGGCTCAGCCGCCCGGGCGCAGCGCTCCCCCGCCGGGGACTGCCGGGTCGAGGGTGGGCTCCGCCTCCGCCGGACCCTCGGGCGGCACGACCCGCCCCTCCTGCTCGGGGTCCTCGCAGGCGCCGGTCCACGAACCGTAGCGGGGGTTGACGTCGACCTCGGCCTCGCAGGTGACGTCGTTGACGAAGGTGGCAAAGGTCTCCACCCGCCGCTGCTCGAGCGCCTCCAGCACCTGGGTCTCGACCTGCTCGAACGGGGCCTCCTGGCGGTCGTCGACCCGGATGAGGTGGTAGCCGATCTCGGTCTGCACCGGCGGGCTGACCTCGCCGACGGGCAGGGCGAAGGCCGCCGCCTCGAACGAGGCCAGGAAGCTGCCCGGAGTCTGGCAGCCCAGGCTCCCCTCCTGGGAGGCGGCCTGGGCGTCGTCGGACTGCTCGCTGGCCAGGGTGGTGAAGTCGGCCCCCTCGGCCAGCTGGCGGGCCAGGTCGTCGATGCGGGCCTGGGCCTCCTCGGGACTGCGGTTGCCGGTGCTGACGAAGATGTGGCTGACGCACACGGCGGCGAACTGCTCGGGGTTCTCCTCGTAGAAGGCCCGGGCCTCCTCCTCCCCCGGCGGGGCGGCAATGGCCTCTTGGACCTGGAGGGCCAGAGCCTGGCGGGCGACCAGCTCCTCCCGGTAGTCCTCGGGGAAGGCGTCGAAGACCTCCTCGCCGCCGACGCTGGCCACCGTCGCCGGGCGGGCGTCCTCGATGTCGGCAGGGCCGACCTCGATCCCCCGGGCCCGGGCCTCCTGGCCGACGAGCGCGAAGAACACCCGCAGCGACAGCAGGCGGGCGACGAAGGCGGTGTCGAAGCTGCCCTGGCCGGCGCCGGTGACGCCGAGGCCCTGCTGCGACAAGGTGCGCTCCACCGCATCCCGGTAGGCGTCGTTGCCCCGGATGGCGAGCAGCTCGTCCTCCAGGTCAGCGGCACTGATGACGTCCCCGTTGACGCTGGCGGCCCGGGCCTCGGTCAGCGAGGAACAGGCACTCAGCGCCAGCGCAGCCACCAGCACCGCAGCCAGCGACGTCTTGGGGGAAGTCATCACCATGGGGGTCAGGATGCCACCGCCGGGGCCTCGGGCGGGAACAGCACCTCCAGGAGGGCGGTGAGGGCGCCCGCCGGCTCCACCCGGGGAGCAAGAGGCACGACCAGCTGGCCGGTCTCCTCGCGGTAGCTGGCGTCTCGCTGGAGGCGGCGCAGGCGCACGGTGGCGCTGGCGGCCAGGCGCACAGGCGACAACCGGGCCACCGGCCCCCTGCCCACCGGGCTGGCGGTCACCGAGATCTGGCGGACACCGCTGCGCCGGCACTCGGCCCGCAGGCGGGCCACGGCCAGCAGGGCCTCGGCGGGCTCGGGGACGGGCCCGTAGCGGTCCTCCCACTCGGCCCGCACGTCGGCCACCTCCCCGGCAGTGCTGACCCCGGCCAGGCGCCGGTAGGCCTCCAGGCGCAGCTCCTCGGTCACGACGTAGGCCGCGGGCAGGTGGGCCCCGAGGGGCAGGTCGAGGGTGATGTCGACCGGCTCGGGCGGTGCCTCGCCCTTGAGCTCGGCCACCGCTTCGCTGACCATCTGCACGTAGAGGTCGTAGCCCACGGCGGCGATGTGGCCGGATTGGGTCTCCCCGAGCAGGTTTCCGGCGCCGCGGATCTCCAGGTCGCGCATGGCGATCTTGAACCCCGAGCCCAACTCCGTGGCTTCCCCGATGGTCTTGAGGCGCTCGTAGGCCTCCTCGGAGAGCGAGTGGTCCCGGGGGTGGAACAGGTAGGCATAGGCCCGGCTGCCGGCCCGGCCCACCCGGCCCCGGAGCTGGTGGAGCTGGCCCAAGCCGAGGCGGTCGGCCCGGTCGACGACCAGGGTGTTGACCGTCGGCATGTCGATGCCCGATTCGATGATGGTCGTGCACACCAGCACGTCGTAGTCGCCGTGCCAGAAGTCCAGCACCACCCGCTCCAGGCTGCCCTCGTCCATCTGGCCGTGGGCCACGGCGATCCGGGCCTCGGGCACCAGCTCCGACAGGCCGGCGGCCACGTGGTCGATGTCCGACACCCGGTTGTGCACGAAGAAGACCTGGCCCTCGCGCAGCAACTCCCGGCGCAGGGCCTCGGCCACGGCCCGGTCGTCGTGGTCGCCCACGTAGGTGAGGATGGGCTGGCGCTCGGCCGGAGGGGTGTGGAGCAGGGACAGGTCCCGGATGCCGGTGAGGCTCATCTCGAGGGTCCGGGGGATGGGGGTGGCCGACAGGCTGAGCACGTCGAGGTCGACCTTCAGCTCCTTGATGGCTTCCTTGTGGGTCACCCCGAAGCGCTGCTCCTCGTCGACCACCAGCAGGCCCAGCCGCTTGAAGGCGACGTCGCCGCTCAACAGGCGGTGGGTGCCGATGACGATGTCGACGTCACCGTCGGCCAGCCCGGCCAGCACCTCCTTGGTCTGAGCGGCGGTGAGGAAGCGGCTGAGCACCTCCACCCGCACCGGGTAGGGGGCCAGGCGGTCGCCGAAGGTGGTGCCGTGCTGCTGGGCCAGCAGGGTGGTGGGCACGAGTACCGCCACCTGCATGCCGTCCTGGACGGCCTTGAAGGCCGCCCGCAGGGCGATCTCGGTCTTGCCGAAGCCCACGTCGCCGCACACCAGGCGGTCCATGGGGCGGGACCGCTCCATGTCGGCCTTCACCTCGGCGATGGCCCGGTCCTGGTCGGGGGTCTCCTTGTAGGGGAAGGCCTCCTCCATCTCCCGCTGCCAGGGGGTGTCGGGGGAGAAGGCGTGGCCGGTGGCGGCAGCCCGGCGCTGGTAGAGGGCCACCAACTCCTGGGCGATCTCCCGGGTGGCGGCCCGGGCCTGGGACTTGGCCCGCTGCCAGTCGCTGCCGCCCATGCGGTGCAGGGTGGGGGCGTCGCCACCGGTGTAGTGGCGCACGGTGTCAATGGCTTCGGTGGGGACGTAGAGCTTGTCGCCGCCCCGGTACTCGAGCAGGAGGTAGTCGCGCTCGACCCCGCCCATGGCCCGGGTGACCATGCCCCGGTACCGGGCCACCCCGTGCTGGACGTGGACCACGTGGTCGCCGGGCGCCAGGTTGTCGAAGAAGCCACCGGCGTCGCGGGGG
>DATMJI010000037.1:0-10902 GCA_035553895.1 Acidimicrobiales bacterium | reverse complement strand
GTTGAGCAGCGGGTCGCCCTTCGCCGGCCTGCGCCGGGCCCGCCACCGGGTCCGGGCAGTGACCTTCGGCGACCGCACGACCTACGACGGCACCACCCTGTCGGTCGACCGCGCTGACGCCCGGGCCCACCTGGCCCATCCCGCCTTGGAAGGAGTCGAGGTCTCCTGGGCCTCGCCCGGTGATCCGGTGCGCATCGTCAAGATCCTCGATGCCGTCGAGCCCCGCACCAAAGGTGTTGGTGGCGGCGGGATCTTCCCCGGCTTCATCGGTCCGCCCCGGCCTCAGGGCCGGGGGACCACCCACGTCCTCGAGGGCGTGGCCGTCGTCGCCGCCGGCTACCTCCCCCGGGCCCAGGAGGCGGTAGTGGAGATGTCCGGCGAGGCGGCTGCCCTCTCGCCCCTGGGCGCCACCCACAACCTGGTGGTGACCTTCGACAAGGCGTCCGGGGCCGGCTGGGAAGAGGTCGACCGGGCCCTGCGCCGCGGTGTCCTCGCCCTGGCCGCCCATCTGGCCGAGACGGCCCTGGAGGTCGAGCCCGACGCCGTGGACGAGCTGGCGGCCCGGGAACCGCTGGTGGCCGACGGCCTCCCCCGGGTGGGCGCGGTGGTGAACCTCCAGACCCAGGGCACGTTCAAGGACGTGTTCGTCCACGGCCGCACCTTCAACGGGTCGTGGCCCACGCTCCTGGACCCCAACGAGCTCGACGACGGAGCGGTGGTGAGCGGCCAGTTCGGCCATCCCGCCCTCAAGAACCCCACCTTCATGCACCAGAACAACCCGGTGGTGGCCGCCCTGCGGGTGCGCCACGGTCACGACCTGCGCTTCGCCGGCCTGGTCCTCTGTCCCGAGCCCGTCGACCAGGACTCCAAGGCCACGGCGGCTGCCGCCACCGCCCGCCTGTGTGCGTTGGCCGGCTTCGACGCCGCCATCATCACCAAGGAGGGCGGGGGCAACGCCGACGCCGACATCGCCCTCAAGATGGACGAGCTCGAAGACGCCGGCATCGTGGGCGTCGGACTCTTCGCCGAGATGCCCGGGCCCGACGGCACCGGGCCGTCCATCGTGGTGCCGCCCAGCCGGGCCACGGCCATGGTCAGCACCGGCAACTACGACGAGGCCCTGGTGCTGCCGCCCGTGGAACGTGCCTTCGGTGGCACTACCGTCGACCTGGTTGACCAGCCCGCCACCGCAGAGCTCCACCTCCCGACTGCCGTGATCTACTGCTCGCTCAGCCCGCTCGGCTGGAGCCACCTGCGCTGCGAGGACGCGGCATGACCCGGGTGGTCCACTACGTCAACCAGTTCTTCGCCGGCAAGGGGGGTGAGGACGCGGCCGGTAGCGGTCCCGGTCGCCTGGAGGGGCCTACCGGGCCCGGGCGCCGGCTGGCCCAGCTACTGGGCGACGGCTTCGAGGTGGTGGCCACCGTCCACTGCGGTGACGACGACGCCAGCGGCCGGCCCGAGGCCATCGATGAGATCATCGCCCTGGTCCAAGCCGAGCGACCCGACCTCCTGGTGGCCGGGCCTGCCTTCACCAGCGGGCGCTACGGACTGGTGTGCGCCCGCCTGGCCGCGGCCGCCACCGCCGCCGGCATCCCCGTGGTGGCGGCCATGCACCCCGACAACCCCGGTGTCGACGAAGCCAAGGGCGCCCCCGTGGTCGCCGCCGGCCTCGCTGCCCGGGAGATGGGCCCCTCCCTCGACACGCTGGCGGCCGCGGCCAAGGTGGTCGCCGCCGGGGAGACGATTACTGCGGCCGACGGGCGGGTGGGACGGGCCCGGCGGGTGTCGACCACCACCGATCGGCCGGCTGCCGTGCGGGCCGTCGACCTGGCCCTGGCCCGCCTGGCCGGTGATCGGGAGTCGACCGAGATCCCACTCCCCCGCTTCGACCAGGTCACCCCTGCCCCCCCGGTCGAGGACCTGACCCAGGCCACGGTCGCCCTGGTCACCGAAGGCGGCCTCGTGCCCGAGGGCAACCCTGACCGCCTCGAGTCGGCCCGGGCCACCCGGTGGCTGCGCTATCCCCTCGACGGTAGCGAGGGCTTGGTGGCGGGCCAGTACCAGTCGATCCACGGCGGGTTCTCCACGGTGTGGGCCAACGAGGACCCGCACCGCATTCTGCCCCTCGACGTCGCCCGGGCGCTGGCCTCCGACGGCACCGTCGGAGGTTTGAGCGACGCCTACCTGGTCACCACCGGCAACGGCACCTCGGTGGGCAACGCCCGCCGCTTCGGGGTGGAGTGGGCCGCCGACCTGCGCCGCTCGGGCGCCCGGGCCGCCATCCTCACCGCCACTTGAGGGACGGGAACGCGTTGCGGGGCAACGCTGGCCAAGGAGCTGGAGCGGGCCGGCATCACCACCGCCCTGCTCTGCAACCTGGTGTCGATCGCCCGCCGGGTCGGGGCACCGCGCATCGTGCCCACCCGGGGGATCCCGTTCCCGACGGGTGACCCTGCTCTGTCGCCCGAGGAGGAACGGGCCTGGCGCCGGGCCCTGGTCGAGCGCGCCCTCGAGGCGCTGACCACCGCCGTGGCCGGGCCGACCGTCTTCGCCATGGACGGCGACGGCAGCGAGGAGGAGACGGGATGAGCCAGCCGGTTGTCAGCTGCGCCAGCCAGGTGCTGGCCCATACACCGCACCTGGCGCCGCACGGGTCCAAACCGGCGCGCGAGCTGCCCGGCAACGACGACGTCACCGCCCGCTTCCTCGCTTCCCTGCGAGACTTCGACGCCGCCGTCGCCTACCCGCCCCACCAGGCCTACCTGACCAGCCTGCACCCCCGCGACCTGCCCGCCCGTCCGTGGACGGAGGTGGCCGGCGGTGACGCCTCCCGCTGGTCCCGCCGGGGCGAGATCATGCCCGAGGAAGAGTTCCTGGCCCTGCTCGCCAGCCTCGACACCGCCGGGCTGACCACGGTGGGCGACCCCCTCGCCGACCGGGCCAAGGCTGCCCTCGAGGCCCACCCCCTGGCGGCGTCGTTCGACCTGGCCCAGCTGGACAAGCTCCGGGGCGACATCTCGGTGGCCGCAGCGGGGCCCGGGGCCTGCACCGTCGCCCTGGGGTCCGGTCCCGAGCTGGCGGTGAGACCGGGCGACGAGGTCGACCAGTCGCTGGCCGCCCCGGTCATGCTGGAGAACCTGGCGGCCAAGGCCACGGCCACCCTGGCCCTGCTCCACCTGCTCCACGACCACGACATCGAGCCGGCGTCGATCGACTACGTCCTCGGCTGCGGCGAGGAGGCCGTCGGCGACCGCTACCAGCGGGGCGGCGGCAACCTGGCCAAGGCGGTGGCCGAGTCCTCGGGCTGCACCGAGGCCTCGGGGGCCGACATCAAGGACTTCTGCGCCGCCCCCGTCCCCGCCCTGGTCATCGCCGCCAGCCTGGTCGCCGCGGGCGTCTTCCGGCGGGTCGCCGTGGTGGCCGGGGGCAGCCTGGCCAAGCTGGGCATGAAGTTCCAGGGCCACCTGCGCCACGACCTGCCCGTCCTCGAGGACGTCCTCGGTGGCTCCGCCTTCCTGGTCGAGGCCGACGACGGGACGTCGCCCATCGTGCGCCTCGACAGCGTCGGTCGTCACCGGGTGGCGGCCGGCGGGTCGGCCACCCAGATCATGGAGGCCCTGGCGCTCGAGCCCCTGGCCCGCCTCGGGCTCAGCACCACCGACGTCGACGACTTCGCCACCGAGCTGCACAACCCCGAGGTCACCGAACCCCAGGGCTCGGGTAACGTTCCCGAGCGCAACTACAAGACCCTCGCCGCCCTGGCCGTGCGCCGGGGCGACATCGGCCGCGACGACATGGCCGGCTTCGTCGAGCAGCGGGGCATGCCCGGCTTCGCCCCGACCCAGGGCCACCTGGCCTCCAGCCTGTGCTACCTCCCCCACGCCCTGGACCGGCTCACGTCGGGCCCCGCCGCCCGGGCCATGCTCATCGCCAAGGGCAGCTTGTTCCTCGGGCGCATGTCCCAGCTCTCGGACGGGATGAGCGTGCTCCTCGAGCGCAACCCGGCGGCCCCGTCGTCGTGACGGCGGCCGGTCGACCACCATCCCCTCGCCCCCCCCTCTCTCGTTCTTTGTCGGATCGACCGTCCCGCGCACTGCCGATCCGACAAAGATCGAGGGGGGCTGCGAGAATGGGGGCGATCACCACGCCCAGCCGGCGCCAGGTGCGCCCGAGAGAGAAGGAGGTGAGCCCATGTTGAAGGACCGACACGTCATCGCCCTCGGGGAGCGCGACGGCGTCTCCGGCCCGTCGATCGCCGCCTGTGCCGAGGCGGCCGGGGCCACGGTGGCGTTCGTGGCCACCGAGTGCTTCGTCTGAACGGCCGCAGGGGCCATGGACCTGGACAGCCAGGAGCGAATCCTCAAGCTGTCGGAGACCCACGGAGCATCCTCGCTCGTAGTGATCATCGGAGCTCCCGATCCGGAAGCCGCCGAGATCACCGCCGAGACGGTGACCCAGGGAGATCCCTCCTACGCAGGTGCATTGGCCGGGGCCCAGTTGGGCCTCGACGTCTACCACATCCTCGACGACACCATCCGTTCTGAGATCCCCGACGACGTCTGGGAGGCGCAGATCGGCGTGATGGCCGACGTCCTCGACGCCGGCGCGCTGGCCGCGGCGGTGGCCGGCATGCGCGACCAAGGCGGCGGCGGGGCGAGCTGAGCGCCCGGCAACCGACGGGCGAACCACCGGTGCTGGGAGAGGTCCTCGCCAGCGCCGGGGGCTCGGTCGACGGCGCTCTCGACGCCTTCCTGGGATGGACCCGGGCGTCGGGCGTCACCCTGTACCCGGCCCAGGAGGAGGCCGTCCTCGAAGCCTTCGCCGGCAACAACGTGATCGTCTCCACCCCGACGGGGTCGGGAAAGTCGCTGGTGGCCCTGGCCGCTCACGCCGCTGCCCTGGCCAGTGGGCGGCGCAGCTACTACAGCGCTCCCATCAAGGCCCTCGTGAGCGAGAAGTTCTTCGCCCTGTGCCGGGTGCTGGGCTCCGAGCGGGTGGGCATGGTCACCGGCGACGCCAGCGTCAACCCCGATGCCCCGGTGGTGTGCTGCACCGCCGAGATCCTGGCCAACCTGGCCCTGCGCCACGGCGAGAGAGCACCGGTGGACCAGGTGGTCATGGACGAGTTCCACTTCTACGCCGATCCCGATCGGGGCTGGGCGTGGCAGGTGCCACTGCTCACCCTGCCCCACGTCCAGTTTCTGATCATGTCGGCGACCTTGGGCGACGTCAGGCGCTTCGAGGACGAGCTCGAGCGGCGTACCGGCCGGCCCACGACCGTGGTCCGCAGCGCTGAGCGGCCCGTCCCCCTCGACTACGAGTACCGGCACACCCCCCTGCACGAATCGATCGAGGAGCTGCTGGCCACCGGGCGGTCCCCGATCTACGTGGTCCACTTCACCCAGGCGGCGGCGGCCGAGCGGGCCCAGGCCATGATGAGCGTCAACGTCTGCACCAAGGCAGAGAAGGAGGCGCTGGCCACCGCCATCGGCGACTTCCGCTTCAGCGCCGGCTTCGGCCGCTACCTGTCCCGCTACGTCCGCCACGGCATCGGTGTCCACCACGCCGGCATGTTGCCCAAGTACCGCCTGCTGGTGGAGAAGCTGGCCCAGGAGGGCCACCTCAAGGTGGTGTGCGGGACCGACACCCTGGGGGTGGGCATCAACGTGCCCATCCGCACGGTGCTGCTGACCCAGCTGTGCAAGTACGACGGCTCGCGCACCCGCCCGCCCGGCGACTTGGTGGAACTCCCGGGCGCTGGCCAAAGCTGACGAGGCCGGGCGCAAGCGCCGCAAGGTGGTGCGCAGCAAGCCTCCCGAGCGGGGCTTCGTACCCTGGAACGAGGACACCTTCATCCGCTTGACGGCGGCTGAACCCGAGACCCTCGAATCGAGCTTCGCCGTCACCCACGCCCTCCTGCTCAACGTGTTGGACCGCCCTGCCGGTGGGGTGGCCGCCCTCAAGCGGCTGCTGCGGGAGAACCATGATCCCCGGCCGGCGCAGCGCCGCCACGTCCGCCGGGCCGTCGCCATCGCCCGCTCGTTGCTGGGCGCCGGGGTGATTGAGCGGGTGGATGGCAACCATGGCGGCGTCGAGGCCCGGGTGGCCGTCGACCTGCAGGCCAACTTCTCGCTCAACCAGCCGCTGTCGCCCTTCGTCCTGGAGGCGCTCGGCCATCTCGACCCTGACGCCGCCACCTACGCCCTCGACGTGCTGTCGCTGGTGGAAGCCACCCTGGAGAACCCCTCGGTGATCCTCGCTGCCCAGCTGTCCAAGCTCAAGGGCGAGGTCCTGAGCGAGCTCAAGGCCCAGGGGATGGACTACGACGAGCGAATGGCCATCCTCGAGAACCTCGAGCATCCCAAGCCCCTGCGAGAGCTGACCTACGAGCTCTTCGACGCCTACCGGCTGGCCCACCCCTGGGTGGAGGACCACAACATCGCTCCCAAGTCGGTGGCTCGTGACCTTTACGAGCGGGCCATGACCTTCACCGACTACGTCGGCCACTACGGCCTGGCCCGGGCCGAGGGGCTGGTGCTGCGCTATCTGGGCGATGCCTACAAGGGTCTGGTCCAGACCGTGCCCGAGGAGGCCAGGACCGACGAGGTGGCCGATCTCACCGCCTGGCTGGGCGAGACCGTGCGCCAGGTGGACTCCAGCCTCCTCGACGAGTGGGACCGCATCCGCTCGGGCGCCCACGCCGCGGTGGACGAGGCACCGGCAGTGCTGGTGGAAGCCCCGCCCGGGATCACCGCCAATCCCCGGGCCTTCCGGGTCATGGTGCGCAACCGGCTCTTCCATCACGTCGAGAGCCTGGCCCGCCGCGCCTACGGCGAGCTGGCGAGTGCCGGGCCCGGGGACGAGCGGCGATGGGAGGCGGCCATGGACCCCTACTGGGACCGGCACGAGTCGTTGGGCACCGGCGCCCCGGCACGGGGTGGCGCCCTGTTCCAGGTGCGGGAGGAGGCCGGCTGGTGGACCGTCCGCCAGGTGTTGGACGACCCGGCCGGCGACCACGACTGGACCTTAGTGGCCCGGGTCGACCTGGCCGCCTCCGACCGGGCCGGGGCCCCCGCCGTCGAGCTCTTGGGCGTGGGGGACGCCGTCGATCTCCTCCCCCCCGGACACCCCTAGGCGCCCATCCTCCGCGCCGGCCCCCTCAGTCGCCGCCGCGGGCCTGGTCCGCCGCCAGGGCCAAGGCATCGCTGAGCATCCGCCCCACCCGCACCCGCTGGCGGCAGGGAACCACCCGCTCGGCGACGACCTCGGTACGGCTCTGGGTAGCCCCACCACGGCGGAAGAAGCGGCGGCGGACCCGGCCCACGACCACCACCTCGTCGTCGGCAGCGAGCTCGGTCGCCGACGCCGGGGCATCGAACCAGGCCACCGGGACCGACTCGGCCGGCTGGCCGGGACGGCGGACGGTGACGTCGTAGCCCACCAGCTCGTCTCCCGACGGCAGCGCCCGGCGCTGCGGCGCCCGGCTCAACCGTCCCCGGAGCAGGACCACGTTCATGGGAAAGCTCCCTTCCTCGCCTGTCGCAACGAAAGGGGGAAGTGGCCGACACGCTACCCACCGCCTGGGACACTCCAAGCTGGACCGATCCCCCCCGGGGGCCGGAAGCGTCAGTCGAGGGACTGGTAGCGCTCCCGGGCACCGGGCAGATCGGGGTCGTGGTCGAGCACCTGGGCCAACAGGTGTCGGGCGCGAGCGACATCGCCGACCTGCTCGTAGAGGGTGGCCAGCACGTACCACAGGCGGAGGTGGTGGGGGCGGGGCGAGCGGACCTCGACCGGTCCCTGCTCCAGCAGGCGGATGGCCCCATCGACATCGCCGACGTCGGCCAGGCTCGACGCCGCCACGATCCGGCCCTCCACCATCACGGGCGGCGGGGCATCACTCAGCCGCAGCTCGTCCCACAACCGCTGGACCCCGGCCCGCTGGCCGAGCGCCCGATGGCAGTCGGCGCGCACCGGATGCTGGTCGAACGAGCCAGCCTGGTGGGCCGCCGCCTCCAGTTCCCGCAGCGCCGCCTTCCAGCGACCGAGGCGATACAAGCTCAACCCGTACAACTCCCGCACTCCGGCGACGCCGGGGGCGTTGCGGGCCAGCGGCTCCAGCAGCCGCCGGGCGTCGGCGTAGCGCTCCCTGCGGTACGCCCGGGACGCCTCGGCCAGGCGCTTGGCGTCCCGCTCGCCCCGGCTCCCGCCGTGCCGAGCCAGTTCCTCGACCACTTCGGGGGGAAGCCGGGAGCGCTCCCGCGCCCCGCCGGACCCCCGGCCCGGGCGGGAGCGGGTTGACTGCCGCTCCACCGGTCCCTCGTCGATCCAGATGTCGCCGCCCGCCGGGGAGCGCCTGGCTGCCGGGGTCGGGCGCTCCCGGTCGGCGTCCGCGCCACCGTCCTCCAACCGCCGAGCCCCGCGGCGGGCCACGCTGCCCCACCGCCGGTCGCCCCCTGACGACCCCGGGCGCTTCCCCGGGCCCTGCCCCGGGCGCTTCCTCGGCCGCGGGGACGGACGGCCCGCTGATGGGGGGCGCCGGCCCCTCGGGGCGCCGGGTCGCCCCTGGGAGGCAGGATCGCCAGGCACGGCCTCAGGCTAACGGGCCTCGCTCGCCCGGCGCCTCCCGGTGGCCCGGGACGGGCCAAAACGTCGAAGGGCCCCTCCAACGAGGGGCCCTTCTCAAAAATGATCCGGCGGCGACCTACTCTCCCAGGGGATCTCTCCCCAAGTACCATCGGCGCTGGCGGGCTTAACTTCCGTGTTCGGAATGGGAACGGGTGTGACCCCGCCGCCATGGCCACCGGAAACCGGCGCTCAAGTTTCCAAGCACCGCGCCCCAAAGGGGCGGCGGGCTCCTGTGAGCGTTCGATAGCGAGCACGGGCACGAAAGTTGATTCAAGCCCTCGGCCGATTAGTACCGGTCGGCTGAACACGTTGCCGTGCGTACACCTCCGGCCTATCAACGTGGTCGTCTGGCCACGGGCCTTACCTGGTTATCCAGTGGGAGATCTCATCTTGGAACGAGCTTCGCGCTTAGATGCTTTCAGCGCTTATCCCTTCCGCAGGTCGCAAACCAGCGGTGCCCTTGGCAGGACAACTGGCACACGAGAGCTGCGTCCGTCCCGGTCCTCTCGTACTAGGGACAGCCTTCCTCAAATCTCCTACGGCTACGGCGGATAGGGACCGAACTGTCTCACGACGTTCTAAACCCAGCTCGCGTACCGCTTTAATGGGCGAACAGCCCAACCCTTGGGACCTACTCCAGCCCCAGGATGCGACGAGCCGACATCGAGGTGCCAAACCATGCCGTCGATATGGACTCTTGGGCAAGATCAGCCTGTTATCCCCGGGGTACCTTTTATCCGTTGAGCGACACCGCTTCCACATGCCGGTGCCGGGTCACTAGTCCCAGCTTTCGCTCCTGCTCGACCCGTCGGTCTCGCAGTCAAGCTCCCTTGTGCACTTGCACTCGACACCTGATTGCCAACCAGGCTGAGGGAACCTTTGGGCGCCTCCGTTACATTTTGGGAGGCAACCGCCCCAGTTAAACTACCCACCTGACACTGTCCCTGATCCGGATCACGGACCGAGGTTAGACATCCAATTCGACCAGAGTGGTATTTCAACGTCGACTCCACCGGCACTGGCGTGCCAGCTTCACAGTCTCCCACCTATCCTACACAAGCCGAACCGAACACCAATATCAAGCTGTAGTGAAGGTCCCGGGGTCTTTCCGTCCTGCCGCGCGTAACGAGCATCTTTACTCGTAGTGCAATTTCGCCGAGCCTGTGGTTGAGACAGTCGAGAAGTCGTTACGCCATTCGTGCAGGTCGGAACTTACCCGACAAGGAATTTCGCTACCTTAGGATGGTTATAGTTACCACCGCCGTTTACTGGCGCTTGAGTTCTGAGCTTCGCCCCGAAGGGCTGACCCGTCCCCTTAACGTTCCAGCACCGGGCAGGCGTCAGTCCGTATACATCGTCTTGCGACTTCGCACGGACCTGTGTTTTTAGTAAACAGTCGCTTCTCGCTGGTCTCTGCGACCTTCTGCCGCTTCGGGGGCAAGCCCCTACACGGCCTAAGGCCCTCCTTCTCCCGAAGTTACGGAGGTATTTTGCCGAGTTCCTTAACCACAGTTCGCTCGATCGCCTTGGTATTCTCTACCTGACCACCTGAGTCGGTTTGGGGTACGGGCCGCCGTGATTCTCGCTAGAGACTTTTCTCGGCAGCATAGGATCATCCACTTCGCCTCGATCGGCTCGGCTTCGGGTCTCAGGCACGTGAGCTGCGGATTTGCCTGCAGCTCGCCCTACACCCTTACCCCAGGTCAACCAACGCCTGGGCTGGACTACCTTCCTGCGTCATCCCATCGCTTGACTACTACCAAGAGGGGTCCCGTGAGTCCCCGCATCCGCCCGAAGGCCTCAGCGGTTTCCGACGGTTAGCACTCAAGGGCTCGTCATGGGCGAATCAAAGCGGGTACGGGAATATCAACCCGTTGTCCATCGACTACGCCTGTCGGCCTCGCCTTAGGTCCCGACTTACCCTGGGCGGATTAGCCTAGCCCAGGAACCCTTGGTCATTCGGCGGAAGGGTTTCTCACCCTTCTTTCGCTACTCATGCCTGCATTCTCACTCGTGTGGCGTCCACGGCTGGGTCACCCCGCCGCTTCGCTCGCCACACGACGCTCCCCTACCCATCCACGCACCTGGACCACGAAGGCCTGGCTAACGCGTGAATGACACAGCTTCGGCGGTATGCTTGAGCCCCGCTACATTGTCGGCGCGGAATCACTTGACCAGTGAGCTATTACGCACTCTTTAAAGGGTGGCTGCTTCTAAGCCAACCTCCTGGTTGTCTGTGCGACTCCACATCCTTTCCCACTTAGCACACGC
>DATMJI010000036.1:0-24398 GCA_035553895.1 Acidimicrobiales bacterium | reverse complement strand
GGGGGGCGGCAGAGAACTGCAGGGCCACCTCGGTGACCCGCCGGGGCAGGCTCTTGCCCGTGCGCAGGTAGAACGGCACGCCGGCCCAGCGCCAGTTGTCGATGCGCAGGCGCATGGCCACGAAGGTTTCCGTGCGGCTGGCCGGCGCCACCCCCTCCTCCTCCAGGTAGCCCGGCACCGGTGTGCCCCCGGACCAGCCCGACCGGTACTGGCCCCGCACGACTTCGCCCGCCACCTCGTCCGGCTCCAGGATGTCGACGGCGTCCAGCGCCTTGACCTTCTCGTCGCGGATGCCCTTGGGAGACATGCTCACCGGTGGCTCCATGGCGGTGAGGGCGAGCACCTGGAGGAGGTGGTTCTGCACGATGTCGCGCAGGGCGCCGGCGTCCTCGTAGAAGCCGGCCCGGTGTCCCACCCCCTCGGACTCGGCCACGGTGATCTGCACGGAATCGACGTAGCGGCGGTTCCACACCGGCTCGAAGATGGCGTTGGCGAAGCGCACGGCGAGGACGTTCTGCACTGTCTCCTTCCCCAGGTAGTGGTCGATGCGGTAGAGCTGCTCCTCGTCAAGGACCTCATGGAGGTCGCGGTCGAGGGCGAGGGCGGTGTCGAGGTCACGGCCGAAGGGCTTCTCGATGACGACCCGGGCGAAGGCACCGCCCCGGGCCGGGCGGTGCAGGCCATGGTCCCCGAGCTGGGCGACGACGGCGGCGAAGACGGGCGGAGGGGTGGACAGGTAGTACAGGCGGTTGCCCCCCGTGCCCCGGTCCCGGTCCAGGTCTTCGAGGACGGTCGCCAGCTCCTTGTAGGTGCCAGGGTCGTCGTAGCCGCCGCTCACGTAGCGCAGCCCCCCCTCGAGCTCGGCCCACGCCCGGCGGTCACCGTCCTCAGCGCCGTCCCCCCCGAGGCCCAGGGCAGCGGCCATCTTCTGGCGGAAGCCGTCGTCGCCGAAGTCGCTGCGGCCCACGCCGACGACAGCGGTGCCGGCCGCCAGCTGGCCACGGGCCATGAGCGCCGAGAGCGCCGGCATCAGCTTGCGCCGGGTCAGGTCGCCACTGGCGCCGAAGATGACGACGGCGGCCGGTTCCGCCGCCCGCTCCGTTCCCAGCCCCTCGAGCAGGGGATGGGTGTCGTTCACCGCCGGGCCAGGGCGTCGGCCTTGTCGGCCAGGGCGTCGATGCCCTCGTCGAAGGACTTGGCGAAGGCGGCCACCCCCTCCTCCTCGATGACCTCGGTCACGTCGTCCAGGTCGACGCCGACCTCGGCCAGCCGGCGGAAGACGGCCTCGGCCTCGTCGACCCCTTGGCTGGCGGTCTCGGCCAGCGTGCCCCGCTCCTCGAACGCCTCCAGCGTGGCCACCGGCATGGTGTCGACGGTGTCGGGCCCGATCAGGGAGTCGACGTAGAGGGTGTCGGGGTAGTCGGGGTTCTTGGTGGAGGTGGAGGCCCACAGGGGGCGCTGCAGCCGGGCCCCTCTGGCCGCCAGGGCCTCCCACCGGGGCCCGGAGAAGGTCTGGCGGAACGCCCGGTAGGCGAGCTTGGCCTGGGCCAGGGCGGCCCGGCCCCGCAGCTCGAGGGCCTCGGGGGTGCCGATGGCCTCCAGCCGCCGGTCGACCTCGACGTCGACCCGGCTGATGAAGAACGAGGCCACGCTGTGGACGCGGGGGAGCGATGCGGCCCCGGCGTCGGAAGACTCCAGCTCCTCCAGGCCACTGAGGTAGGCCTCCATGACCTCCTGGTAGCGGGCCAGGCTGAAGATGAGGGTGACGTTGATGCTTGAGCCCTGGGCGATCATGCGTTGGATGGCGGCCACGCCCTCAGCCGTCGCCGGGATCTTGACCAGGAGGTTGGGCCGGCAGATGTCGGCGTGCAGGCGGGTCGCCGCCGCCACCGAGCCGTCGGTGTCGTGGGCCAGGTCGGGTGCCAGCTCCAGGGAGACGAAGCCGTCCCCGCCCCCGCTGTCGTGGAACAGGGGGCGGAACCGGTCGAGGGCATCGGCCACGTCGGTGGTGGCCATGGCCCAGTAGGCCCGGACCGCCGAGGCGCCGTCCCGGCTGAGCTGGGCGAACTGGTCGTCGTAAGCGGTTCCGGCGGCCATGGCCTTCTGGAAGATCGACGGGTTGGAGGTCACCCCCCGCACCCCGCGCTCGATCCAGCGGTCGAGGGTCCCGTCCCGCAGCCAGTCCCGCCGCAGGTCGTCGAGCCACGGGCTCTGGCCGAAGTGCTGGTGGAGTTCGCTGAGCTTGGTCACGGGGGGCTCCTCACGTCGAGTGTGGTTGTGGCGACTCCCTGCTTCCTATCCCGCCTACCCCATCCGCCAACCGCCGGCGGGGGGCGTCAGCGTCCGGCCAGCTTGCGGGCGGCGTCGGCGATGTGGTCGGCGTCGATTCCGGCAGCGGCCAGCAGCTGGGCGGGCTTGCCCGAGGTGGGCATGTCGCGCACGGCCAGTTTGACCACCTTGGGGTGGTCGTCGACCTCGGCGAAGACCTCGAGCACGGCGTCGCCCAGGCCGCCCTCGGGCCAGTGGTCCTCGACGGTGAGCACCTTGTTGCCGGCGGCCTTGGCCGCATCCCGCAACCCGGCGGCGTCGATGGGCTTGACGGAGTAGCAGTCGACCACCCGCACGGCGATGCCCTCGCCGGCCAGCGCACCGGCGGCCTCCAGGGCCTCGTGCAGGGTGATGCCGGCGGCCACGATGACGAGCTGGTCGTCGTCGGAGGAGCGCACCACCTTGCTCCCGCCGATCTCGAAGCTCTCGTCCGGTCCGTAGATGACCGGGGTGTTGCCCCGGGTGGTGCGCAGGTAGGAGATGCCCTTGTGGTCGGCGAGGGCCTGCACCAGGGCCGCCGTCTGGTTGGCGTCGCTGGGGTAGACGATGGTGCTGCCGAAGACGGCCCGGAACGAGGCGAGGTCCTCCAGGCCCATCTGGGAGGGGCCGTCTTCGCCGATGGACACGCCGGCGTGGGAACCGACGAGGCAGAAGTCGGCCTGGCTGACGGCGGCCATGCGCACGAAGTCGTAGGCCCGGGTGAGGAAGGCGGCGAAGCTGGAGACGAACGGCCTCCAGCCCCGGACCTGCATGCCGACGGCGGTGGCCACCATCTGCTGCTCGGCGATGTACATCTCGAAGAAGCGTTCGGGGTGGGCGTCACGGAAGATCTCGGCGAAGGTCGAGTTGGAGACCTCGCCGTCGAGGGCCACCACGTCGCCCCGCCCGTCGCCGACGGCGGCCAGGGCCTCGCCGTAGGCCTTGCGGGTGGCCACCGAGGCGCCGAGCTCGTAGGAGGGCAGCGTGGTGGACGTGGTCTCGAAGACGTGGGGGGTACCCGACGGCGGGGGGGGCACCTCGACCCGGATGTCGCGCCGTCCGCCCAGCTCCTCGATGGCGGTATCGGCGTCGGGCAGGGCCTTGCCGTGGGCGTTGTCCTGGTCCTCGACAGCGGCCACCCCCTTGCCCTTCTTGGTGCGGGCGACCACGACCGTCGGCTTGTCGGTGGTGGC
Source organism: Acidimicrobiales bacterium (assembly GCA_035553895.1). Taxonomy (GTDB): domain Bacteria; phylum Actinomycetota; class Acidimicrobiia; order Acidimicrobiales; family CADCSY01; genus JADDRA01. The sequence goes on along the minus strand of DATMJI010000036.1, from coordinate 20,898 downwards.
CACGGCTTCGGCGTAGGCGGCGTCGATGGCGTTGACGTCGTGGCCGTCGACGGTGATGGCGTGCCACCCGAACGCCCGGGCCCGGTCGGCGTAGCTGTCGATGTCCCAGCCGTGCATGGTCTCGCCCCGCTGACCGAGACGGTTCACGTCGATGATGGCGCACAGGTTGGACAGCCCGGCGTGGGCAGCGGCCTCGAAGGCCTCCCACATCGAGCCCTCGGCCATCTCGCTGTCGCCGCAGAGCACCCACACCCGGTAGTCGAGGCGGTCGAGCTGCTTGCCGGCCATGGCGACGCCGACGCCTATGGGCAGGCCCTGACCGAGGGATCCGGTGGCCACGTCGACCCACGGGAGGATGGGCGTGGGGTGACCCTCGTAGCGGCTGCCGAAGGTGCGGAAGCTGAGCAGCTCTTCGTCGGTGGCGGCGCCCACGGCCTTGTAGATGCTGTAGAGCAGGGGCGAGGCGTGGCCCTTGGAGAAGATGAGGTGGTCGTTATTGGGGTTGGCGGCGTCGGCGAAGTCGTAGTGGAGGTACTTGCTCACCAGCACGGCCATGAGATCGGCCGCCGACATCGATGACGTCGGGTGGCCCGAGCTGGGGCCGGCGGCGGCCCGCACCGAGTCGACCCGGAGCTGTTGGCCCAGTTCTTCCCACTGCTTCGCTTCGTTCATCCCAACCCTCCGTTGCCTGGCCGTGCCGGTCAGTCCTCACCCTACCCTTCCCATGTCGGCCGGTGCCCAGCCGCACCGGAGCGGCCCGGGCCTAGGCCGGATCGGAGAAGAGGGCGACGGAGGCGGTGAAGCCGTGCAGGAAGCTGGTGCCGCCCACCGGGCCGATCTCCCCGGCGCAGGACATCCCGGCCACCGGCGCCCCGGCCAGGGCCTGGCTGACGATGGCGGCGTCGTGGTCGGCGTCGCCGAAGAGGCTCGAGCCCCGCCCGTTGCAGGTGAAGAGGAGGGCACCGCCCGCCTGGCCCGGGGCCATAAGGGCCCGGAGGTCCTCGTCGGCCGAGGTGGCGTCGCGCACCTGGAACTGCACGGTGTCGCCCACGTCGATCTGGTCGCCGACGGCCACGGCCCCGGTGTCGCGGTCGGCTCCGAGGACGCTGCGGATGAGGAAGTCTCCCCGGCCGTAGTCGAGCTTGCGCTCGTCGATGACCCGGCCCACGTGCAGCCCCTGTTGGGCCAGGACCAGGTCGTCGGGCGCCAGCGACGCCACCAGCTCCTGGACCCGGTCCAGCGCCGGGCGCCCGGCCAATTCGTGGATGAGGTGCTGGTCGCCCCGGGTGACGGTCATGGGGTCGCCGATGGGCCGGCACCCCTGGGAGACCACGGTGGACACCTCCACCCCGCCGATGACCACGGCCACGCCACCCTCGGCGAGGACTTCGGAGCCGAGCACCAGGCGGTTGCCCCCCGGGCCCTGGGCGGCCGAGGCCAAGCCACCCACCACGGGTAGGTCCAGGCCCACCTGCTCCCGCAGGCCGGTGAGGAAGGAGTCGGTGGGGAAGCTGAAGGGGTCGGCGAGGACGAGCATGACGCGACGGTCCTCGTCGATCAGCTCGGGCGAGGGCACCCCGGCGATGACCATGCCGTCGTCCTGGCGTTGGGCCAGGAGGCGCAGGGGGGTGACGCTGGGCACCCGGGCCGCCCACAGGGACACGGCCGGGCCGCCCTCGACCTCGTGGTCGCCGCCCACCACCGAACCGGCGGTGCAGCCGATCAGCACGTCGGGGGCCAGCACCTGGCGCACGGCCCCGGCGATGTCCTCCAGGGCGCCGGCGTGGGCGGTGCTGACGAAGAGCACGGCCAGGTCGGGTGCCGGCCCGAGGGCCTCGAGCACCGAGCCGGCGACCTCGCCGGTGGCTTGGGTGGCCATCGGGTGCTGGGACAGGGCGGCGGCGAAGGGCATCGTCCCCGACGCTACCGGCCGTGGCGCCGGGCGTCGTCGGTGGCGAAGCGCTCGGCCGCGGCCTCGGCCTGCTCGGCCGGCTCGAGCGGCTGCATGAGCAGGTGGACGGCCGACCACAGCGTCCGCGACAGGGGGTAGCACACGAGGGGCACGGCGACGGCGATGGCCACCGCCCCGGCCAGGATGGGGCCCAGCGGGGCGTCGGGCAGGGTGAGGGCGAAGGCGATGGCCACGTAGGCCATGACCGCGGCCTGGGTGATGACGATGTTGAAGAAGTAGACCCCGAGGAAGAAGCCCTCCTCCCGCTCGAAGCGCATGCCGCAGCCGGGGCAGTGCTCGACCATGCACGACCAGCGGGCGAAGAGGTGCCCGGCCCCGCAGCGGGGGCAGCGCCGGCACAGGCCCCGGGCCATGACGGCGGGCCACGTTCGGGAACCGGCGGTGCCCGGCCCTGGGTAGCCTGCGGGACGATGGTCACGGCCGAGTCGGTCCCGACGACGCGCGACGCCATCCTCACGGCGGCCACCCGGGCCTTCGCCGAGCACGGCTACGACGGTACCTCCCTCAGCCAGATCGCCGACGTCGTGGGCATCCGCCGGCCCAGCCTGCTGCATCACTTCGCCTCCAAGGAAGTGCTTTACCAGGAGGTCTTCACCCGCCAGCTCACCGACTGGGCGGTGCGGGTGGAGGAGGCCGTCGACAGCCCCCGGGAGGGCTGGAAGCTCGTCGACCACGTCATCGAGGCCGGGTTCGGCTTCTTCCAGGAGAACCCCGAATTCGTCCGCCTGGTGCGCCGGGAGGCCATCGAGGGGGGCAACCACCTGGGCATCGACCTCGGGGCCGCCCTGCGCCCCCACCTGCTGCGGGCCGTCGCCTTCTTCGAGCGGGAGATGGACGCCGGGCGCTTCCGCCGCCACGACCCCGAGCAGCTGCTGCTCACCGGCTACGGGGCCCTGCTGAGTTACTTCAGCGACGTGCCCTTCCTCGAGGGCCTGCTCGGCGAGGACCCCCTGGCCGAGGCCGCCTTGGCTCGGCGCCTGGAACACGTGCGCTCCTTCTTCCGGGCCGCCCTGGAACCCTAGGCGGGCCCCGTCCGGGTGACCGGCGGGACTCAGGCGGGGTCCCGAACTCCGGCTTTGTGTGCACGGATGCTCGCTCTACCACCATCAGTGCAGGCAAAGCGGGGAAGTAGCCTCGCCGGTCGTGCGCCGCGTCCTCGTGCCCGTGATCCTGGCCCTGGTGGCGGTCTCGTCAGCCGTCGCCGCCGTGCGGGCCGTCCCTCCGGCCACGGCCGAGGGCGAGGCCGGTGCCCGGGTGGCCCTAGCCCCCGCCCCCGAGGCGCCGGTGCTCACCCCCCGGCGCCTCCCGGCGCTGCTGGCCCGCCCGGTGGGCGAAGCCCGCCTGGTGCAGGGCCTCGACGCCCTGGTGGCATCGAGCCCGGGGGAGAGCTGCCTGGTGGTGACCGAGCGGGGACGACCGCTCTACGAGCACCAGGCGCTGGCCCCGCTGGCCCCGGCGTCGGGCATGAAGCTGGTGACGGCGGCGGCCGTCCTGGCCGGCATCGGCCCGGGCGAACGGCTGCGGACCTCGGTCGTGGCCGCCCAGGAGCCGGCCGACGGGGTGGTGGAGGGCGATCTGTGGCTGGTGGGAGGCGGGGATCCGGTGCTGGGCACGGCGGCCTGGGCTGCCCACTTCGAACGCCAGCCGGTGCTCTACACCCCGCTGGAGGAGCTGGCCGATGCCGTGGCCGGCGCCGGGGTGCGGGAGGTGCGCGGCCGCGTCCTCGGCGACGGCGGCCGCTACGACGAGGTCCGCTACGTGCCCGGCTGGCCCGCCCGCTACGTCGAGGACGACGAGATCGGCCCCCTGTCCGGCCTGTGGGTCAACGACGGGTTCAGCGCCTGGGAACCCGAGGACGTGCCCTTCGCCGATCCCGCCGCCGGGGCCGCCGGGGTCTTCGCCGAACTGCTGCGCCAGCGGGGCATCCTCGTGCAGGGCGACGCCGCTTCAGGCCCCGCCCCCGTGCCGGCCGCAGCTGTCGCCTCCCTCGACTCGCCGACCATGGCCGAGCTGGCGGGGGCGATGGTGCGCGAGAGCGACAACGGCACCGCCGAGCTGCTGGTCAAGGAGCTGGGCCTGCGGGCGGGGGGGAACGGTTCGACCGAGGCCGGCCGGGCGGCGGTCGTGGCCCGCCTGGAGGATCTGGGCCTGTCCACCGAGGGCCTGGTGGTGGCCGACGGGTCGGGCCTCGACCCCGCCAACCGGGTCACCTGCCGCCTGCTGCACGACGTCCTGGCCGCCGCCGACCCGGGTGGGGCCCTCGACCAGGGCCTGGCCGTCGCCGGGTCCACCGGCACGCTGGCTCGCCGCTTCGTCGACACCCCGGTCAGCGGGCTTCTCCGGGCCAAGACCGGCTCGATCCGGGGCGTGGCATCGCTCTCGGGCTACGTGGCCACCAGGGACGGCGGCCAGATCGTCTTCTCGGCCATCCAGAACGGCATTGACCGCTTCGACGACGGGCTCCCCTTCCAGGACGCCCTGGCCGATGCCCTGGTGGCCTACCCGGCCCTGCCCAGCCTCGACGAGATCGGCCCCGACGGCTATCCCGACGCCGCCTGAGCCGGCGATGGCGACCATGGCCATGTTCCCCCTGGGCTCGGTGCTCTTCCCCGGGGCCGATCTGGCCCTGCGCGTCTTCGAGCCCCGCTACCGGGCCCTCGTCGACGCCTGCCTGGAGGGGGCCCAGGAATTCGGGGTCACCCTCATCGAACGGGGCAGCGAGGTCGGCGGCGGCGACAGCCGCTTCGATGTCGGCTGCGTGGCCAGACTGGTGGCGGCGGCCCGCTTCGACGACGGGCGCTGGGCCATCGCCGCCGCCGGGACCCGTCGGGTGCGGGTACGCCGCTGGCTCCCGGAGGATCCCTATCCCCGGGCCGAGGTGGAGGACTGGATCGATGTCCCGGCGGGCGACGGCCCGCCGCCCTCGGAGGTGGCGACCCGCCTGCGACGGGTGCTGGCCCTGGCCGCCGAGCTGGGCGACACCGCCGCCGCCGTCATGCCGGAGCCGGCCGGCGACTTGGTGACGGCCAGCTACGAGCTGTCGAGGCTGGCACCCGTCGGGCCCCTCGACCAGCAGGCCCTGCTGGCCGCCGAGACGCCCGGGCGCCGCCTCGTCCTGCTGGCCCGGTTGCTGGCCGAGGAGGAGGATGTGCTTGCCAGACGCCTGGCTGGGGGATAGGAAGGTCGTCTTCGCCCGGGGACGGCTTCCGGGTCGCAGTTCATGTCAACGAGCGCAGGAGTGTGCGGTGGGCAAGCCCGGTGACGATACGTCGCTCCCCAATTTGGCGACCGATCTCTGGAGCCTGGTGCGGGCCTACGCCAAGCAGGAGACGGTCGAGCCCATCAAGGGGATCGGTCGCTGGGTCGCCTTCGGGCTGGCCGGGTCGCTGCTCCTCGGAGCGGGGACCGTCCTGCTCTCGCTGACCATCCTGCGGGTGCTCCAGGCCGAGACCGGTTCGCTCTTCGACGGGAACCTGTCCTTCGCCCCCTACCTCCTGACCCTGCTGGTGTGCGCCGGCGTGATCGGCGCGGCGGTGGCAGCCATCAAGCGGAAGGGGACCAGCGCGTGAGCAAGGGCGACACCATCCCCGGGAACGGCCCGGTGACGCGCGACGACATCGAGCGCAAGCTGCGGGAGATCAAGGGCGAGGCCGGAGAGGTCGCCGAGTCCGGTCGCAGCTACGCGGTGATCGCCGCCGTGGCCACGGCGGTGGCGGTGGTGGCCGCGGCCTACCTCCTCGGCCGCCGCAAGGGCAAGAAGCGCTCCACCGTCGTCGAGGTGCGGCGGGTGTGAGTGATCTTCGCCCGGTTGCCGGGGTGAGGTGATGCTGCGCTACCTCTACCGCCGCAGCCAGTTCAAGGGCCTGCTCGGCGGTTCCCGGGCGTGGACCGCGCTGTGGGCCGCCATCTTCACCGCCCGCATGGCCAAGAAGGCGGCGACGCGAGAGGCGAGGGTCGTCTACGCCGAGGAGCTGCAGCCCGGGGAGACCATCGTCATCCGCCACGAGGCGGCAGCGCCGAAGAGAAAGCGGAGATGAGCGGGCGCCTGCGCAGCGGTGACCAGGTCCTGCTCGTCGACAGCAAGGGTCGCCAGTATCTCGCCGTGCTCCGCCCCGGCGGGGAGTTCCACTCCCACACCGGGATCATGGCCCACGACGACGTGCTGGGTGCTGAGGAGGGCGTCACCGTGCGCTCGACCACCGGGGCCCGCTACACCGTCATGCGCCCGAGCCTCTCGGACTTCGTCCTGCGCATGCCGCGGGGAGCCCAGGTCATCTACCCCAAGGATCTCGGTGCCATCCTGGTGCTGGCCGACATCCACCCCGGCGTTCGGGTGCTCGAGGCCGGCGTGGGCTCGGGGGCGCTGTCGATGACGCTCGTGCGGGCCGGCGCCCGGGTGGTGGGCTACGAGCTGCGCCCCGACTTCGCCGAGCGGGCCCGGGAGAACGTGGCCGCCCTCGTCGGTGCCGAGGCCGCCGAGCGCTACCGGGTCGAGGAGCGCGACGTCTACGACGGCATCGCCGAGGACAGTCTGGACGCCGTCCTGCTCGACCTCCCGGAACCGTGGCGAGTGGTGAAACCGGCCGAGGAGGCGCTCCGACCCGGGGGGACCCTGGTGGCCTACACCCCGTCGATCGTCCAGGCCGCCCAGCTGCGCCAGGCCTTCGACGGCAGCGGCTTCGAGCTGGCTCAGACGGTCGAGCACCTGGAGCGGACCTGGCACATCGAGGGTCAGGCGGTGCGACCGGATCACCGCATGGTCGCCCATACCGGGTTCCTCACCTCGGCCCGCCTCCTCGGGTCCATCCCCGGCGGGGTCAAGGCCCCGCGCACCCCACGGTGAACCTCTTCGACGGGTTCGTCCTGTTGATGGTGGTCACGGCTGCCGCCGGTGGCTACCGCCTGGGGTTCCTGGCCCGCGCCCTGTCCTGGGTGGGCCTGGCCATCGGGCTGTACGCCACCACCCGGTTCCTGCCCGACCTGCTGGAGCTCGTCCCCCTGCCGTCAGGGGACCCTGGTGGCCGCCTGGTGGTGGCCATCGGCATCTTGTTGATCGGGGCCTTCCTCGGCCAGGGCCTCGGGCTGCTGGCCGGCACCAAGGCCCACTTCGCCATCCCCGCCGCCGGTCGCCCCCTCGACCGGGCCGGTGGGGCGGTGGCCGGCGGGTTCGGCGTGCTCGTCGCCGTCTGGCTGCTGCTGCCCACGCTGGCCGAGGTGCCGGGGACGGTCTCCAGCCAGGCCCGGAACTCCTACATCGCCCGTTCGGTCGACTCGGTGGCGCCCGACCCGCCCGACACGCTCAATGCCCTGCGCCGCCTGGTCGGCGACACCCGCTTCCCGGATGTCTTCGCCGCCCTGCGCCCGGCCCCCGACGTGGGGCCCCCGCCAGGCCAGTCGGGCCTGTCGGCGGCCGTGGCCGAGCAGGTGGCGGCGTCCACCTTCCGGGTGGAGGGCGAAGCCTGTGGTCGCCTGCAGGAGGGGAGCGGCTTCGCCGTCGGCCCCGGAGTGGTGGTCACCAACGCCCACGTGGTTGCCGGCCAGGACCAGACCGACCTGATTGCCGTCGGGGGCACCCGCACCGCCGCCACCGTGGTCTACTTCGATCCCGGGACCGATCTCGCCATCCTCGAGGCCCCGGGCCTCGGTGCCCCTGCCCTCGTCGTCGAGGATGCCCAGGTCGGCACAAGCGGGGGCGTCTTCGGCTACCCCGGTGGCGGGAGCCTGGAGATCTCCCCCTTCGAGGTGCGAGAGGCCGTCGAGGCCGTGGGTCGTGACCTCTACGGCGACGGCCCGACCCGCCGCCAGGTCCTCATCCTGGCCAGCGAGCTCGCTCCCGGCGACTCCGGAGCGGCTCTGGTCTCCCCGTCGGGGACGGTGGTGGGGGCGGCCTTCGCCATCGCCCCCGACCGCTCAGGTACCGCCTACGCCCTCGACGCCGAAGAGCTCGGCGAGGCCCTGGCGGCCCCCCGGGCCCCCACCGACACCGGCCGCTGCCTCTAGCCCCCCGTTCTCGCCGGCAGGGCGGTGGGGTGGTGGAGCCGGCTGGCCGGCGGCAACAGGTCGATTGCCGGTGCCGGTGCGCCGTTCTCAGGTTGCCGGCCGCACCCGCGCCGCCAGGGTGTCGCTGAGCCGGGTGAGCACCGGGCCCCCGATGGCCATGAACAGGACATAGGCCGCCGCCACCGGACCGAGCTCGGGCTCGATGCCGGTGGCCACGCCGAGGCCGGCGATGACGACGGAGAACTCGCCTCGGGCGATCAGGGCGGTGCCGGCCCGCAACCGTCCGGGGCGGGCGATGCCGGCCCGGGCCGCGGCCCACCACCCGGTGGCCACCTTGGTGGCGGCCGTCACCACGGCCAGGGCACCGGCGACGGCGGCGACCGGCACCAGGTTGGCCGGATCCACTTGAAGCCCGAAGAACAGGAAGAAGGTGGCGGCGAAGAGATCGCGTAGCGGGCTGACCAGGCGGGAGGCCCGCTCCTGGGTCGGTCCGCTGAGGGCGATGCCCACCAGGAAGGCCCCGACGGCGGCCGATACCTGCAGCCGGGATGCCAGCCCGGCGACCAGCAGGGTGGTGCCGAGCACCCCGAGGAGCAGGGCCTCGTCGGTGCGGGTGAGCACGGCCCGGCTGATGAGGGGGCCGTGGCGGAGGGCGACGAACAACACGACGGCCACAGCCAGCAGGGCGGCACCGACCGAGACCAGGCCGGCCAGGAAGGTTCCCCCGGTGAGGAGCACGGCCACCACGGGGAGGTACACGGCCATGGCCAGGTCCTCGAGCACCAAGATGGAGAGGATGGACGGGGTCTCCCGGTTCCCCAGGCGGTCGAGGTCGCGCAGGACCTTGGAGATGACCCCCGACGAGGAGATGTAGGTCACGCCACCGAGGAGGATGGCAGCCCGGATCTCCCACCCGAGGGCGAGACCGAACAACACCCCGGGCACGGCGTTGGCGACCAGGTCGGCCAGGCCAGCCGGCAGGCCCGAGCGCAGGCTGGCGCCCAGCTCGTCTCCGCTGTACTCGAGGCCCAGGGCCAGCAGCAACAGCACGACCCCGACCTCCGAGCCCACGGCCACCATCCCCTCCCCGAGGCGCAGGAGGTCGAGCCCGCCTTCGCCGGCCACCAGGCCGGCGATGAGGTACAGGGGGATGGGGCTGATCCCCACCCGGTCGGCCCCCCGGGCCAGGACGGCCAGGACGAGGACGACGACACCCAGTTCGATGAGCACCGGCGCCACCGCGTCGGGCGCGGCGGCGCCGAGGAACACTAGTTCGCCCTACCCCTGCTGCAACAGGCGGAAGAGCTCCTTGATGCCCTCGGCCGTTCCCACGGCCACCGCGGTGTCGCCCCGGGCCAGGGCGAAGTCGCCGCCAGGTGCGGGGATCGTCTCGTCGCCGCGCACCACGGCCACGATGGAGACGCCAGTCTCGCTGCGCAGGGCCGACTCCCGCAGCGTGCGGCCCACACAGGCGGAGTCGGCTCCCACGGGGAGCCAGTCGATGGTCAACCCCTCGATGTCCTGCTGGAGGGCGTTGAGGCGCTCGCTCACGTGCGACGTCCCCAAGAGCTCGGCCAGGGTGTGGGTGTCGTCCGGGTCGAGGCGCACCACGTCGCGGCAGGCATCCGGGTCGTCGGTGCCGTAGACGAGGAGCTCCCGGCGCCCGGTGCGGTGGGCCAGCACGCCGATGCGGTCGCCCTCGGTGGTGATGAAGTCGTAGCGCACCCCCACCCCCGGCAACGGGGTCTCCTGGACCTCAGCCACGGCTCCCGCCCCGAGCGGCGAGTGCAGCGTTGAACCGGCGAGCGCGGGAAACTGGGACCGACGAGCGCAGCGAGCAAGGTCCCACCGACCGGGCGCCGAGCGCAGCGAGGCTTGCCCGGCCGGAACCAGGAGTCAGTGCCGCCGAAGGCGGCACCATGCCCTTCTCGGCGAGCGTAGCGAGCCGGCTAGGGCTCGATGAAGATGCACTCACCGGGGCACTCCTCGGCCGACTCGACCACGGCGTCGACCTGGCTGTCGGGGAAGCTGGCCAGCCCCTCGGAGCCGCCCGGATCGCTGAAGACCTTGCCCCCCTCCTTGACGTAGGCCAGACCGTCGTCGAGCAGGGTGAACACGTCGGGGGCGATCTCCTCGCACAACCCGTCGCCGGTGCAGAGATCCTGGTCGATCCAGACCTTCATGGGCAGCCTCCGCTCGTCGGGGAACTCCTCGGTACGGAACCCAATTTACACGGTTGGGCCGGGGAAACTGACGCCGGTCATCCCCGTACCCCGTGTACCCTGCCGACGATGGCGGGCCGTGATCGAACCGAGCTCCAGGAGCTGCGAGAGCAGGCGGCGAACCTCGAGGAGGAGGTCGCCGTCCTGCGCCGAAAGCTGGCCGACGCTCCCCGCCGGGTGCGCACCCTCGAAGAGCGGCTGCTCGAGACCAAGGGCCAGCTGGCCCAGGCCGTCTCCCAGAACGAGAAGCTCAGCTACACCTTGCGTGAGGCCCGGGAGCACATCGCCGCCCTGCGGGAGGAGGTCGAGAAGCTCACCCAGCCCCCGTCGGCCTACGGCACCCTCCTCGGCCACAACGAAGACGGCACCGTCGACGTCTACTCCGGGGGACGCAAGATGCGGGTCGCCCTGCACCCCGATCTGGCCGAGGACGAGCTGGTCCGGGGGGCCGAGGTGGTGCTCAACGAGTCGCTCAACGTGGTGATGGCCCGCGACGGCGAGGTCTCCGGCGAGGTGGTGACGCTCAAGGAGGTGCTCGAGGACAACCGGGCGCTCATCGTCGGGCGGGCCGACGAGGAGCGGGTGGTGGAGCTCTCGGGGGCGCTCGCCGGCGTCCACCTGCGGGCGGGCGACAGCGTGCTGATCGACTCCCGATCCGGCCTGATCCTCGAGCGCCTGCCCCGGCCCGAGGTCGAGGAGCTGGTCCTCGAGGAGGTCCCCGACATCTCCTACGCCGACGTGGGTGGCCTCGACGCCCAGATCGAGCAGATCACCGACGCCGTCGAACTGCCCTTTCTCCACCGGAGCCTGTTCGAGACCTACCGGCTCCCCGCCCCCAAGGGGATCCTGCTGTACGGCCCCCCGGGATGCGGCAAGACCCTCATCGCCAAGGCGGTGGCCAACTCGCTGTCCAAGAAGGTCAGCGAGGTCACGGGCAAGCCGGCCGCCCGGAGCTACTTCCTCAACATCAAGGGTCCGGAGCTGTTGAACAAGTACGTCGGCGAGACCGAGCGCCAGATCCGCCTCGTCTTCCAGCGGGCCCGGGAGAAGTCCGAGGAAGGGGTCCCGGTGATCGTCTTCTTCGACGAGATGGACAGCCTCTTTCGCACCCGGGGCAGCGGCATCAGCTCCGACATGGAGTCCACCATCGTCCCCCAGCTGCTGGCTGAGATCGACGGCGTGGAGGCGCTGCGCAACGTGATCGTCATCGGCGCCTCCAACCGGGAGGACCTCATCGACCCGGCCATCCTGCGCCCCGGTCGCCTGGACGTGAAGATCAAGATCGAACGGCCCGACGAGGAGGCGGCGGCCCAGATCTTCAACCGCTACCTGGAGGCCGACCTACCCCTGGCGGCCGACGAGGTCGCCACCCTGGGCGGCGGTGATCCGGCCAAGGCGGTGCAGGCCATGATCGAGCACACCGTCGAGGTCATGTACCGCGACGACGACGCCAACCGCTTCCTCGAGGTCACCTACCAGAACGGTGACAAGGAGGTCATGTACTTCAAGGACTTCGCCTCGGGGGCGATGATCGAGAACATCGTGCGGCGGGCCAAGAAGCTGGCCATCAAGCGCCTCATCGCCGGGGGCGAGCCGGGCATCGCCACCGCCGACCTGGTGGCCTCCATTGCCCAGGAGTACAAGGAGCACGAGGATCTGCCCAACACCACCAACCCCGACGACTGGGCCAAGATCTCCGGCAAGAAGGGGGAGCGGATCGTCTACGTGCGGACCCTCGTCACCGGAGACGCCGAGGAGAGCAAGGGTGGCCGTTCGATCGAGCGGGTGGCCACCGGCCAGTACCTGTAGCCGCCCGACCACGGGCTGGCGCCGATTCACTTCGGTGCGGGGGTAGGGTCGGCGCGTGGCCATCCGGAAGGTCTGCGGGATCGAGACCGAGTACGGCATCGTGCTGCGGGGCACGGCCGACGCCAACCCGATGGCGGCGTCGTCGATGTTGATCAACGCCTACGTGGCCTCGCTGCAGCGCAAGGTGGACTGGGACTTCGAGGACGAGACGCCCGGTAACGACGCCCGGGGCTACCGCCTCGAGGGGCCGGCGGCGCCCGAGGTGGAGACCCATCTGGTCAACGCGGTGCTGACCAACGGGGCCCGCTACTACGTCGACCACGCCCACCCCGAGCTGTCGACCCCCGAGTGCTCCGATGCCCGCCAGGCGGTGGTGTGGGACAAGGCGGCGGAGCGCATCCTGGTGGCGTCGATGCGGGCGGCCAACGCCACCTTGCCCGAAGGCCAGGAGGTGGTCGTCTACAAGAACAACAGCGACCGCAAGGCCAACAGCTACGGCTGCCACGAGAACTACCTGGTGGCCCGCTCGGTGCCCTTCGGTCGCATCGTGGCCGGGATCACCCCCTTCTTCGTCACCCGCCAGCTCTTCACCGGCGCCGGCAAGGTGGGTTCGGAGGTGCCCGGCGTCTCCACCGCCGAGGTGCCGTTCCAGCTCTCCCAGCGGGCCGACTTCTTCGAAGAGGAGGTGGGCCTGGAGACCACCTTGAAGCGCCCCATCGTCAACACCCGCGACGAGCCCCACTGCGACGCCCAGCGCTACCGGCGCCTGCACGTCATCGTGGGTGACGCCAACTGCTCCGAGGTCGCCACCTTCCTCAAGGTGGGCACGACCGCTCTGGTGCTGTCAATGATCGAGGACGGGGAGCTGGGGCGGGACTTGACCCTGGCCGCCCCGGTGGCCGCCCTGCGCCAGGTGTCCTACGACCTCGAGCTCACCCGGGTGCTGGCGCTGGCCGGCGGGGGCACCATCAGCGCCCTCGACCTCCAGTGGGAGTACCTCACCTGGGCCCGCAAGTACGCCGACGCCGGGGGCCTCGACTCGGTGGGCGAGGAGGTCGGCGCCGAGGTGCTGCGCCGCTGGGAGGCGGTCCTGACGGCGCTGGAGACCGACCCCATGGCGCTGGCCACGACGCTGGACTGGGTGGCCAAGTACCAGCTGCTGTCCGCCTACCGGGAGCGCGACGGGCTCTCCTGGGACGCCCCCCGCCTGGCCGCCATGGACCTGCAGTACCACGATCTGCGGCCCGGTCGCTCGCTGGCCGAGCGCCTCCACCTGGAGCGCTTGACCACCGAGGAAGAGGTGGTGTCGGCCATGACCGAACCGCCGCCCACCACCCGGGCCTGGTTCCGGGGGAAGTGCCTGCAGCGCTGGGCACCCCAGATCGTGGCTGCGAACTGGGATTCCATGGTGTTCGATGTGGGGAGCGATCCACTCCGGCGGGTCCCGATGATGGAACCGCTCAAGGGTTCGGCTGACATGGTCGATGGGCTCTTGGAGGAATGCACCAATCCAGCCGAGTTGCTCCGGCGGCTCGGTACCTAGGCGAGAGGAGGAGCCATGGCTGAACGGGAGCAACGGCGGCGGCCGGCACCACGCCGCGACGACGAGGTCGTCGAAGAGGAGACGCCGCCCCGCTCGGAGCGGGGTGAGGAGATCAAGGCCGAACTCGACGATCTCCTCGACGAGATCGACGCCGTTCTGGAGGTGAACTCGGAAGAGTTCGTCAAGAGCTACGTGCAAAAGGGCGGCCAGTAGCAGAGAGCTTCGCCGCCGTCACTGGCCGGCGGGCACGCCTGGAGGCTGCGCGCTGCTCTACGGCGCCCAGCCTCCAGACGAGGGTGGTGAGCACCTACCGGGCCTGCCCGGCTGCGCTGGGCGGAGAGACGTCGCCCCGCTGCGCTCGGCGTGCGGTCCGGTAGCCTGCGCTGGCGTGTCCCTTCCCATCTTCGCGCCGGGCGACGACCCCGGTCCCAGCTTCGCCGACCTGTTGCGCCGGACCGGTGGTGCACCCCCGGTGCCGGGCGGGCCGGTTCCCGATGTGACGCACGCCACCACGGTGGTGGCGTTGCGCTTCGCCGACGGGGTGATCATGGCCGGTGACCGGCGGGCCACGTCGGGCAACCTCATCAGCCACCGCACCATGGAGAAGGTGTTCCCGGCCGACCGCCACTCGGGAGTGGCCATCGCCGGGGCGGCGGGGCCGGCGGTGGAGATGGTGGAGCTGTTCCAGCTCCAACTCGAGCACTACGAGAAGGTCGAGGGGGTGGAGCTCAGCTTGGAGGGCAAGGCCAACCAGCTGAGCCTCATGGTGCGCAACAACCTGCCCGCGGCCATGCAGGGCCTTGTGGTGGTACCCGTCTTCGCCGGCTACGACCTGCGCCGGGGCACCGGTCGGCTCTTCCAGTACGACGTCACCGGGGGTCGCTACGAGGAGAGCGACTTCGCCACCACCGGGTCGGGCCGCCTGCACGCCGGCACGGTGGTCAAGCTCGGCTACCGCGAGGGCATCGAGCGGGGCGAGGCCGTGGATCTCGCCATCTCGGCCCTGTTCCAGGCGGCCGATGAGGACTCGGCCACCGGTGGTCCCGACCTGGTGCGGGGGATCTTCCCCACCATGGCGGCCATCACCGCCGAGGGCTTCCAGCGCATCGAGGAGGGCGAGGTGGCTGAACGCTTCCGGCAGCTCGTCGACCGGCTCTCGACCCCCGAGGGCACGGCCAGCGTGGGGACGGCTCCGACCATGGGCGGAGGTGGGCGCCCGTGACCATGCCGTTCTACGTCTCACCCGAGCAGGTGATGAAGGATCGGGCCGACTACGCCCGCAAGGGCATCGCCCGGGGCCGCAGCCTGGTGGCCGCCACCTACGCCGGGGGGATCCTGCTGTGCGCCGAGAACCCGTCGGTGCGCCTGCGCAAGATCAGCGAGATCTACGACCGCATCGCCTTCGCCGGGGTGGGCAAGTACAGCGAGTTCGACCAGCTGCGCATCCTGGGGATCCGGGCGGCCGACCTCAAGGGCTACGCCTATAGCCGGGAGGACGTCGACGCCCGGAGCCTGGCCAACAACTACGCCCAGATCCTCAACCAGGTCTTCACCCACGAGATGAAGCCCATGGAGGTGGAGATCCTGGTGGCCGAGGTGGGGGAGAGCCAGAGCGGTGACCGGCTGTTCCACCTGCTCTACGACGGCACGGTGATCGACGAGGGCCGCTTCACCGTGCTCGGGGGCGAAGCCGACGCCATCGTGGAGCGCCTGCGGGCGAACTACGAGGAGGGACTCGATCGCCACGCCGCCCTGCAGGTGTGCGTCGACGCACTGTCCGAGCCCGGGCACCGCCTCGAACCGGGCGACCTCGAGGTGGCCGTGCTGGCCAGGGGCGACGGGCGCCGGGCCTTCCAGCGCCTGGCCGAGAGCGACCTAGCCGCCCTGCTCGGATCCTGAGGGGGGTTCGGGCCGCTCCGGAGGCGACTGGTAGCCGATGGTGTTGACGTAGGCGAAGAGCACCAGGCCCACCAGCACCGCCAGCACGATCCAGCGGGCCCGGGGCGAGGGACCGGCCGGCCCGTCGGGGTCGGCCACGTCGGCCAGGGCGTCGTCGTCGAAGGCCGACTCGACGTCGTCGGCCAGGAGGAGCTCCCGGGCGGTGCCGAGGTCCTCGGCGCTGACGAGGACCTCGACGTGGCCCACGGGGTAGAGGCCGTCCACGCCACCACCCCGCAGCTGGGTGACGATCCCGTCGGATCCGAGGCGGGCGGCCAGGACCCGGGCCTCGAAGGCACCGGCCGTCCGGGCCACCGGGATCATCCGCAGCCGCTGCACCCGCCCAGGCTACCCCTCGGTGGTGTCGTGGCGCCGTGAACGGGGAGGCGGTGCCCTGCCCCGCTACCGTGACGCCGTGGACCGGCGCATCTTCGGCCTGGAGAACGAGTACGGGGTGACCTGCACGCTCCGGGGCCAGCGCCGCCTCAGCCCCGACGAGGTGGCCCGGTACCTCTTCCGGCGGGTGGTGTCGTGGGGGCGCTCCAGCAACGTGTTCCTCGAGAACGGGGCCCGGCTCTACCTCGACGTGGGCAGCCATCCCGAGTACGCCACGCCCGAGTGCGACTCGATCCACGATCTGGTGGTCCATGACAAGGCGGGCGAGCGCATCCTCGAGCAACTCCTGTCCTTCGCCGAGCAGCGCCTGCGGGAAGAGGGCATCCGGGGGATCATCTACCTGTTCAAGAACAACACCGACTCGGCCGGCAACTCCTACGGCTGCCACGAGAACTACCTCACCAGCCGCCGGGACGACTTCGGTCACTACGCCGAGGTGCTCATCCCCTTCCTCGTGTCCCGCCAGATCTACGCCGGGGCCGGCAAGGTGCTCCAGACCGCCCGGGGGGCGATGTACTGCATCTCCCAGCGGGCCGAGCACATCTGGGAGAGCGTGTCGAGCGCCACCACCCGCAGCCGCCCCATCATCAACACCCGGGACGAGCCCCACGCCGACGCCGAGCGCTACCGGCGCCTCCACGTGATCGTGGGCGACTCCAACATGAGCGAGTACGCCACCTTTTTGAAAGTGGGTGCCACCTCGGTACTCCTGCGCATGCTGGAGGATCCCTCGGTGGTGCTGCGGGACATGACCTTGGAGAACCCCATCCGGGCCATCCGCGAGATCAGCCACGACATCACCTGCCGGAAGCGGGTGCGCCTGGCCCACGGGCGCGAGGTCAGCGCCATCGACATCCAGAGCGAGTACCTGAGCCGGGCCCTGCGCTACGCCGAGAACCAGGGGGTCAGCCCCCTCGAGGAGCAGGCCCTCGGCATGTGGGAGCACTGCCTGACGGGGTTGGCCAAGGACCCGCTGTCGCTGGACCGGGAGTGCGACTGGGTGGTCAAGCACAAGCTGATCGAGGCCTACCGGGACCGCCACGACCTGCCCCTCATGCACCCCCGGATCGCCCTCATGGACCTGCAGTACCACGACGTGAACCGGGAGCGGGGCCTGTACTACCGCCTGGAGGAGCGGGGCATGGTCGATCGTATGTGCACCGAGGAGGAGGTCGACCGGGCCGGCCCCGGTGCCCTGGAACCGCCCCAGACCACCCGGGCCCGCCTGCGCGGCGAGTTCATCCGCCGGGCCAAGGAGCGCAAGCGGGACTACACCGTCGACTGGGTCCACCTCAAGCTCAACGACCAGGCCCAGCGCACGGTGCTGTGCAAGGATCCGTTCAAGGCCCGCGACGAGCGGGTCGAGCGCCTGATCGCGTCGCTCTGAGCACCGGCCCACCTCGGCCCCGTGCCCTCGTTCCGTACCGCAGCCGTCGTCGCCCTGCTCGACGAGCGCCCCGGCCTGCAGCGCTGCGAGGTGGCCTTCACCGGGGAGGGATCGGGGGCGGGCGTGGCTCGCTCCCGGGCCTACGTGCTCGTCGAGGTGGTCGGCCCGGTGGCTGTCGGCGACGAGGTGGTGCTCAACACCACGGCCATCGAGTTGGGCCTGGGCAGCGGAGGGTGGCACGTCGTGCACTGGAACCTGTCCCGCCGCAGCTGGCAGTCCCCCGGTCCGGGACACCTGATGAAGCTCCGGTACACGTCGCTCCAGAGCGACACCGGATCGGCCGAGGAGCTGCACGCCGGCCAGCTGGCCGAGGCCGACGACCTCGAGAGCATGCCCGTGGTGGTGTGCTCGCTGCACAGCCAGGTCCCGTGCGTGGCGGCCGCCTGCAAAGAGGCCCGCCCGGAGCTGCGCCTGGCCTACGTGATGACCGACGGGGGCGCGCTGCCCATGGCCACCTCGGAGCTGGTGCCCGCCATGAAGGCGGCCGGCCTGGTCGACGTCACCATCACCGCCGGGCACGCCTTCGGTGGCGACCACGAGGCCATCAACGTGCCCGCCGCCCTCACCGTGGCCAGGGTGGTGGAGGGAGCCGGCGTCACCGTGGTGGGCATGGGCCCCGGGTCGGCGGGCACGGCCACCCGCCTGGGTATGTCCGCCCTCGAGGTGGCCCCCGCCCTCGACGCCGCCGAGTCACTCGGGGGGCGGCCGGTCGCCGCCGTGCGCTTCTCCCTGGCCGACCCCCGGCTGCGCCACCAGGGAGCCAGCCACCACAGCCGCACGGCGCTGGGCCTGCTCACCCGGGCCCGGGCCACCATCGGCGTGCCCCGGGGGCCCTACGCCGAGCGGCTGCGGGCCGATCTCGAGCGCAGCGGCATCGCCGAGCGCCACCGCCTGCTCTCCGTCGACGACGCCGACGTGCCCACCCTGCTGGCCCAGCGGCGCCTGCGGGTCACCTCCATGCGGCGGGGACCCGAGGACGACCCGGCCTTCTACGCCGTGGCCGGGGCGGGCGGGACGGTGGCCGCCCTGCTGGCCCGCTGAGGGCCGAGCCGGATCAGGAACCGGGAGGCGACGGGCGGTCCCGGCCCAGGGCTTCGGCCTGGGCGTCGGTCTGGGCCTTGAGGGCGGCCAGGCGGGCCTCGAGGTCCTTGGCTGCCTGCAGGGCCCCCACCGCCGCCCGCTTCAGGCGCACCATGGAGCGGAACACGATGGCCCCGCCCACCACGACCAAGGCGAGCAGCACGAGGGGAAAGGCGTCCACGGGCCCCGACGGTACCGCTCCTGCGTTCTCGGCGCGGTCCGGCCCCCAAGAGGGGGCTAAAACGCGCCGAGAACGATGGGATGGGGGTCGGCTCAGCGCCAGCGGCGCCACCAGGCCCGGGATCGCTCGCCCAGAGCGGTGCCGGGGCGGTCGGGAGGGCCTCGGCCATCGCCGGAGCGGAACGCCATCACGGCCACGGCTAGGGCGATGAGGACGGTCACGCCGTAGCCGGCGAAGACGGCCACATCGACGAGCTCGACGCTCAATCTGGGCCCAGGGAAGGAAGTCCGCCGATGTTGTCCTACACTATGCCGGGTCCCGTGCCGTCGGAGGAAGGGTGAGCAGCGCATGGCAAAGCAGCGCGCCGAGCGCGCCGACGAGGATCTCGTCCGGCTGTACCTGAGTGACATCGGCAAGCACGCCCTGCTCACCAAGGCCGACGAGGCTCGCCTGGCCCAGGCCATCGAGGACGGCATCGCCGCCCGTAAGGAGATGGCCCGGGCCGAGGAGGCCGGGGAGCGGCTGTCGGTCGCCCGGCGGCGGGAGCTGCGCCAGGCGGCCCAGGCCGGCGACGACGCCACCCAGACCTTCATCAAGGCCAACCTGCGACTGGTCGTCTCCATCGCCAAGAAGTACCAGGCGTCGGAGCTGCCCCTGTTGGACCTGGTCCAAGAGGGCAACCTCGGCCTCATCCACGCCGTGGAGAAGTTCGACTGGCGCAAGGGCTTCAAGTTCTCGACCTACGCCACCTGGTGGATCCGCCAGGCCATCACCCGGGGCATCGCCAACACCGGGCGCACCATCCGCCTGCCCGTCCATGCCGGCGACCAGCTCACCCGGCTGCGCAAGGCCCAGGGCGTGCTCGAGATCAAGTTCGGTCGGCCGCCTACCCTGGCCGAGCTGGCCACCGAGCTCGACCTGCCCATCGACAAGCTCATCGAGATCTTCCGCTACGCCGGCGGCACCCTGTCGCTCTCCGACCCCCTGCGCGAGGACGGCGACGCCGAGCTGGGCGACGTGGTGGCCGACCCCAACGCCACCTGCCCCTTCAGTGCCGCCGCCGATGCCCTGCTGCCGGCCGAGGTGGCCCGGCTGCTGGCCCCCCTCGACGAGCGGGAGCGCACGGTGATCAGCCTGCGCTACGGGCTCGACCGGGGCGAGGCCCGCACCCTCGAGGAGGTGGGGGAGAGCTTCAACCTCACCCGGGAGCGCATCCGCCAGATCGAGGCCCGGGCCATGTCCAAGTTGCGCCACCCCTCGGTCGACACCGGCGCCCACGAGCTGCTGAGCGTCTGAGCCGCCGTTCTGGTGGTCCGCTCTGGCCGCCGACGCGTCCGTCTGACCACCAGAACAGGAGATGCGGGGCAACGGGGGACGGCGGGCATCCCGGAGGGGCCGGCGTGAACCGACCGGCGGGTCAGCGGGGGCGCTTGCGGATCTGCACCACCGTGGGCTGCGGCGGCGGCGCCGGCGGCGTGTCGCCCCCCTCGGGCAGCAGCCGGTCCCGCAGCTCGTAGGCGTCGAGCAGGGTGCCGGCCACCGGGTCGCCGGCCACCGACTCGAGGAAGATCTCCCCCCGCCACTCCTCGACCATGGCCAGCATGCGGGTCAGCCCGGTACGGTGGAACACGTCGACCCAGTCGAGGATCTCGGTGACCCGCTCGCCCACGGCCTCGTCGTCATGCGCCGTCAGGCGCCCGACCAGCTCGCCGATGCGTTGGCCCACCTCGGTGTAGGGGATCTCCTCGCCGTCGCTCACGACGGGCCACGGTAGCGCCCGGGGCGGCGCCGGCCGGCACCCCTCATTCGGCCTCGGTGATCTCGATGCGGTCGATGACCAGGTCCTCCACCGGCCGGTCGTTGCGCCCGGTGGGCACCTTCTCCATGGCGGCGAGGATGTCGAGGCCCTTGACCACCTTGCCGAAAAGCGAGTAGCTGGGAGGCAAGCCGACGCCGTTGGGTCCGCTGACGATGAAGAACTGGCTCCCGTTGGTGTCGGGCCCGGCATTGGCCATGGCCAGCGAGCCGACCTCGTAGCGCCCGGGCTTGGGCAGCTCGTCGGCGAAGCGGTAGCCGGGCCCGCCCCGCCCGGTGCCCTCGGGGTCGCCGCCTTGGCACATGAACCCCGGGATGACCCGGTGGAAGACCAGGGAATCGAAGAAGTGGTAGCGGGCCAGGAAGACGAAGTTGTTCACCGTCGCCGGGGCGGCGATGGGATCGAGGGCGATGGTGAGCTCGCCGAGCGAGGTCGACATCCGGGCGCCGTAGCGGCGGGAGAGGTCGATGCACATCGGCGGGGGGGCGTCGAAG
>DATMJI010000035.1:0-61467 GCA_035553895.1 Acidimicrobiales bacterium | reverse complement strand
GCACCAGTAGACGTCGGTGTGGGCGTGGAGGTCGAAGACGTAGCGGTGGGTGAAGGCCACCTGGGTCAGGTAGCCACCGGTGGTGTGCATGATCCCCTTGGGCGTGGCCGTCGTCCCCGACGTGTAGAGCAGGTAGAGCAGGTCCTCGGCACCCATGGCCTCGGCCGGGCAGTCGGCCGACACCGTCACCATGAGGTCGTGGTACCACTGGTCGCGCCCCTCGGCCATGGTCACCGGCTCCCCGGTGCGGCGCACGACGACCACGTGGTCGATGGAGGGCGTGGTGGCCACAGCGGCGTCGGCGTTGTCCTTGAGCGGGACGGCCTGGCCCCGGCGCCAGCCCCCGTCGGCGGTCACCAGCACCTTGGCGTCGGCATCGACGATGCGCCCGGCGAGGGACTCGGCCGAGAAGCCGCCGAAGACCACGGTGTGGGGAGCGCCGATGCGGGCGCAGGCAAGCATGGCCACGGGGAGCTCGGGGATCATGGGCAGGTAGATGGCCACCCGGTCGCCCTTGGCTACCCCGAGGTGCTTCAACACGTTGGCGAAGCGGCACACCTCGGCGTGGAGGTCGGCGTAGGTGATGGTGCGGGTGTCCCCCGGCTCGCCCTCCCAGTGGTAGGCCACCTTGTCGCCCAGGCCCGCCGCCAGATGGCGGTCGAGGCAGTTCTCGGCGGCGTTGAGGGTGCCCTCGACGAACCACTGGACGAAGGGCGGCTTCCAGTCGCAGATGGTGTGCCACTCGCTGCGCCAGCTCAGCAGCTCCGCCGCTTGGCGGGCCCAGAAGCCCTCGTGGTCGGCGGCCGCCTCGTCGTAGACCTCGGTCCCGGTGATCTGGGCGTAGGCCCGCAGGGCGTCCGAGGGGGGGAACCGCCGGCTCTCGCTGGCATAGACCTCGATGGCGGGGTTGTCACGGCGCTCAGAGACCATGGGGGGTGAGGGTAGTCCTGGCCCGGCCGCCGCCGGCTGGTCCCGTCCGCCCGCTCAGCCCCGGGTGAGGAGCTGGTCGGCCGGGGCGAAGTCGTCGGTGAGGGGCCGGGCACCGTCGACGAAGGCGTCCACTTCGGCTCCGGTGAGGGCGACGCCGTCGGTGGCGTCGTAGGCGGCGAGGGCCGAGGTGATCGGGCCGGAGGAGGCCACGAGGACGTAGTTGGCGGGAGCATCGCCCGTCCCGGCCGGCGGGACGACGACGGCCACGTTGGCGAACTCGGCGGCGAGGGTGGCCACCTCGGCCCGGACCAGGCGGTTCGGGCCACCGTCGATGACGTTGGCCAGGTAGACGCCCCCGGGCCGCAGGACCCGCGTGATCTCGGCCGCCACCTCCCGGGTGGCCAGGTGCCAGGGCACCGACAAGCTGCCGAAGGCGTCGCCTACCACCACGTCGTAGCGGTCATCCGCCAACTCGGCCAGGGCGGTACGGGCGTCGCCCACCCGCACCGCCAGGTCGTCGCCGGTACGCAGGCCGAGCTCGTCCCGGGCCAGGTCGACCAACCCACCGTCGATCTCCAGGACCAGGCTGGTGGAGCCCGGCCGGGTGGTAGCCAGGTAGCGGGGGAAGCTGAATCCCCCACCCCCCAGGTGCAGGGCGTCGACGGCTCGATCACCCCCGAGCTGGAGCTCGACCATGTCGGCGAAGAGCCGCACATAGCGGAACTCCAGGTAGGTAGGGTCCTCGAGGTCGACGTAGCTGTGGCGCAGCGTGTCGAGGATCAGGACCCGGCCCGAGGGCCGGGACGGGTCGACCTCGACGCGAGCGCAGTAGTAGACGGTGTGTTCCCCGCACGGGCCGGGCACGGCCAGCGAGAGGCCGGTGGCGGCGACCAGGACCACCGACAGGCCCGCCGTCGGCACCCGGGTGGTACCCAACCGCCACCACAGGCCCGCTCCGGCCACCACCAGGGCGACACCGAGGGCCACCACCAGGGGGCGGGTGGGAACGGTGGCCACCAGCACGAAGCCGGTCACGAAGGTGCCGAAGAGGGCGCCGGCGGTCCCGGCCGCCGAGAGGCCACCGACCACGGAGCCGGTTTCGGCCAGGCTGGCCAGGCGCAGCTGGGCGGCCATGGGGCCGACGGCGCTGAGCACCGCCGCCGGGAGGAAGAAGGCGCCACCGGCCAGGGCGACGATGGCCGCCGGCCCACCGCCGCGCACCACCGGCCCGACCGCCGACACGACCGGCAGCGACACCAGGGCGGCGAGGCCACCGGCCGCGACGGCCGGACCCACCAGCCGCCGGGCGTCGTAGCGGTCGGCCAGGCGCCCGCCGGCGGCGCTGCCGAGGGCGATGCCGGCCAGGATGGTGCCGATGACCCCGGTGAAGGTCTCGATCGACACCCCGACGTAGGGCGCCACCAGGCGCCCGGCCAGGATCTCGATCACCAGCACCGCCGCCGAGGTGCAGAACACCAGCACCGCCGCCGCCCGCGTACTCACCTCGCTCCCTCCCCCCGCGGGCCAATTGGTGGTAGATGCGGGGCCGAACCGGCCCCGCTTCTACCACCAGTTCGCAGGGATGCCGGGGCGCCCGCCCCGGTGGCTCCCTCCCCCCTTCGGCCAATTGGTGGCAGATGCGGGGCCGAACCGGCCCCGCTTCTGCCACCAGTTCGCAGGGATGCCGGGGCGGGGACGTCCCACTCGAGGACGCGGAAGGCGCCCAGGCCGGCCGGGTCGCAGAGGGCGGCCGCCTCCCCCACCCGGCTGCGGGCGGCCAGGGCGGCCAGGTCGCCGACCTGGGCCCGCTCGTGCCAGGTGGCCCGGGCCTCGGCCACCAGGTCGTCCACACCGTGGGCGGCCAGCCACTCGGCCTGGCTGCGGTCCCGGTCCGGTGGGCGCACGGCGGCCAACTGGTCGACCGCCACCTCGCAGGTGACGTCGTGGCTCCCCGGGTCGGCCCAGGGGTGGCCGCCCCGCTGCTGGCCCCGGTAGGTCCGCACCCAGTCCCGCCACGGGCGCCGGGCCAGCGAGGGGGTCACGTCGGCGTAGTCCACGACCACCAGCTTCCCCCGCTGGAGGGCGGCCAGGGCCGCGGCCAGCCAGGAGGCGGCCCGGTCCTGGAGCGGGATCCGGGCCCCGGCGTCGGCCTCGGGGGCCAGGACCGCGGCCCGCTCGGCGGCCTCGGGCAGGGCCGGAACCACCACCTCGGAGCCGCCTCCGGCGACCAGCACCTCGGCCCAGCCGCCGGGCCGGCGTTCGAGGAGGCGGAAGCCCAGGTTGTCCAGCAGCTCGTTGGCCACCACCACGCCGGTGAGGGGCCCGGCCGGGAAGCGGCCGGCGGCCCGGGTGCCCGCCACCTCCCCGGCCAGGCGGCGCAGCACCGGCGAACGTTCGACGCACCAGTACCGCAGCGCCCCGGCGCACGCCGGGGCGCTGTCCAGGACCGACCGGGCCAAAGCCCCCCGCCCGGCTCCTGCTTCGACCACCGTGAAGGGGTCGGGACGGCCCAGGTCGTCCCAGGTGGCGTCGAGGGCGCGGGCCACTACCGCGCCGAACAGGCCGCCGATTTCGGGACTGGTTAGGAAGTCACCCCGGCGGCCGGCACCGCCGCCCCTGGTGTAGAAGCCCGCCGGCCCGTACAGCGCCTCGTCCAGGAACTCGTCGACCGGCACCCCCTCCCGTTCCTTGTCGGCTCGCTCGGGCGTCGCACTGCTCATCCGACAAAGAACGAAAGGGGGGAGGCGGGGGTGTCGCTCAGGGGAGGAGGCCGAAGAGGGCGACGTCGCCCAGCTCGGCGATGAGGCCGGGGAGGACCCCGAAAGCCAGGGTGGCCAGGGCGCACAGGCCGAGGGCCGCTCCCAGCGAAGCGGGGACGCGCACCCGGCTGGTGTCCGTGCCCGCGGCCGGGTCGAGCAGCATGTGCCGGGCCACCGAGGCGTAGTAGAACAGGGCGATCACCGAGTTGACGGCGGCGATGACCCCGAGGGTGACGGCGGCGGCGTTGCCGGCGTCGAGCAGGACCTTGAACACCACGAACTTGGCGTACCAGCCAGCCAGCGGGGGGATGCCGGCCAGGGCGAAGAAGAAGACGGACATGAGCACGGCCAGGCCGGGCGCGTAGGAGAACAGCCCGGCCAGCGAGCCGAGCTCGGCCGAGCGGGTCCGGCGGGCCACGGCCATGACCACGGCGAAGGCACCCAGGTTCATGGCGGCGTAGATGAGCAGGTAGGTGATCACAGCGCCGGTGGCGGCCGCGACACCGCCCCGATCGACCGGGATGTCTGCGGCCACGGCGAAGGGCGCCAGCATGAAGCCGGCCTGGGCGACCGAGGAGTAGGCGAGCAGGCGCACCACGTTGGTCTGGCGCAGGGCGATGAGGTTGCCGACCGTCATGGTGACGGCGGCCAGCAGCCAGAACATCGGGGCCCACACGTCGTCGCGCCCGAGGAAGGCGATGAAGACGAGCTGCACCAGGGCGACGAAGCCGGCCGCTTTGGAGGCAACCGACAGGAAGGCGGTGATGGGGGTCGGGGCCCCCTCGTAGGTGTCGGGGGCCCAGGCGTGGAAGGGGACGGCCGACACCTTGAAGGCGAAGCCGACGACGATGAAGACGATCCCCACCGTCACCAGCGGTGCCGCGCCGATGCCACCGGCCAGGACGTCACCGATCTCGACGAGCACGGTGGACCCGGTCACCCCGAAGACCAGCGACATCCCGTAGAGCATCACCGCCGAGGCGAAGACCCCGAGCAGGTAGTACTTGAGCGACGCCTCGTTGCCCCGCAGGTCCCGCTTGCGCCAGCCGGCCAGCAGGTAGGCGGGGATGGAGAGGAGCTCGAGGGAGACGAAGATGCTGATGAGGTCGCGCGACGACGCCATCAAGGTCATGCCCAGCAGCGACGACACCAGCATGAAGTAGTACTCGCCCTCGTAGTAGTCGCCGTCGCCGATGTAGTCGGTGCTGATGAGCACGGTCACGTACCCCGCGGCCAGGAACAGGGCCTTGAGCACGAGGGCGAAATTGTCGACGACGTAGGCGCCGTCGAAGAGCCCGCGGTCGGCCCCGTCGACGGCCAGGGTGAGCACGGGCACCACGCTGGCCAGCAGCCCCACGCCGGCGACGGTGGAGGTGGCCCACCGGGCCCGCTCCTCGAAGACCAGATCGACGAAGAGCAGGACGACCAGGGTGGCGACGAGGACGATCTCCGGGGCGAAGGCGTGGTAGTCGAGCGATGGAGAGTCGAAGGGCATGCTTAGTTCCCTCCCCCTCCGAAGGCGGCCAGCGCCGTGCCCACGGCGCCGTCAGTGAGCCCGAAGAGCAGGTTGGGAAACAGCCCGAGGACCACGATCAGCACCAGCATCGGGGTCCAGGCCACGTACTCGGGCCAGTGCATGCCCGGGATGGGGGTGTCGGCGAACTCCTCTTTGGGGGTACCGAAGGCGGCTCGCTGGAACATCCACAGCAGGTAGCCGGCGGCGAAGACGGTCCCCACCGCCGCCACCACCATGTAGCCGCGGAACAGCCCGACCGACAGGCCCTCGGCCGGGTTGTAGGCGGCCAGGATGACCGGGAACTCCCCCCAGAAGCCGGCCAGGCCGGGCAGGCCGAGGGAGGCCATGGCACAGAACCCGAGGATCCAGCCCATCCGGGGCGACTGGATGAGCAGGCCGCCGAGACGGGAGAGCTCCAGGGTGTGGAAGCGGTCCTTCACCGAGCCGGCCACGAAGAACAACATCCCGGTGATGAGGCCGTGCGCCACCATGCCGAACACGGCGGCGTTGATGCCGAAGTCGGTGAGGGTAGCGATGCCGAGCATGACGTAGCCCATGTGGGCCACCGACGAGAAGGCGATGAGGCGCTTCATGTCCGACTGGGCCAGGCAGCCCAGGGCGCCGTAGATGATGCCGATCACCGCCAGGCCGCCGATCCAGGGGGCCCAGGCTTGGGCCGCCTCCGGCAGGATGGGAATGGCGATGCGCACGAAGCCGTAGGTGCCCAGCTTGAGGAGGATGGCGGCCAGGATCACCGATCCTTGGGTCGGGGCCTGGGTGTGGGCGTCGGGAAGCCAGGTGTGGAAGGGGAACATCGGCACCTTGATGGCGAAGCCCATGAACAGCCCGCCGAAGATCAGGATCTGGGTGGACCGGGGGATGTTGTCGGAGGCCACCGCCACCAGCTCGGCGATGGCGAACGTCTGGCCCCCCTGGAAGAACAGGGCCAGGAAACTGAGGATCATCAGTGCCGAGCCGAAGAGGGTGAAGAGGAAGAACTTGATGGCCGCGTACTGGCGCTGCTCGCCACCCCAGACGCCGATCATGAAGTACATGGGCAGGAGCACGACCTCGAAGAACACGAAGAACAAGATGAGATCCTGGGCTACGAAGGTGCCGTTCATCCCGGTCTCGAGGATGAGGATCAAGATGAGGAAGGCCTTGGGGTTGTGCGGCTCCGGGAAGTGGTTCCAGGAGTAGACGACGACCAGCACGCAGACGAACATCGACAGCACCAGCAGCGGCAGGGAGATGCCGTCGACGCCGAGGATGTAGCGACTGTTGATGACCTCGATCCACGAGGCGTCGACGTCGAACTGCAGAGCGTCGGCTCTGGCGTAGTCGAAGCGCAACAGGAGGTAGACGCCCACTCCGAATGTGGCCAGCGTGGCGATGAGCGCCATGACCTTGTGGTCGGCCTCGTGCTGGCGAGGCGTGAACATCATGGCCAACACGCCGACCAGGGGCAGGAAGACCGCAGCGGTCAGGGCGATGTCGTCGAGGCCGTCCATGAGGTCGGTGTGTCTCCTTTTTTCCTGGCTAGACGAAGATGACGAGGCCGAGGGCAAGCACGGCGGTGGCTCCGAAGAGCAGGGCCCCGTACTGCTGGACGCGCCCGGTCTGGATGGTGCGCAAAATCCCGCCGAAGCCCTCCGCCCCGAAGCCGGCACCGTTGACGGCACCGTCGACCACCCGCTGGTCGATGTGGCGGTAGACCCACAGTCCGGCCCGCGTGGACGCCACGCCCACCCCGTTGACCACCCCGTCGATCACCTTCTGGTTGGCCCAGTAGGCGGCCCGGGCGATGGGGCCCTTGATCGATCCCACCACCACCCCGGTGTAGAGGTGGTCCAGGTAGTACTTGTTGGCCAGCAGCCGGTAGCCGGCCCGGGCGGCCCGGCTGCGGGCGGTCACGCCCCGGGGCAGCCGGCCGGCGAAGAACAGCAGGCCTCCCAGGGCGAGGGCAGCCAGCACCACCACGCTCGAGACCACGGCGGGAACGATCTCGAAGCTGTGATGCTCGATCCCGGCCAGGAGGAACACCCGGTTCTCGGTCAACTCGAAGAACTTCTCGAACCCCGGGGCGTTGAGCAGGCCGGCGCCCACCGAGAAGACGGCCAGGATGATCAGGGGAACGGTGATGGGTGGGGGCGACTCGTGGGGGTGGCCGTGCCCCCGGTAGCTGCCGAAGAAGGTGAGGTACACGCAGCGGGTCATGTAGGCGGCGGTCATGAAGGCGCCGATGAGCCCGACCACCTCGAAGAGGCGGTAGCCGTTCTCGGCCGCCCCCAGGAGGATCTCGTCCTTGGACCAGAATCCGGCCAGCGGGAAGACTCCGGCGAGCGCCAGCGATCCGATCATGAAGGTCACGAACGTGGTGGGCATGAACTTGCGTAGGCCCCCCATGTCGTCTCGCATCTCGAAACTGTGCACGGCGTGGCTCACCGAGCCGGCACCCAGGAACAGCAGGCCCTTGAAGAAGGCATGGGTGAAGAGATGGAAGATGGCCGCCGTCCAGGCCCCCACGCCGAGGGCCATGACCATGTACCCCAGCTGGCTGACGGTGGAGTAGGCCAGCACCTTCTTGATGTCGGTCTGCACGAAGGCCAGGGCGGCGGCGATCAGCACGGTGATCCCGCCGATGACGGCGATGGGGTTGACCCCTCCCGCCTCGATGTCGAAGGCCGACCAGAAGACCCCGTAGAGCCGGGCCACCAGGTAGACACCGGCGACCACCATGGTGGCGGCGTGGATGAGGGCGGACACCGGGGTGGGACCGGCCATGGCGTCGGGCAGCCAGGTGTGGAGGGGGAACTGGGCCGACTTGCCGATGACCCCGACGAACAGGGCCGAGGCGCCCACCAGCAGGACGGTCTCCCCCATGGCACCGGTGAGGGCGGCCTCGTTGACGGCGGCGATGTCGAAGGTCTGGCCGGCGGCGAAGAACATGATGACCAGGCCCACGAGCAGTCCGATGTCACCGGTGCGAGTGGTGAGGAACGCCTTCATGGCGGCGTCGGAGTTCGGCTTCTTCTCCCACCAGTGGCCGATCAGCATGAAGCTGCACAACCCCATCAGCTCCCAGCCGAAGAGGGCCTGGAGCAGGCTCGACGACACCACCAGCAGCAGCATCCCGGTGGTGAAGAGGGACAGGGCGGCGAAGAAGTAGGTGAAGCGCACGTCACCGTGCATGTAGTTGGTGGAAAAGACGTGCACCAAAAGCGAGATCAGGGTGACGGTGAACAGCAGGATCACCGTCAGCCCGTCGACGGCGGTGCCCACGGTGATGTCCACCCCGCCGAAGGAGAACCAGGTGAGGTTGCGCTCCACGGCGCTGCGGATGGGCTCGGCCTCGTGCTCGCCGGCCTCCCCCTCACCCGCCTCGGCGGCGGCCAGATCGACCGCCAGCGCCCGCACCTCGCCGAAGGAGTGCTCGTCTTCGGCCTCTTCGTGGGCATCGGGCTCCGAGCCGTGGGCCTCGGCTTCGCCGTGCTCGCCGGTGCTCACCGCCTCGACCTCCTCGGTGGCCGGCCGGTCGTTCCACTCGACGACCGCCACGCTGGAGAGCACGAAGGCCAGGCCCACGGCAGCGATGCCGATCTCGGCACCGCCCTTGGGCAGGCGCTTGCCGAAGAACAGGATCAGCCAGAAGGAGGCGAAGGTGAGGCCAGGGACCACCCAGATGTTCTCGAGCACCGGTGCGCTCCCCTATCCCTTCATGAGGTCGACCTCGTCGAGGTCGACGGTGGTCCGGTTGCGGTAGATGAGCAGCACGATGGCCAGGCCCACCCCCACCTCGGCAGCGGCGATGGTGATGACGAACAGGGAGAAGACTTGCCCGGTGACGGCAGCCTCGGGTCCCTGCAGGGCGCCCAGGGCGATGAGGTTGATGTTCACGGCGTTGAGGATGAGCTCGATGGACATGAGCACCAGCACTCCGTTGCGCCGAGCCAGCACCCCGTAGACCCCGATGCAGAACAGCACGGCACCGAGGATCAGGAACTGGTTCACCAGCATGGATGCCCTCCCCCGCCGCGGCGGGCCCACCCCGGTGTTCTGGCCCCACAAGTGGTCGCTATCGCGACCACTTGTGGGGCCAGAAGGGCAGTGCCAGCCATCAGTCGCGCCGGGCCAACACGATGGCCCCGACGAGGGCGGCCAGCAACAGGATGGAGACGGCTTCGAAGGGGACGAGGTAGGTGGAGAAGATGGAGTCGGCCACCGCCGCCGTTCCCCGCTCGGCGGTCAGGGCCTCCCGGCTCATCCCGTCGAGACGGGGAAGCTGGCGGTCCCCGAAGCCGTCGACCAGCACGAAGGAGAGCAGTCCCAACAACAAGAGGCCCGTGACCCCGGCCATCCAGCGCTGGTCGTTGTCCAGACCGTGCTCGCTGCCGATCGTGGGTCGGGTGAGCATGATCCCGAAGAGGAACAGCACGACGATGGCCCCGATGTAGATGAGGATCTGCACGGCAGCCACGAACTCGGCCGCCAACAGCACGTAGAGGGCGCCCACGCTGGCCAGCACCACCACCAGGTACAGCGCCGCATGGACCACGTTGCGCGTGCTCACCACCCGCAAGGCGGCGACGGTGGCCACGGTGGCCAGGACGGCGAAGGAGAGGTTCTGGGCCAGCACCGCAGGGCTACTTCTTCCCGGCGACGGCGCCGGCTTCGAGGGGGAGGGGCTCGGGCACGCCTTCCATCCACTCACCCAAGCGGTCCTTGTCGTGGAGCAGGTCGGCGATGCGAGGCTCGGAGTACTCGTAGTCGGGGCTCCAGAACAGGGCGTCGAAGGGACAGACCTCCACGCAGATCCCGCAGTACATGCACAGCGAGTAGTCGATGTCGAAACGGTCGAGGAGCTGCACCGTCCGGGGCCGACCCCCCTCGCGCCGGGGCGGCGCTTTGGTCTTGTAGCCCTCGATGTAGATGCACCAGTCCGGGCACTGCCGGGCGCAGAGCATGCAGACGGTGCAGTTCTCCTCCTTGAGGGCGATGACCCCCCGAGCGCGGGCCGGCGGGGCCTCCTTGACGTGGGGGTACTGGGTGGTGACCGCCGGGCGCAGCATGGTGCCCAGGGTGACGCCCAGGCCCTTGATCAGACCGGGTAGCGCTGGCACGGGACAAGACCTCCTCTCATGGGCGGCACATTAGAAGGCGACCTTGAAGACGCCGGTGAGCAGGATGTTCGCCAGCGACAGGGGGATCAGGTACTTCCACGCGAAGGTCTGCAGCTGGTCCTCACGCAGGCGAGGGTAGGTGAAGCGGATCCAAAAGATCAGGAAGGCCACCACCATGGTCTTGGCGAAGAGCACGCCTGGGCCCACCAGGTTGGACACCAGCCCCCCGTCCAGGTCCAGGCCCGGAACATACCAACCCCCGAGGAACATGGTGGCGGCCAGGGCCGAGAAGGCGAAGGCGGCGCCGAACTCGCCCAGGTAGAAGAACAGGAACCGCAGGCCGCTGTACTCCACCTGGTAGCCGGCCACCAGCTCGGACTCGGCGATCGGCATGTCGAAGGGCGGCTGGGTGAGCTCGGCCTGGGTCGCCACCAGGAAGAGGGCGAAGCCCACGAACTGGGTGAAGATGAAGGGCAGCCCGATCAGACCCACGCCGAAGATCTCGCCCTCGGCCTGGGCGGCCACGATGCCCTGCAGGCTGAGCGTCCCGGCCTGGATGACCACCCCCACCACGGCCAGCACCAGCGGCAGCTCGTAGGCGATGAGCTGGCCGGCGGCCCGCAGGCCGCCCATGAGGGCGTACTTGTTGGCCGACGACCAGCCGGCCATGAGGATGCCGAGGACGGAGATCGAAGAGACGGCCAGGGCGAAGAAGATGCCGATGTCGAGATCCTCGGCCACGGCGCTGGGCCCGGCGGGGATGACCACGAAGAGCAGGAAGGTCGACAGCAAGACCACCACCGGGGCCAGGGCGAAGACCCGGCGGTCGGCTTGAGCCGGCGCCAGCAGCTCCTTTTGGACGAACTTGGCCCCGTCGGCCACCAGCTGGAGCAGGCCGTGGGGGCCGGCCTCCATGGGCCCGAGGCGGCTCTGCATGTGGGCCATGGTCTTGAACAAGAAGGTCTGCACGATGACGACGGTCGCCGTGGGGACGATGATCAGGATGGCGAGGACCTTGATGGTGAGCTGTTGCCAGTAAGCCAGCTCGAGAGCGAGGGTCAGCACGGCGCGACCTCTCCCGCCGCACGGGTCCTGTCACCGAGGAGGTTCCCTCCCACCCGTCCTCGCTGCGCTGCGGGCGGGTGGGCCCCTCCCCTCGGTGCCACCCGTGCGGCTACGCGCCGCCACCCGCTCGGCACCCCCCTGGCTACCCCCACCGGCAGCAGCTCACCCCAAGTTGTGAAGGAGGGGAGAGAGGGCTGAAGGTGCGCCTTCGGCGCAGGTTCTCTCCTCATCGGTCGATGTCTCCGAGGATGAAGTAGAGGGAGGCGAGGATGGTGATGACGTCGGGGACGTAGACGCCTTTGAGGACCCAGGGGACCACGGAGATGTTGGAGAAGGACGGGGTGCGGATCTTGACCCGGAACGGCCCCAGGTCGCCCTTGCTGACCACGTAGTAGCCCATCTCGCCGAGCGGGTTCTCGGTGGCCACCCAGGCCTCGCCGGCCGGCACCTTGATGATGCGGGGCACCTTGGCCATGATCGGGCCGCTGGGCAGCCCGTCGCAGAGCTGGTCGACGATGTCCGCCGCCTCCCTGGTCTCTTGGAGCCGGACCCAGTAGCGGGCGTAGCTGTCGCCGTCGGGGTGGGTCCAGACCTTCCAGTCCACCTCGGACCACGCCAGCGGCCCGGGTGCGTCCCGGCGCAAATCCCAGTCCACTCCCGCGGCCCGCAGGTTGGCCCCCGAGAGGCCGTAGCCGAGGGCGACGTCGGCGGGGATCACCCCGATGCCCCGCGTGCGGGTCTCGAAGATCTCGTTGCCCATGAGCAGGGTTTCCATCTCGTCGCAGAACTCCCGCACCTTGGCCATGGTCGCCTTGGTCTCGGCCACCCAGCCCTTGGGCAGATCCTCCTTCAGGCCGCCGATGCGGTCGAAGTTGGGGTGGAAGCGCCCCCCGGTGGCCGCCTCGATCTGGTTGAGCACGTGCTCACGGTCCCGGAAGGCGTAGAACACGGCGGTGATGGCCCCCAGTTGCACGCCCATGTCGCCGAGGAACAGGGTGATGTTGGCGATGCGGGAGAGCTCGAAGAGGATGGTGCGGATCCACTGGGCCCGGGGTGGGGCCTCGATCTCCATGAGCCGCTCGGCAGCCAGGATGAAGGGCACCTCGTTGGCGAAGCTGCCCAGCCAGTCGATGCGGTTGATCAGGGTGGTGACCTGGGGGTAGGTACGGACCTCGGCCAGCTTCTCGTAGCCCCGGTGCATGTAGCCCATCATCGGTTCGGCCGAGATCACCTGCTCCCCGTCGAGGCGGGTGATGATGCGCAGGGTGCCGTGGGTGGCCGGGTGCTGGGGGCCGATGTTGAGGGTCATGCCGTCGGATTCGAGCTCGACGTTGACCCGGGCGTCGGCGGCCTGACCCCCGATGTAGGCCCGCTGCTGGTGCTCGGTGACCGGCATCAGCCCTCCCCGTCCCCCTCGCCGGGCATGGCCTCCACGTCGACCAGGCCGGGCCACGGCTTGACCTCGCGAGCCAGGAGCGGGAAGTCCTTGCGCAGCGGGTGGCCCTCGAAGTCACCCGGCAGGTACAGGTGCACCAGGTTGGGATGACCGCGGAAGTCGATCCCGTACATCTCCCAGACCTCGCGCTCGTGCCAGTCGGCACCGGGGTAGACCTCGACCCACGACGGGGCGACCGGGGCCTCGTCGTCGATGTCGGCCTTGAGGGTCATTCCCAGATGGGTGGTCGGGGACACCAGCCGGGCCAGGAGCTGCAGGCGGGTCTCGCCGCCGGCGTAGCCGTGCTCGAGCACCGCCGGAGCCTCGGAACCGCCGCCGGCGTCGCCCGTGGCCGCCTCGCCCCCCTCGGGGTCGTCGGCCGGCGGAGGGTCCTCGCTGCGGCCGTAGGGGGAGGGGAGCCAATCGATGGCCGAGAGGTAGTCGAAGTAGCTGAGGCCGAGCTGGTCACGGCATGCCTCGGCCGCCAGGCGCCAAGCCTCGACCGACACCCGGGCCCAGACGTCGACGCCCGCCACCACGTGGGACTCGACCAACCCGGCCCCGAGGACGGTGCCCAGGCGGGCCAGCAGCTCCTGGCGGGCCTCGTCGAGGGCGGCCGGTTCGGCGTCGGGCTCGACGCTGGGCGCCGGAGCGGCCGCCGCCGCCGCCTCCCGGGCGGCCGCGGCCTGGGCCGCCTTGTCCTCGGCGGCCCGCTGCACGGCAACGGCCGCCGGGCTCGCTCCCCCTGCGCCCTCCTGCTCGGGATCCAGGGCGCTGGGCCCGGACCCGCCGCTGCTGGGCGCCGGCGGTCCCCCCCCGGGCGCCGGGGGCGCCGCCGCCGGCCCGGCACCGGACTCGGGAGCACCGGCATCGCCCCCGGGGACCTCTCCCACGTCGCCGGCGGGTGTCGCCTCGCCCCGCTCCTCGCCCTGGGACGGGGTGACCTCGCTGGTCAGCTCCCCCGGGGCACCGGGAGCGGCGATGGGCCCCTGGTCGGCCGCCGCCGGGCTGGCCGGTCCCGCCTGCTCACCCGTCGGCGGGTTGGCGTCGGCGGGGTTGTCGACCTCTGCCGCCAGATCGGGATCGGTGACGGCCTCCGCCGGCGGGTGGCGATCGTCCTCGGCCCCGCCGCCCCCGGCGTCAGGCGACGACAATGGGATCACCTCGCCACCGCTCGGCCATGTCCTCGTTCCGGATCCGTTCCTGGAGCAACAGGATGCCTTCGAGCAGCGCTTCGGGGCGGGGGGGGCAGCCCGGCACGTAGACATCCACCGGCACGATCTGGTCCACCCCCTTGGTCACCGAGTAGGAATCCCAGTAGGGGCCGCCGCAGTTGGCACAGCTGCCCATGGAGATCACGTACTTGGGGTCGGGCATCTGCTCGTAGAGCCGGCGGATGGCCGGCGCCATCTTGTCGGTCACGGTGCCGGAGATGACCACCAGGTCGGCCTGGCGGGGACTGGCCGGGAAGGGGATGACCCCGAGGCGCATGACGTCGTAGCGCGGAGATCCGAAGCACGCCCCCATCTCGATGGCGCAGCAGGCCAGGCCCCACTGGTAGACCCACAGCGAGTAGCTGCGGCTCAGGTTGAGGAGCTGGGTGAGCGGCTTGGGTAAACGCCCTCGCTCCACTAGACCCACCGCAGCACCCCCTTGCGCCAGGCGTAGACCAGCCCGAGGGCGAGGATGACGATGAACACGCCCATCTCCACCAGGCCGAAGACCCCGTACTCTTCCAGGCGCAGAGCCCACGGAAAGATGTAGACCGCCTCGACGTCGAAGAGCACGAAGAGGAGGGCGAAGATGTAGTAGCGGATCTGGCTCTGGCCGAACCCGGGGCCCACCGGATCGACGCCGCTCTCGTAGGCGATGGCCTTCTGGGGACTGGGCCGAGAAGGGCGCAGGACCCACCCGACGCCGGAGAGCAACGCCACGAGCAAGCCCGCCGCTCCCGCGAAGACGGCCACGGTCAGGTACGCACGGAGGAACTCGGACACTCTCGCTCAGACTAGTGACACGGCTCGGGCCAGGCCAAAGGCGGGCACGGTCGCGGTGGACAGGTCGACGGCGCCATGCGTTCGACACAGGATCGTAAACTGGCGAACTTGGGACCTAGGACGCGGGTGGTCTAATACGTACGGACTTGCCCGAGGTTCTGGTAGAAAGAGTTGGAAGATCAGTCACAGTGCTGTGAGGAGCGGGCCAGCACGTCTCATCCAGGTTCGCAGACCGAACCGAACACGGAGCCGGAGAGGCGGGAGGGATTGGCCATGGGAGGAGCCAGAAGCGGATACCGGCGCCAGCCGGTGGCGTGCTCGAAGCCCCGGCGCCCGGTCTTCCGGGAGCCCTGGGACGGAGCGATATCCATCGTCGACGCCGATCAGCGAGTGCTGTGGGGCGACGGTGCCACCGAGCGGCTGCTCGGCGCCACCACCTCTTCGGCCGGGCACCACCTGGGCGAGTGGCTGGACCCGGACGAGCTGCGCCTCGAGCACCTGGCCATGAAGGGACTCGGCCCGGCCCGCCCCCACTACGAGCTGGAACAGCGCTGGCCCGGGCCCTCCGGCGAGGGGGCAACGGTGCTGGTCCGGGGCTCGCGCCTCGATCTTGCCCCCTCCGGCTCCGACGCCACCGGCCTCTCGGCGCTGTTCGTCCGCCAGGTGCTCGAGCTGGCCGGTCAGGCCACTCCCGCCACCGCTGCCGGCGCCGACCCGGCCACCGACGACCCGGACGGCCCGGCGAAGGTGGTCGATGCCCGGGGTGATCCCCAGTGGGTCGCCCTGGCCGAGGCCGAGCTGCGGGCCGAGCAGCTCGAGGGCTCCAACCGCGAGCTCTCCGAGTTCGCCTACATCGCCGCCCACGACCTACGGGCACCTCTGGCCGCCCTGGCCGGAAGTGCCGAGCTCCTGGCCCGGCGCAGCGGGTCGGAGCTGAGCCACGAGTCGCAACGCCACCTGGCTGCGGTACTGGCCAAGGTGGGAACGATGGGGCGCATGATCGACGACATCCTCGCCTTCTGCCGGGCCGGGAGCGACGACCAGGCACGCCAGATCGTCGACTGCAACGACGTGATCGGCGAGGTGCTCGAGCACCTGGCGCCGGACATCTTCGATGCCCGGGCCAGCCTGAGCCTGCCGTCGATGGGCAAGGTGGCCGGGGAACGGACCCAGCTGGTGCAGCTCTTCCAGAACCTGATCGCCAACGCCTTGAAGGTCCGGCGGCCCGGTTGACGGGTCCACATCGAGGTCTCCATGGTCCGCGTCGGAGACCAGAACGTCTACTCCGTGGCCGATGACGGCATCGGCGTGGCCCCCCAGGACCGGGCTGACGTCTTCCACATGTTCCACCGGCTGCATCGCTCGGCCGGTCCGCCGGGCTCGGGCATGGGCCTGGCCATCTGCAAGCGGGTGGTGGAGCGCCACGGCGGGCGCATCTGGGTCGACGACGGCATCGACGGCGGTCTGCGGGTGTCCTGCACCCTGCCGGCGGTTGACGATTGAGCTGAAGCCGCTCAGGGACGCAGGACGTAGCCGACGTTGCGGATGGTGTGGATCATCCGGGGACCGTGAGCTTCGAGCTTGCGCCGCAGGGCACTCACGTGCACCTCGACCAGGTTGAGGGAGTACTGGTCGAAGCCCCACACCTCGTTGAGCAGCTGGATCTTGGCCATAACCCGGCCCGGGTTGCGACAGAGGGTGACGAGCAGGGCGAACTCGATCGACGTGAGGTCGACCAGGGAATCGCCCACGGCCACGGTGTGGGCATCCTCGTCGACCACCATGTCGCCCACCCTCCACACCCGGCGGGGGGCGCGCCCGCTGCGCTGCATGATGGCCCGAACCCGGGCGAGCAGCTCCTCGACGGCGAAGGGCTTGGTGAGGTAGTCGTCCCCGCCGGCAGCGAAGCCGGCCAGGCGCTCGCGGATGCCGTGGGCGCCGCTGACGAAGACCATGGGCACGTCGCTGGCGCTGCGCAGGCGGCGGGCGACTTCGAATCCGTTGGGCCCCTCCCCCAGCCCGATGTCGAGCAAGACGATGTCGGGCCGGAAGGTGGCAACCACCTGCTCGGCATCGCTGCCCCCCGGCTCGGCCCGCACATCGAACCCCTCGTGACCGAGGGCCTCGGCCACGAGTTCCCGGACCTCGGGCTCGTCCTCGAAGACCAGTGCCCGCATCATCGCCCTGTCGCCGCCGTGCATCGGTAGTCCCCACGGCCTGGCAACGACGATGCCTCCTGTCTCGGTTCGGCGACCGTTCCTGCTCGTGGCGCCGGTGCGGTCGCCCCCTGTTCAGCGAGTGAGCACCGTAGCGCCCGCCCGACCCTCGGGTCCTCAGCTTCAGCAACCCTTCAGCTCGGCTTCAGCACCGACTCAGCCTGGTGCGTCACCGTGAACGCCGTGGCCTACGGAAGCCCGAGGCACGCGGGCGCGGGCACGACACTCACGGCCGTTCCCGGTTCGATGTCGAGGACCTGACGCCATGAAGGTGGCCATCCTCGCCGGCGGGGTGGGCAGCCGGCTGGCCGAGGAGACGGTCACCAAGCCCAAGCCGATGGTGGAGGTCGGCAACCAGCCCATCCTCTGGCACATCATGAAGTACTACGCCGCGGCCGGGTTCGAAGACTTCGTCATCGCCCTCGGCTACAAGGGCGAGTACATCAAGCGCTGGATGGTCGACTACGCCTCCCTGGCCAGCGATCTCACCGTGAGCTCACGGGACGGCTCCGTGGCGTTGCACCGCCGGTCGGTCGACAATTGGACCGTCGACCTGGTGGACACCGGCCAGGAGACAGCCACCGGGGGGCGCATCAAGCGCCTGGGCGACCGCCTCGGCGGCACCACCTTCATGCTCACGTGGGGGGACGGCGTGGCCGATGTCGACCTGCACGCCCTGGTGGCGTTCCATCGCACCCACGGTCGCCTGGCCACTATGACCGTCGTGCGCCCGCCGGCGCGCTTCGGCCACCTCGAGCTCGACGGCGACCGGATCACCGAGTTCTCGGAGAAGCCCCAGGTCGGCGAGGGCTGGATCAACGGGGCCTTCTTCGTCCTCGAACCGGAGGTCCTGGACTACATCGAGGGCGACGGCACCCAGTGGGAGCGCTCCCCTCTCGAGCACCTGGCCAAGGACGGCCAACTCATGGCCTACCGTCACCACTCGTTCTGGCAGTGCATGGACACCCTCCGCGACCGCAAGCTCCTGGAGGATCTCTGGCAGAGCGGCAACGCACCCTGGAAGGTCTGGACCTGACCATGCGCATCCTCGTCACCGGCCACAACGGCTACATCGGCTGCTCGCTCGTCCCCCTGCTGGTGGAGGCCGGCCACCAGGTGGCGGGGCTCGACACCTACCTCTTCGCCGAGTGCACCTTGGGCCCCGGGATCGACGACATCCCGTCCCAGCGCCTCGACATCCGCCAGGTCCGGCCCGCGCACCTGAGCGGACTCGACGCCGTGGTCCACCTGGCCGGCATCTCCAACGACCCACTGGGGAACCTCCGCCCGCAGACGACCTACGACGTCAACCACCGGGGAGCCGTTCGCGTGGCCCGTGCGGCCAAGGACGCCGGCGTGTCCCGGTTCGTGTTCTCCTCGTCCTGCAGCCTCTACGGGGCCCACGGCGACACCCTCATCGACGAGCGGGCCGAGTTCCACCCGGTGACGCCGTACGGGCGGTCGAAGGTCCTGGCCGAACAGGACATCGCCGAGCTGGCCGACGACTCCTTCAGCCCCACCTTCTTGCGCAACGGCACCGCCTACGGCAGCTCGGCCCGCCTGCGGGGGGACCTGGTGGTGAACAATCTCACCGGCTACGCCTTCACCACGGGCCAGGTGCTGCTCAAGAGCGACGGCTCTCCGTGGCGGCCCCTGGTCCACGTCGAGGACATCTCCCGGGCCGTCCTGGCCGTGCTGGAGGCGCCACGAGAGCGCGTGCACGGGGAGGCCTTCAACGTGGGCGAGACCGCCGAGAACTACCGGATCCGCGAGGTGGCGGCCATCGTCAGCGACATCGTCCCCGGATGCACCATCGTCCTGGCCGACGGGGCCGGGCCCGACGTGCGCAACTACCGGGTGAGCTGCAACAAGATCGCCACGGTCGTTCCCGGCTTCCGGCCCCGCTGGTCGGTTTCCGACGGGGTCGCCCAGCTCTACGGCGACTACCTGCGCTACCACCTCACCCTCGACCAGCTGACCGGGAGCCGGTTCCAGCGCATCCGCCACATCCAGGACCTGAAGAGGCGGGGCCTGCTCGACGAGTCCCTGCGGTGGTCCCCCGCCGTCACCGGTGCCGATGCCTGAGCCCCGCTGCCGCGGCTGCGCCGCTCCCGGGCTGCGCACCTTCCTCAACTTGGGGAAGACCCCACTGGCCGACGCTCTGGTGGACGAAGCCGGCCTCGGAGAGATCGAGGAGGTCTACCCCCTAGAGGTGGCCTTCTGCCCCCGGTGCTCCCTGGTGCAGATTCTCGAGGAGGTACCGGCCGAGTGGCTCTTCGTCGACAACTACCTCTACTTCACCTCGTTCTCCGACCAGGTGCTGGCCCACGCCCGCCGCCACGCCCTCGGCCTCATGCGGTCCCGCCGGCTCGCCCGGGACAGCCTGGTGGTGGAGCTGGCCAGCAACGACGGCTACCTGCTGCGGAACTTCGCCGAGCACGGCATCCCGGTGCTCGGCATCGATCCGGCGCCGGGCCAGGCTGCGGCCGCCGAGGCGGCGGGGATCCCGACCCTGCGGGCCTTCTTCAACCGCCAGCTGGCCGAGGAGTTGCGGCGTGAGCGGGGCCCGGCCGACGTCGTCATCGCCAACAACGTCATGGCCCACGTGCCCGATCTCAACGGGTTCGTCGCCGGCATGGCGGCGTTGGTGGCCGACGACGGCCTGATCACCGTCGAGAACCCGTCGGTGGGCGACCTGGTGGTCGGAGGCGCCTTCGACACCATCTACCACGAGCACTTCTGCTATTTCTCGTCGAGCGCCGTGGACACCCTCGTCCGTCGCCACGGGCTGTTCCTCAACCACGTCGAGCACTTCCCCGACCTCCACGGCGGTACCCGGCGCTGGCATCTCGGGCGGCGGGAGCAGCAGAGCGAGGAGGTGCGGGCCCACCTGGCCGACGAGGCGGCGAGCGGGCTCGACACCTTCGCCTTCTACGCAGGCTTCGGTGACCGGGTCGAGAGGCTGAAGGCCGACCTGGTGGCGCTCCTCGAGGGCCTCAGGGAGCAGGGGGCCCGTATCGCCGCCTACGGTGCCGCGGCCAAGGGCAGCACCCTGCTCAACTACACGGGCATCGGCCCCGGGCTCCTCGATTTTGTCGTCGACCGCAACGTCCACAAGCAGGGCCGGTACATGCCCGGCACCCACCTGCCCATCAGGGACCCGAGCGCCCTGGTCGACGAGCGCCCCGACTACCTGCTGCTCCTGGCGTGGAACTTCGCCGAGGAGATCTTCCGGCAACAGGCTGACTTCCGGGCGGGCGGCGGCCGCTTCATCATCCCCGTCCCCACACCGGAGATCCGGTGACCGCCCACCGCTGCCCGGCCTGCGGTGGCGCATCCATGCGGGTCTTCCACGAGGAAGCGAGCGTGCCGGTCAACAGCTGCCTGTTGCTCGAGGACCGGGCCGAGGCCGAGGCCTTCCCTCGAGGGACCCTGCGCCTGGCCTGGTGCCCGGGATGCGGCTTCGTGGGCAACGTCGGCTTCGACCCGGCACGGGCGGAGTACTCGCCCCGCTACGAAGAAACGCAGGCCTTCTCCCCCCGCTTCGTCGACTTCGCCGACCGGCTGGCCAAGCAGTGGGTCGACACCTACGACCTCCACGGCCGGAGCGTGCTCGAGATCGGGTGTGGCAAGGGTGAGTTCCTCCAGATGATGTGCGAGCACGGGGTGGGGCGGGGCGTGGGCATCGATCCGGGAGTGAACAGCGAGCGGGCGGTGGGCCCGGCCGCCGAGCACATCACCTGGATCACCGACTTCTACTCGCAGCGCTACGCCCACCTCGAGGCCGACGCCGTGGTATGCCGCCACACCCTCGAGCACATCCAGCCCGTCGGCCAGTTCCTGGCTACCTTGCGAAAGGCGATCGGGCGCCGGCTCGACACCGTGGTGCTCTTCGAGGTGCCCGACGTGGTGCGGGTGTTACGGGAGGCTGCCTTCTGGGACGTCTACTACGAGCATTGCTCGTACTTCAGTGCCGGCTCGCTGGCCCGACTATTCCGGGGCAGCGGCTTCGAGGTCCTCGACCTGTCCCTGGCCTACGACGACCAGTACCTCCTGGTAGAAGCCCGGCCGGCCACCGCTGCCGGTGGTGGCCGCCACTTCGCCCTGGAGGACGATCTCCGCGACCTGGCCGAGGCCGTCGAGCACTTCAGTGCCCGCCTCGGGGAGCGGCTGGACCACGGGAAGGCGGCGCTGCAGCGGATGGCCTCGGCTGGAGGCCGAGCGGTCATCTGGGGTGCGGGCTCCAAGGGGGTGGCCTACCTCAACCACCTGCACGCCCGGGGAGCCGGTGGCCTCATCGAGTACGCCGTCGACATCAACCCCCACAAGCACCACCGCTACATGGCCGGCACGGGCCAGCAGATCGTCCCCCCCCAGTTCCTGGTCGCCTACCGCCCCGACCTCGTCGTCGCCATGAACCCGATCTACGTCGAGGAGATCCAGCACACGCTCGAGGGGCTCGGGGTCGACGCCGAGGTGGCGGCCCTCTAGTGCTGGACGGGCTCGACGCGCTCGCCGGCACGGGACCCCGCGGCGGTGGCCGCCGAGCGGTGGACACCGCAGGCCGGCGAAGGGTCTGCCGTCCACCCGGCCGGGCCGCCGCGTCGGCGCAGGGGCGGACCGCATCGTTAGGATCAGGATCCACCGCGGTGGGAGGCAACGAGATGTTCAGCGAGAGCACGAGGCAGCCCGCTTTCACGCTTGCCCTGCGAGGCTACGACCCCGACGAGGTGGAGGCCGAGCTGGCCTCTCACCGGGCCCAGCTGGAAGCGGCCGAGAACCGCCTCCTGGCGGCCCAGGAGGCGAGGAGCGAGCTGGCCAGGAGCCTCGGCGACCTCGAGCGCCGGCTGGCCGAGCGTGAGAGTCGCCCGGCCGAGGTGCCACCCGCCGACAGCGCCATGGCCCGCGAGC
This sequence comes from Acidimicrobiales bacterium, assembly GCA_035553895.1. GTDB lineage: Bacteria > Actinomycetota > Acidimicrobiia > Acidimicrobiales > CADCSY01 > JADDRA01. Next base: position 39,518 of record DATMJI010000035.1, on the reverse strand, counting down.
TGGTGGCGGCCCGGTCGACCATCACCGAGCTGCAGGGCCAGATCACCGAGCTGCAGGGCCAGGCGCACCCGCCGAGCTCCCATGACGCCGGCGCCGGTGCCCGGCCTGCCGATCCGACCGGGACTGTCGAGCTCGCCGACCAGGCCGAGACCGGCGCTACCCGGTCCCCTGACGAAGCCGACGTAATCGAGCTGCGTCGTGCCCTGACGGCGGAGGTGGCGGCCATTCGCGAGCTGCGGGCCGCCGCTGAACGCCACCTCGACGCCGCCCACGAGCAGGCCGACCAGATCCTCGAGGCGGCCCGGGCCGAGGCGCACCGCCGCTTCGGCACCCTCGCCCACCAGCGCGACGAGACGGTGGCCCAGCTACGGGCCGTGGTGGCCGACCTGAACCAGATTTTGACGACCGGCACCGGGGTCGGCGGTGCGTCCGGGAGCGACGGCTAACTCACCGGAGCGGGTGGGTCGGATCCCCGGCGCCCTCAGCCGGCCACGGTGACGTCGCCGAGAACGCAGCGGCCACCGCCGCCCGCCGGTCGGGGGAGTCGGGCCTGCCAGGTCTCCTGCTGGCCGGGACCGACCTCGACCACCACCTCGCCGGATCCCCGGGTGACACCGGCCCCGTCGCTGACCGACACCTCGAGCACCAGGCGGTGCGCCCGGCCGTCGCCGTTGGCCAGCGTCCCGGCCAGGGCGACGGTGCCCGTACCCGAACCCTGGCAGGCGGTCAGGGCCGCGGTGACGGCGGGCGGTGGCTCCGCCGGCTCCGGGGCCACGGGCACCGTGGTGGGGGGGGCCACCGGCACCGTGGTGGCGGGCTGGCCAGCCCGCTCCGGCACCGTCGCCGCCGTGGTGGGAGGCGCCGCCGGCGCGAGCGCCGTCGGGGTGGTGGTGTTCGCCGCCGGGGCCAGCTGGGAGGGCTGCGCCGTCGCCTGCGGGGCTCGCTCCTCCACCAGGGTGATGGGGCGGCCATCGCCATGGGGGATGACGACCAGGAGCAGCCCGAGGGCGACGGCGCCCGCGGCGGCGACCAGGCGGGGCACGAAACGCGACGGCGCCAGCTCGGGGGCGGGGGCGAAGGTTTTGGCGTCGAGCGGGCGGTTCCGAGCGATCCAGGGGTCCCGGGCCAGCTCATCGTCCGCCACGTCGACGACGGGGCTGAGCCCGCCACCGGGCTGGCAGACCACGGCCTGGGAGGCGCGCAGGCGCACCGGGGGCTCGTCCGGGCGCAGGGCGACGTCGGCGGCCCCCTCGAGCACCACCACGAAGCAGCTGGCGTCCGGCTCCACCGTGACCATGAACGTGGTGCCGGCATGGGCTGTCGCCTCCACCGAGGGAGTCCGCACCCGGTAGGGCTGGTAGCCACCCCCGGTCAGGTGGTGCCAGGTGTAGCCCCGCTGGAGTTGGACCCGCCGCTCCTGGCGGCGCAGCCGCCGGGGTCTGGGCATCGACAGCCGAGCGTCCGGGGAGTGCCGAACCAGCGCCGCTGCGTCCACCACGACCTCGATGACGTCATCGCCAGCGGCACCGGCGTCGCTCGTCGTCCCGGGCACGAGGTAGATCGCCCTCCTCTCGTTGCCGGAGCCTGGCTCCCAGTATCGCACTGCCGCACCGTCCTGGGGGCATGAAAGGGAATGCATCATCATGGAATCCCTTCGGCCTCAGCAAAGCTTCAGTCGTTCGGCGGCCGGCGCCCGCAGGGGGTCCGGCGAGGAGGGTGGTGGCTCTCAGAAGCCGGTGCTCACCAGCTCCGGGACGGCGGGCACGATCGGGACGGCGTCGCGGGCGAAGTCGACCACGGGGGAGGGGACCAGGCCGACGACGACGGTGAAGGCCACGGCCACGGCCAGCCCGAGGCCGGCGGCAAAGGGCACGGGCAGGGCGGGCGCCGGCGCCCCCGCTGCGTCACCGCCCATGTACATGGCCACGATGATGCGCAGGTAGACGAAGGCCGACACCACTGCCGACACCATGGCGATGATGGCCAGGGCGTAACTGCCCGCCTCCACCGCCGCACCGATCACGTAGAACTTGGCCAGGAAACCGGAGGTCAGCGGCACCCCGGCCTGGGCCAGGAGGAACACGGTGAAGGCCAGGGCCAGCACCGGGCGCCGGCTGGCGAGGGCGCGGTAGGCGTCCAGCCCGTGGTCGGCGTCGCCCCGGCGCCCCACCAGGGTGGCCACGCCGAAGCTGCCCACGGCCATGAAGGTGTAGGCCAGGAGGTAGAAGAGGGCACCGGCCACGCCCCGGTCGCTGGCCGCCTCCGCCCCCACCAGGACGAAGCCGGCGTGGCTGATGGAGCTGTAGGCCAGCATGCGCTTGACGTCGCTCTGGACGATGGCCAGGAACGAGCCCACCACCAGGGTGAGGGTGGCCAGGGCCCACATGATGGGCCGCCAGTCGAGGCGGTAGAGCTCGAAGGTGGACAGGAAGACCCGCAGCAGGGCGGCGAAACCGGCGGCCTTGGCCGCCGAGGCCATGAAGGCGGTCACCGGGGTGGGGGCGCCCTGGTAGACGTCGGGCGTCCAGACGTGGAAGGGCACGGCCGCCACCTTGAACCCCAGACCCACCAGCAACAGGGCGAAACCCGCCAGCAGCAAGCCGTTGGACACCAACAGGTTGTCGGCGAGGAAGGAGGCGATGGCGGTGATGTTGGTCGATCCCGTGGCCCCGTAGACCAGGGCGATGCCGTAGAGGAGGAACGCCGAGGAGAACGAGCCGAGCACGAAGTACTTGATGGCCGACTCCTGGGACTCGAGGCGCCGCAGGTGGAACCCCGCCATCACGTAGAGGGCGATGGAGAGGGTCTCGAGGCCGAGGAAGATGACGATGAGGTCGTTGGCGGCGGCCATCACCAGGCCCCCGGTCCCGGACAGGAGCATGAGCACGTACAGCTCGGGCCCGTCCAGGCCCTCCCGCCGTAGGTAGTCGTCGCTCAGCAGGGCCCCCAAGGCGATGGCGGCGCAGATCACCACGGCGAAGAAGACGCTGAAGCCGTCGACGGCGACCGCCCCGCCGATGGCGCTGTAGCCACCCCGGGCGGGGTCGGTCACCCGGCCCCACTGCAGGCCCGAGAGCACCATGGCCACCACGGCCGTGGCCACCGTGAAGGCGGCGTAGAACCCCCGGGGCGGACGCGATCGGGTGAGGGCGGCGAGGGTCAGCAACAGCAGGGCCCCACCCACCAGGGCGAGCAGGGGCGACACCGCCGACCACTCGATGGCCGGTGTGGGCACGGGCTGGATCTGGGCGAGGACGCCGGCGCTCATGCGCGCTCCCCCGTCGCCCTGGCGTTCGAGGGGAGGGTGGCGATCTCGTGTCCGCTCACTCCCGCTCACCCTCCCCGGCGGCGACCTCGGGCTGGGTGAAGCCGGAGTTGTCCTCGACGTGGCTGATGAGGCGGTCGACGGCGGGTTCGATGCGCTCCAGCACCGGCTTGGGGTAGACGCCGAGGAAGACGATGGCGGCCAGCAGGGGCGCCATCACCGCCAGCTCCCGGCGGCTCATGTCGGCCATGGTGGCATTGGCCCCCTGAGGCTCACCGTGGAAGGCCCGCTGGTAGGCCCACAGCATGTAGAGGGCGGCCAGGATCACCCCGGCGGTGGCAACCACCGCCCACCAGCGCCGGGTGGGGAAGCTGCCGATGAGTACGAGGAACTCACCGACGAAGCCGTTGAGCCCGGGGAGGCCCACAGAGGACAGCATGACCACGGTGAACACCCCGGCCAGCACGGGCGCAGCCTTCTGCAGCCCCCCCAGCTGGGCGATCTCCCGGGTGTGGAGCCGGTCCGAGATCATGCCCACGAGCAGGAACAGGGCGCCGGTGGAGATGCCGTGGTTGACCATCTGGATGACCCCGCCCTGGAGCCCCTGGGTGGTGAAGGCAAAGGTGCCCAGCACGATGAAGCCGAGGTGGGCCACCGAGGAGTAGGCGACCAGCCGCTTGAGGTCCCGCTGCACGGCGGCCACCACCGCCCCGTAGATGATGCCGATCACCCCCAGGGTGACGAGCAGGGGGGCGAAGTAGGTGGCGGCCTCGGGGAAAAGGTACAGACCGAAGCGCAGGAACCCGTAGGTGCCGAGCTTGAGCATGACCCCGGCGAGGATGACCGAGCCGGCGGTAGGGGCCTGGGTGTGGGCGTCGGGCAGCCAGGTGTGCAGGGGGAAGACCGGCACCTTGACGGCGAAGGCCACGGCGAAGGCCAGGAAGAGCCAGCGGGCGGCGCCCTGGCCGATGGCGCCCTGGGCCTCGGCGATCTCCACCAGGTCGAAGGTGAGCACCCCGGTGGCCCGCTGGTGCAGGAAGGCCACGGTGAGGATCCCCACCAGCATGAAGGCCGAACCGAGCATGGTGAAGAGGAAGAACTTGAGGGCGGCGTAGACCCGCTCCCCGTAGCCCCAGCCACCGATGAGGAAGTACATGGGCACCAGGACGATCTCGAACATGACGAAGAACAGGAACAGATCCAGGGCCAGGAACACCCCGATGCAGCCGGCTTCCAGCAGCAGGAGCCAGGCCAGGTAGGCCTTGTCGTCATGCGTCGGTTTGACCGCCACGACGGCCAGGGGAAACAGCAGACCGGTCAGCACCACCAGGAACAGGGAGATCCCGTCGATCCCCAGGTTCCAGGCGACGCCGAAGTCGGCGATCCATACGTAGCGCTCGGCCAGCTGGAAGCCGGCGTCACCGGCGTCGAAGCCGGCGAGGACGATCACGCTGAGCACGGCCACCACTGCGGTGGTGGCGACGGCCAGGGGACGGGCCAGGGCGTCGTTGCCCCGCGGTACGAGCGCCACCAGGGCGGCCCCGGCGGCCGGCACCAGGATCAACAGGCTGAGCAGGGGGAAATCGGACTCCACTAGATGCCTGTTCGCAGCACGAAGAAGCCGAGGAGGAGCACGGCGCCGGCGGCCATGCCCAGGGCGTAGTTGCGCACGTAGCCGGTCTGGGTGACCCGCAACACGGCGCCGCTGCGCCGGGCCAGGGTGGCCACCCCGTTGACGGCACCGTCGATGACCTGCCGGTCGAAGCGGGCCGAGAGATCGGCCACCGCCCGCCCCGGACCGGCGAAGAAGGTGGCCAGGGCCTCGTCGTAGCGCCAGGCCCGGGCCAGCAGCTCCGGCTCGTAGCGGTCGGTGGGTCCGCCGCGGGCCAGGTAGATGGACCGGGCCACGGCGATGCCGACGGCTGCCCCGACCACGGCCACCAGGGCCAGGGCCACCTGCATGCCGGCGGTGATGGACAGCTCGTGCAGGCGGTCCTCGAAGACGGGCTCGAGGAAGTGCTCCAGGGTGAAAACCCCCGGCAGGTTCAAGACCCCACCCACGGCCGCCAGGCCGGCCAGGACCACCAGCGGGACGGTCATGAGCCGGGGCGACTCATGGGGCGTGGCGGGAGCGTGGGTGGCCGCCGCCGGCTCGTGCTCCGGGTCCCCCAGCGCCTCCCCCGCCGTCTCGCCGGCACCGGCCTGCTGCCAGCGGGGCTCGCCGTAGAAGACCAGGAACACCTGGCGGCTCATGTAGTAGGCGGTGAGGAGGGCGGTGACCACCCCCACCAGCCACAGCGCCGGGCTCAGGTCCCACACCGCGGCGAGGATCTCGTCCTTGGACCAGAACCCGGCGAAGGGGGGGATACCGGCAATGGCCAGCCAGCCCACGATGAAGGTGCCGGCGGTCACGGGCATGAGCCGGCGCAGGGCCCCCATGCGGCGCATGTCCTGCTCGTCGTGCATCCCGTGGATCACCGAGCCGGCGCCGAGGAAGAGCAGGGCCTTGAAGAAGGCGTGGGTGATCATGTGGAAGATGGCCGCCACGTAGGCGCCCGACCCCACCGCCAGGAACATGTAGCCGAGCTGGGAGACGGTGGAGTAGGCCAGCACCTTCTTGATGTCGCGCTGGGCCACGGCGCAGGTGGCGGCGAACAGGGCGGTGGCCGCCCCCACCACGGCGATGATCTCCAGGACGCCGCCGGCGACGTCGAGGATCGGGTTGATCCGGGCCATGAGGTAGACGCCGGAGGTGACCATGGTGGCGGCGTGGATCAGGGCCGAGACCGGTGTGGGCCCCTCCATGGCATCGGGCAGCCACACGTAGAGCGGCAGCTGGGCCGACTTGCCCGCTGCGCCCACGAACAGCAGCAGGGCGATGGCCACGGCGGTGGTCTCGGGCAGGGCCCCGGCGCCCTCGAGGATCCCCTCCTCGCCGGCGTAGGTCAGGGTGCCGAGGGAGGTGAAGGTGAGGAACATGGCGACCATGAAGCCCCAGTCCCCCACCCGGTTGGTGACGAAGGCCTTCTTGCCGGCCACCGCCGCCGAGTCACGCTCGAACCAGAACGACACCAGCAGGTACGAGCACGCACCCACCCCTTCCCAGCCGAGGAAGGTGACCAGGAGGTTGTCGCCCAGCACCAGCATCAGCATGGAGAAGGCGAAGAGGTTGAGGTAGACGAAGAAGGTGTGGAAGCGGGGGTCGCCGTGCATGTAGCCGATGGAGTAGAGGTGGATCAGCGACCCCACGCCGGTGACGAAGAGGACCATGGTGATCGACAGGGGGTCGACCAGGAATCCCATGTCGACCGACAGCCCTCCCACGGGGAGCCACTCGAAGAGGGTGAATACGAACTGGCGGTGGTGCTCGTCCTTGGCCAGCAGTCCGGCGAAGGTGACCAGGCCGGCCAGGAACGACCCCGCCACCATGGCCGTGGCCAGCCACCCGGCCCCCGGTTCGCCCAGCCTGCGGCCCCAGAGCAACAGGATGAGGAATCCGGCCAGGGGCAGCGCAGGGATCAGCCAGACGGCGCTCAACATTGCGGGCCGACCCTAGCCCAGCCCGGCTCGGCGGGGAGCGTCCGGCGCGGGGGGCGTGGCCGGCCGGTGCGGCGCTCAGGGACGCAGTGCCGAGCGGGCGGCGCCCACCACATGCAGGGAGCCGGTGACGAGCACGGCGTCGTCGGGACCGGCCACCGCCAGAGCCCGGGACAGCGCCTCGCCCACCGCCGGGACCACCTCCACCTCGGCCCCCAGCTCCCGGGCGGCGGCGGCCACCTCAGCGGCGGGCACGGCCCGGGGCCAGTCCACGGCGCAGGCCACCACCAGCCCGGCGTGGGCGGCTTCCAGGGCGCCCAGCATCTCGGCCGGCGAGCGACCCCGGTTCATGCCCACCACCAGCACCGGCGAGCCGGCGATGGAGAAGTCGCCGAGGGTGGTGGCGGCGGCCCGGCACCCGTCGGGGTTGTGGGCACCGTCGAGCACGACCAGGGGCCGGCGCCCCACCACCTCGAAGCGGCCCGGCACCTGCACGCCGGCCAAGCCCTGGCGGACCACCTCGGGATCGAGGGGCCGGCCGAAGAAGGCCTCGGCGGCGGCCACCGCGGCGGCGGCGTTGTCGCCCTGGTGGGCGCCGTGGAGGGGGACGAAGAGCTGGTCGTAGCTGGCGCCGGGCGTGTAGAGGTCGACCAGGCGGCCACCGACGGCCACGTCGTTGGTCCGCACGCCGAAGTCCTGGTGGCGGGTCCACAGGGCACCGGGCCCGGTCGCCTCGAAGATCGGTGCCAGCGCAGGATCCGCCTCGCCCAGCACCAGGGTGGCCTTGGGCCCCACGATGCCGGCTTTCTCCCCGGCGATGTCGGCCCGGGTCGGTCCCAGCACGTCGGTGTGATCGAGCCCGACGTTGGTGACCACCGCCACCCCGGCCTCGACCACGTTGGTGGCGTCCCAGCGCCCGCCCATGCCCACCTCGACCACGGCGGCGTCGACGGCCACGTCGGCGAACCACCGCAGGGCGGCCAGGGTGAGGATCTCGAAGCGGGAGGGGACGATTCCGCCGGCGTGGGCAGTGGCTGCCACCGCCGCCACCGCCTCAGTGAAGTCGGCCTCGCCGATGGGCTCGCCGTTGCGGGAGATGCGCTCGGTGACCCGACCCAGGTCGGGGCTGGTGTAGGTGCCCACGGCCAGGCCGTGGGCCTGGAGCAGGGCGGTGGTGAGGCGAGCCGTGGAACCCTTGCCGTTGGTGCCGGTGACGTGCACCACCGGGGCGTCGTGCTGGGGATCGCCCAGCAGGGTGCAGAGGTGCTCCATGCGCTCCAGGGTCGGCGCCTCGAAGCGCCCCGACGCCACCGCCTCGAGGTTGACGTGGTCGTCGAGGTAAGCCAGCGCCGCCTCGTAGGTCGCCGGTAATGCTGGACGCAGGGAGCTAGACGGCAACGACGACCGGCGCCTGGCGGCCGTTGGCCCCGGCACGGGTCACCAGCCCGTCGAGGTGGGGGCGGGCGCCCTGGGCCGCCCGCTGGGCCTGCTCGCGGGCCGCCTCGGCGGCGGTGGCCACACGGGGGCGGGCCGCATCGGCCGCCCGCTGGGCCCGTTCCCGGGCCGCCTCGGCGGCGCTGGTCACGTGGGGGCGGGCCGCATCGGCCGCCCGCTGGGCCTGCTCCCGGGCCGCCTCGGCAGCGGTGAGGACGCGGGGGCGGGCCGACTCCACCACGTCGCTGGCCGCCTTGCCGGCCCGGTCGGCGGCCCGGTGCACAGCCGGGCGGGCGGCGTCGGCCAGGGCCGAGACCGCCGTCAACGGTCGCTTGCGCATGGCGGCGACCTTGGCCGCCCGCCGGGCATCGCGCCAGGCCAGCAGCCAGCCGAGCAGGCCGCCGAGGACCGCGCCCTCGGCTGCCCCTTTTGCCAGGCGGGCGCCCAGCGGCGTGGCGTCGTCCCCCTCGCTCGGCGCCGGAGGGGTCCTGGCGGCCGAGACGGCTGCTCCGACGGCCGCGCCCACGAGCGCACCCTTCCATGCCTTGTGCATCACCGACCTCCTGTCGCCGGGTTGTGGGTGGGCAGCCAGCGCCGTGGCGAGGGCCGCCCGAGAGTCAGCTGGCGGCGCGCCGCGGCCGTTGCGAACGGGTCGAGCCGGAGCGGGGCACCAGGGTGGGATTGACCTTGTCCTGGACCACCTGGCGGTCGATCACGCAGCGGCCCACGTCGGTGGCGCTGGGCAGGTCGTACATGACGTGCAGCAGCACCTCTTCGAGGATGGCCCGCAGCCCGCGGGCACCCGTCCCCCGCAACAGGGCCTGCTCGGCCACAGCCTCGAGGGCGTCGGAGGAGAACTCCAGCTCCACCTCCTCGAACTGGAACATGCGCTGGTACTGCTTGACCAGAGCGTTCTTGGGCTCCACCAGGATGGACACCAGGGCGTCGGAGTCGAGGCTGGACACGGCGCCGATGACCGGCAGGCGGCCGATGAACTCCGGGATAAGGCCGAAGCGCAACAGGTCCTCGGGAAGCACCTGGGCCAGGACCTCACCGACCTCCTTGTCGCCGGAGCGGCGCACGTCGGCACCGAAGCCGACACCCTTACGACCGACGCGGGACTCGATGATCTTCTCCAGGCCGGCGAAGGCCCCACCGCAGATGAACAAGATGTTGGTGGTGTCGATCTGGATGAACTCCTGGTGGGGGTGCTTGCGCCCCCCCTGGGGTGGCACCGAGGCCGTGGTCCCCTCCAGGATTTTGAGCAGGGCCTGTTGCACGCCCTCGCCCGACACGTCCCGGGTGATCGAGGGGTTCTCCGACTTGCGGGCCACCTTGTCGATCTCGTCGATGTAGATGATCCCCGTCTCCGCCTTCTTGACGTCGTAGTCGGCGGCCTGGATGAGCTTGAGCAGGATGTTCTCGACGTCCTCGCCCACGTAGCCGGCCTCGGTGAGGGCGGTGGCATCGGCGATGGCGAAGGGCACGTTGAGCATCCGGGCCAGGGTCTGGGCCAGCAGCGTCTTGCCGCAGCCGGTGGGCCCGAGGAGCAAGATGTTGGACTTGGCCAGCTCCACGTCGGCGTCGGCACCGCTGCCCACCTGCACCCGCTTGTAGTGGTTGTAGACGGCCACCGAGAGGATCTTCTTGGCATGGGTCTGGCCCACGATGTAGTCGTCGAGGAACTTGTTGATGTCCTTGGGCTTGGGCAGCTCGTCGAAGTGGAGCTCGGCGGTGTCGGAGAGCTCCTCTTCGATGATCTCGTTGCACAGGTCGATGCACTCGTCGCAGATGTAGACGCCGGGCCCGGCGATGAGCTTCTTGACCTGCTTTTGGGACTTGCCGCAGAACGAGCACTTCAACAGCTCGCCGCCTCCGTCGCCGATCCTCGCCATGTGCTGTTCCCCCGGTCCCGTCGTCGAAGTCCGTCGCCTACGCGCCGGCCGATGCGATCGCCGTCGCCGCTGCAGACTCCCGTACGCTGAGCACCTCGTCGATGATGCCGTAGGCCTTGGCCTCCTCGGCGGACATCACGAAGTCGCGATCGGTGTCCTTGTGCACCTTCTCGATGGGCTGGCCGGTGTGCTCGGCCAGCATCTCCTCGAGCATGGTCCGCATCCGGTCGATCTCCTTGGCCGCCAGCTCGATGTCGGCCGCCTGGCCGATGGCCTGGCCGTAGGGCTGGTGGATGATGATGCGGGCCCGGGGCAGCGCCAGGCGCTTGCCCTTGGTGCCCGCCGCCAGCAGGACCGCCGCCGCCGACGCCGCCTGGCCGAAGCACAAGGTGGTCACGTCGGGCTTGATGTACTGCATGGTGTCGTAGATGGCGAAGAGGGCGGTGATGTCGCCCCCGGGCGAGTTGATGTAGAGGCTGATGTCCTTGTCGGCATCTTCGGACTCGAGGTGCAGGAGCTGGGCCACGATCAGGTTGGCGACGGTGTCGTCGATGGGCGTGGCCAGGAAGATGATGTTCTCCTTGAGCAGCCGGGAGTACAGGTCGAAGGCCCGCTCCCCCCGGTTGGTCTGCTCCACCACGGTGGGCACCAGGTAGTTGAGGGCCTGCAGGCCCCGCTCGCCACCTGCCAGCCGGGCCTGGGTCCGGATCGGATCGGTCATGCGCTCTGCTCCTCGGACGTCGCCGGAGGTTCGTGGTCGGGATGGTCGCTCTCGTCCTCGTCACCCGTGGACCGGGCGTCGCCGTCGCCGGCGACGTGATCGCCGGGCGCGTCCAGGTCGGCTCGATCGATGGGCCGGCCCTCCTCGTCGACGATCTCGGCGTGGTCGATGAGCCACGTGAGCGCCTTGGACTTCTCGACGTCTGAGCGTACCGCCCCGAGCCCGTCGGCGCGCTCGAAGCGCCGGCGCAGGGCGGCGGGCTTCTCCCCCACCTGGTGGGCCAGGCGGTGGATCTCGGCGTCGAGGTCGTCGTCGGAGACCTCGATGGACTCGGCCTCGGCCACCGCTCGCAAGCCCAGGTCGGCGACCACGGCGTTGCCGGCGCGCTCCCGGAGCTGGTCGGTCAATTCCTCGCCGCTGCGCCCCGACGCCTCGAGGTAGTCCTCCAGGGAGACGCCCTGGGACTGGAGGCGAAAGGCCAGCTGCTGAACCTGGCGCTCGAGCTCGGCGTCGACCAGCGAGGCCGGTGGCTCCTCGTCGACCAGTTCCACCAGAGCCGCCAGGGTGCCGTCCTCCAGGGCGGCCCGGCTCTGGGCCGGCTTGATCTCGGCCAGGCGCGCTCGCAGGTGATCGCGCAGCTCGGCCACCGTCTCGAACTCCGAGGCCTCGTTGGCCCACTCGTCGTCGATGTCGGGCAGGACCTTCTGCTTGATCTCCTTGACCAGGACCCGCATGGCGATGCGGCGGTGCTCGCCGACGTCGGGGTGCTCCACGTCGAAGACCAGAATGTCGCCCACCTTGGCCCCCCGGAGGTGGCGGTCGACGTCGGCCACGATGGCCTCGCTGCCCACCTCGTAGAGGTAGTCGTCGGCGGTGAGGCCCTCCATGGCCTCGCCCCCCAGCGATCCGGAGATGTCGATGGTGACGTGGTCACCGTCGAGCGCCGGGCGGTTGACCACCTCGAGCTCGCCGAACTGGGCCCGCAGGCGCTCGAGTTGGGCGTCGACCTCCTCGTCGCTGACCCGGGGATCGGGGATGGTGACCCGCAGGCTGGCGTAGCCGGGCACGCTCACCTTGGGCCGGACCTCCACCACGGCGTCGAAGGCCACCGGGCCGGCGTCCTTGCCGGCGGTGATGTCGATCTCGGGCGAGGCGATGGCATCCACCGAGCTCTCGGTGAGGGCCTGCTCGTAGTAGCCGGGCAGGGACTCCCGCAGAGCCTCCTCCCGGGCGATCTCCGTGCCGATGCGGGCCTCGAGCAGGCGCCGGGGGGCCTTGCCGGGCCGGAAACCGGGGATGCGGGCCTCCCGGGCGATGCGCCGGAAAGCGGCGTCGAGGGCTCGCTCAAACTCGGCCTCGTCCACTTCGACCATGAGCTTGACCCGGTTGCCCTCGAGGGGCTCGACAGTGGTCCGCACCAAGGTGGGCAGTGTAACGGGCGGGCGGGACGTCCCAGACCGACCTATCCTGCGAGGTGCCCGGGGAGTGGCGCAGCGGCAGCGCACCTGCTTTGGGAGCAGGAGGTCGCGGGTTCAAATCCCGTCTCCCCGACGCCGACGCCGTCCTCCCGCCGGACTTTGTGTGCACGAACCCACCTCATAGCTTGGTTTCGTGCACACAAAGGCGGGCGGGGCTAGCCTCAGGAGCCTCGCGGGCGTAGCTCAACGGTAGAGCTCCAGCCTTCCAAGCTGGTGACGCGGGTTCGACACCCGTCGCCCGCTCTCGGGGTGGACCCGGTCAGGGGCCGGGGGTGCGGCACACGTACAGCGAGTCGAGGGGGTCGTCGGGGACGTCGAGCACCTCGATGCCGACGAACCCGGCCTCGGCCAGCAGGGCCCGGGCCCGCTGCTCCCCCCACACCGTGCCCAGGCCGGCGCCGCCGTGGGCCAGCGAAACCGTCATGCAGTGCAGTGTGCTGACGCCGTAGAGCCAGGGGGCGAGCGGGTTGGTGCGGTTGCCCTCGAGCTCGCTCGACGCCTTGATGTCGAGCATCACGAAGGTTCCCCCCGGGACCAGGGCGGCGTGGACACCCGCCAGGACGCCGGCGGGATCGACCTGGTCGTGGATGGCGTCGAAGGCGAAGACGGCACCGAAGGGTGGGTCACCAGGCAGGGCGGCCACGTCGAGGACCTCGAAGGAGACGTTGGCCAGGCCCAGCCCGGCGGCCTCGGCGGTGGCCGCCTCGATGGCGTCGGGCGCCAGGTCGTAGCCGACGAAGGTCGACCGGGGGAAGGCCTGGGCCATGAGGTTCACGGCGTGGCCGGTGCCGCAACCGACGTCGGCCACCCGGATGCCGGCGTCCAGGCGGTCGACGAGGCCCGCCACCAGCGGGAGGATGCCGTCGAGGAGCTGGCCGTCGAGGGCTCCCCGGGAGATGGCGTCCATGACGCCGGTGAACTCGGGACGGAAGGCCTCGTAGGGGACCCCGCTCCCGGTGCGGGCGGCGTCGAGGACGCCGTCCACGTGCTTGGCCAGCAGGGTGGTGATGCGGCTGAGGGGCGCCAGGTTGCTCGAGCCCTCCCCGGCCAGGCACAGGGCGTGCTCGGCGGGCAGCGAATACGTCCCGGTGGCCGGCTGGTAGCCGACCAGCCCGCCCGTCACCAGCGATCCCAGGCACTCCCGGGCGTAGCGCTCGGCGATGCCGGCCCGCTGCGCCAGATCCTCGCTGGTGCCGGGGCCGGCGGCCAGGCCGTCGAAGAGCCCGCTGCGCCACCCGAAGTCGACCATCAGGGTGAGCATGCCGCCGGCGTAGACGTCGAAAAGCCGCCCGGCGAACGCCTCCACCGCCGCCTCATCGATGCTCACCCGTTCCTGCGCCACCTCGACGTTCATGGCCGACACCTCTCCTTCCCCTGCCCGGGACCGTTCCCGGGAACCACGCCGAACGCTAGGGATCGGCGGCGGGGCCGTCATCGGGCGAACGCTGCAACCCGGTGGGTGGGGGCATGGGCAGATCTACCCACCGGCCGGCGGAACCAGCCCGTGCTCGTAGGCGAAGGCGGCTGCCGCCGTGCGGGAGGAGACGCCGAGTTTGACGAAGATGTTGGACAGGTGGCGGCCAACGGTCCGCTCGCTGATGGTCAACGAGTCCGCCACCTGGCGGTTGGTGTGGCCGGCGGCGACCAGGGCCAGCACCTCCACCTCCCGGCCGGTCAGCCCGCCCGGCATCGCCGGCGGCTCCCGGAGATCCCGCACCCGCTGCAGCTGGGCCTGCGCCCCCAGGGCCTCGAAGATCTGCGCGGCGGCGTCGAGCTCCCGCCCGGCGGTGTCCACGTCACCCAGGGCCCGGCACGCCCGGGCCAGGCGTACCCCGGCCAGGGCGCCGTCGAAGGGAGCACCGAGGGACCGCCAGCGGCGGCACGCCTGGCGGAGGTCGGCCAGCGCCTCCTCGGGCCGCCCCTGGGCCAGGGCCAGGGCGCCCCGGGCCTCGAGGGCCGCCACCTCGATGCCCGGGCTGGCGTAGGTGGTGGCCAGCTCCTCCAGCCGGCGGCAGGCCTGCCCGGCGGTGTCGAGATCCCCGGTGTCGAGGGCGATCTCCACCTGGGCCACCGACAGCGGGAAGGTGGCGAGCGGGGTGGTCGACGCCGCCAGCGCCGTGCGGACGGCCGCCGCCGCTGCTGCCGGCCGGCCCTGGGCCAGGCGCAGCAGGGCCAACCCGGGCTGGGCATCGTGGCCCAGGTCGTGGGCGCAGGCGTAGGCGGCCTCGGCGGCGGCCAGGTCGCCTCGCAGCCGGTGCAGCTCGCCCAGCTGGTAGTGGCCCTCGGCCGCCGCCGAGCGGTGGATGTGGCGCAGGTCCCTGCACACCAGGGTGGCCTCGCGCTCGGCCTGGGGCCACGCCCCCTGGGCCTGGAGAATCTGGGAGCGGTGGACTCGGCAGATGCCGGTGAAGAGGACCGCGGCCGGAAGGGTCTCCAGCCAGCGGGCCGTGGCATCGGTCCACGCCGCCCCCCGGGCGAGGTCGGCCAGCTCGTGGCAGGCGGCCATCAGGTGGCAGTAGACGTTCCCGGCCCACTCGGGCGCCAGCTCCCCCGACGTGGCTGCCACCATGGCCTCGTCGAGCAGGGCCATGCCCGCCGCCGCCCGTCCCTGCCTGATCAGCGCCCGGCCCTCACCGACGGTGGCCAGAGCGACGAGGTCAGGGTCCCCGTGGCGCTCGCCGATGGCCCGCACCTCCTGCGCCGCTGCCACTACAGCGCCCAGGTCGGGACCGTCGAGGGCGGCCTCCACACCGAGGAGGTACCGGACGTAGCCGTGCTCGGGACCTTCCTCCTCCCCGTCGAGCAGGCGCTGGGCCCGGCCCATCCAGCCCGAACCCTCGGCGTCATCGCCCCGCAGGAAAAGGTTGACGGCCGTGAAGATGGCCGCCATGGCCGCCGGGCGGGGCCGGCCCTCGTCGAGGTAGCCGCGGTAGGCCGCCTCCCCCGCCACCAGGGACTCCTCGATGCGCCCGAGCCACCAGGCGGCGTCACTCAGCCCGGCGGCGTCGTCAGGGGCGAGTCCGGCCCGGTCCTGGGCCGCCAGGAACCCCCGGCGGGCCGCGGCCCAGTCATGGCGGGCATGGGCTCGCCGGCTGGCCTCGAGATCGCTGCGGTCGTCCACCCGGCCCGATGATCGCGCTCGATCCGCTGTCGCGGGGACGGCCCTGGCGCCGGGGCGGCGGCGGACGTATGGAAGCCGGGCCTCGGGGTACGGCGTCGAGGTGGCCGAGAACCAGACCGCACCGGCCGGCGCCGGCGACGCCCGCACCCTCGATGCCCTGCTGGAACGCCTCGAGGGGGTACTCGCCGCCGTCGACGATCTCGACGACCGGGCCCTGGTCTACGAGCTGCTCGACGGCATCGACGCCCTGCACCGCCTGGCCCTCGGCCGCCTCGAGGCCGCCCTCGCTCCCGAGACCGTGGCCGGCCTGCGGGCCGACCCCGCCCTGGCCTGGCTGCTCGACGCCTACGGGGTCGGCGTCGACGAGCGGGCGGCGGCCGACGCCGCCCTGGACCACATCCGCCCCTACCTCCACTCCCACGGTGGCGAGGTCGAGCTCCTCGAAGCCGGGGCGGGGACCGTGCGCGTCCGCCTCACCGGGGCCTGCTCCGGCTGCACCGCTTCGGCCGTGACCCTCCAGGAGGGCATCGAGGAGGCGCTGCGGGAGCACTTCCCCGGCTTCGCCACCCTGGAGGTGGCCGAAGACCAGGGCCGGGCCCATCCCCCGCCCGGCCCCACGCTGGTGGAGATCCGGCGCCGGTGAACGACCCCCGCCGGCCCCCGGGCAGCGGCACCGGGCGGGACGCGAAGGCGGGGGCCGGCCGGCGCCACGCTCCCCCCGGCGGCCAGCCCCATGAGCACGCCACCGCCCGGTTCCAGGAGGGTGGGGCCCTGCTCCAAGGGGGCCGGGCCGGCGAGGCGGCGGAGGTCCTGGAGGAGGCCGCCGACCTCTTCGCCGGGCTCCCCCACCAGCAGGCCCGGGCCCGCAATTTGCTGGGAGCGGCCCTGCGCATGGACGGCCGGCTCGACGGGGCGGCGGCCGCCTTCGAGGCTGCGCTCGCCGGATTCGAGGCCGAGGGCCAGGCCCTGGAGGCGGCGGCATCGGCCTACAACCTGGGCCTGGTCCAGGCCCAGACCGGCGACCACGGGGCGGCCCGCGACTCGTTCGAGGCCGCTCGGGAGCGATTCAACGGCATGGGCGCCACCGTCCAGGCGGCGGCCGCCGGCCGGGAGCTGGGCGCCGCCCTGCTGGCCATCGGGGAGCCCGAGCGGGCCGTCGAGGTGATGCGCTCGGCCGTGGACGCCAGCGCCGGAGCCGGTGACCGCGTCGGCCAGGCGGCGGGCGCCAACACCTTGGGCCTGGCCCTGCTGGCCGGAGGGCGCACCGCCGAGGCCATCGAGGCACTGCGCTCGGCCACCGGCGCCCACCCCCGGGGTGTACGCCCCGGGGGCTACGCCATGGCCAAGGCCAACCTGGCGCTGGCCTACGAAGCTCACGGGGACCACCCCCGGGCCCGCCTGGCGGCGGCCCAGGCGGCGGGGACACCGGGAGCCGACGCACCGGTGCGGGCCCAGGCCGAGGCCGTCCTCGCCCGGCTGGGACGCAACGAGGGCGACCTGGCCGCCGTGCTCGACGACGAGCCGCCGGAGCGCTGGCTGGCCGTGACCGGCGAGGAGCTGGCCCGCCTCGTCGATGCCGATGACGGGGAGCGCCGGCGATCCGCCGCCGGCTGGATCCAGGGCCAGCTCGACCGCCCGGGCCAGGGCCCGGAGCGGGCCGAGTCCTGGCTGGGGGCGCTGCTCGAGCTGCCCCCACCGGCCATGGAGCAGCTCATCCGCACCACCCTGGAGGCGCTGGCCGCCCGGGAGGAGGACGACCGCCAGTCCTTCCGCAGCCAGACCTCACAAGCCATGGGCCGCTTCAACGTCCCCCAGTGGATGCGGCTACAGAGCTTCTTCTCCCGGGCCGCCGAGGATCTGGGGCTCGGCGGCCGGTGGGGGTAGACGACCTTTCGGCCGGCGTGCTGGCCGCCGCCCTCCCCGATCGGCCGCTGCGCAGCTACCCGGCCCCGCTGTCCACCGAGGCCGATGCCCTGGCCTGGGCCCGCGCCGGCGCCCCTGTTGGCGCTGTAGTGGTCGCCGACTACCAGGCCGCCCCGAGGGGCCGATCACCTGGGACGTGACGGTGCGCTGGTCGTGGAGACGGCGAGCGGCGCCCCGGTGGCGATCCGTCCCCAGCACCTGGGCCTGCTGGAGGTGGGTCCGACCTGAATGAGGCGCAGCCATCGATTCTGGCGTCAGGAATGCACCGCCGGTGTCGATTTCTGACGCCAGAACGACGGGAGCGCTCGCCGAGCGGGCAGGCTGGCGCCATGGAAACCCGGGGGACCGGCGGCGCCGGACGCTCCGGCCCGGTCGGACCCGGCGTGGTGAGCCTCGACGACGAGCGCAGTACCGACGCCGAGCTCACCGGCACCAAGGCGGCCGCTCTGGCCCGGGCCTTGGGGAACGGGATGCCGGCCCTGCCCGGGTTCGTGCTCACCACCGTGCTCACCGCCACCGACAGGGACGCCGGCTCGGGCCCGGAGGTGGAGGCAGCCTGGCGCCGGCTCTCGGGCGGGGGGGAACAGCCGCTGGTCGTACGCTCCTCCTCGACGGCCGAGGACCTCGCCGGCGGGTCCATGGCCGGCCGCTACCAGTCGGTCGTGGGCGTGGTCGGCTGGCAACCCTTCGTGGAGGCGGTGCAGACCGTCCTGGCGTCCCGGGTCACGGCGGCCGAGGGGGTGGAGGGGCTGGCGGGAGACGAGCCCCTGGCCGTGCTCGTCCAGCCCCAACTCGACGGAGCCGCCGGTGGTGTCGCCTTCGGCGTCGAGCCGGTGAGCGGGCGCAGCGACCGCATCGTGGTGGTGGCTGCCCGAGACGGCCCCGGCGCCGTGGTCAGCGGCCAGGTAGAGGCCACCCGCTACGTGCTCGAACGCGACGGCCGGGTGGTCGAATCGATTCCCGGGGAGGGGGGTGCCCGGCTGGACCGGCGCACGCTGGCCGGCCTCGCCGGGCTGGTGGAGGAGGCGGGCCGGGTCTTCGGCGGTCACCAGGACATCGAGTGGGCCGCCGACCGCCAGGGCCGATTGCGCCTGCTGCAGAGCCGTCCCGTCTCCACCGAGGTGCGGGGGGTCCCCCAGGGCCCGGTCATGGGGCCGGGACCGGTGTCGGAGACGTTTCCCGAGCCGCTCTCGGCCCTGGAGCAGGATCTGTGGTTGGCGCCCCTGCACGACGCCTTCGTCGAGGCCCTCCGCCTAGCGGGAGCGGCTGAGGACGCCGACCTGGCCGATTCACCGGTGGTGGCCGCCGTCGGCGGGCGGGTGGCGGTCGACCTGGAGCTGGTGGGAGCGGTGCCGCACCGCTCGCCGCCCTCCCGCCTCGACCCCCGCCCCCGGTGGCGGCGTTTGCGTAGCGCCTGGCGGATCGGGCGCCTGCGGTCGGCGTTGCCGGCGCTGGCCGAAGACGTGGTGGACCAGGCCGACGCCGCCCTGGCCGGCGTTCCCGCCCTCGACACCCTGACCGATCTGCAGCTCCTGGCGGTGATCGACCGGGGTAGTCCCGCCCTGGTGGCCTGCCACGCCCACGAGATCCTCATGGGCCAGCTCCTCGACCACGCCAGGCCCCACCTGACGGGGACCTCCGTGGCGCTGCGGGTGCTGGCCCACGCCCGCCAGCGGGGGACGCCGGAGGAGGAGATTGTCGCCCGCCACCCGGTGGTCCTGGCCCTCACCGGACCCCGGATCGGGCCCGGGCCGTCCCTGCCCCGACCCGTCTCTGCCCCCACCTGGGAAGCGGGCAGCGAGCGCAACCACGATGCCGTGCTCCGGGAGGCCCTCCGCCTCCGGGTCCGCTGGATCCAGGAGCTCACCGGCCGGGCCGCCTGGCTGCTGGCCGAGCGCCTGGCCGAGCGCCGGATCCTCGCCGAACCCGACCTGGTGCGGTGGTTGACCAAGGAGGAGCTGGTGTCGCTGGTCCTCGGAGGCGGCTCGGCGCCGACCGACCTGGCCGAGCGGTCCGGGGGCGCCGGCGGGGCGCCGCTGCCCGCGCAATTCCAGCTGTCGCCGGAGGGGCGGCCCATCCCCGTGCTCGAGCGGGCCGGCTCGGGAGGCACGGGAGCCGGCGGCGGGACCGGCCAGGGGCCGGTGGCCCACCACGGCGATGATGTGGAGGACGGCGTCGTGCTGGTGGTGGCGACCCTCGATCCGGCCCTCGCCACGATGCTGCCCCGGCTGGCCGGACTGGTGTGCGAGACCGGCAACGTGCTGGCCCACATCGCCATCCTGGCCCGGGAGTCGGGCGTGCCCACGGTGGTGGGGCTGGCCGGTGCCGTTCGGAGCTTCCCACCGGGCACCATGGTGCGCGTCGACGGCGACGGCGGCCAGGTCGAGAGGATCGGTGAGACATGAGGAAGCTGGCCTGGGTCATCGCCGGCGCCGTGGTCGCCGGCTGCGGCGGCTACGTGTTCGTCTACCTCTACCGCTGGGAGTGGCACCGGGCCCTCATCATGGGGATCTTCCTCATCGCCGCCGAGATCCCCTTCGCCACCGCCCTGGTGCTCCGGCAACTGGGCCGGTCTCCCCGGCGCCAGACCTCGCCCGAGCCGCTGGTGCTGGAACGGGTGCGGGCGTCGGCGCCGCAGCGTTCGCACTTCGCCTGGCTCGACCCCCGCTCGGGCCGGACCAACGTCTTCATCACCATGTTCGTGGGCGGGGGCATCCTCATCTCCGGCCTGGCCTGGGGCCTCGACCGCCTGGCCCGGCGCACCGGCGGCCGGCACCTCGAACGGGATCTGGCGGCCCGGCTGTCGCCCATCAGCTTTCCCCGCCACGGCTTCCTCGCCGGCCAATCCGAGCTGCTGGCCGACCAGGAGCCCTTCGAGGACGACCCCGAGCTGCGCCTCCTCCTCGGCACCCGCCAGCGCCGGTGAACTCGCGCCTACTCGCCGGGCTGGTCGCGCTGGCCGTGGTGGCCGGCGTCCTGGCCCTGCGGGAGCGGACCATGACCAGGCACGAGCCCGGACGACCGGGGACGGCGACCGAGGTGGTCGTCCGGGCCCGGGTGCGGGGCGCCACCCCCCGCAGCGCCCCCGACGAGTTCGCTGCCGCCCTCCTGCTCGCCTGCCGCCTCGAAGTGGATGCCGAGCCGGCCGGTCCCATGGAGCGGCCCGGCCCCGGTGTTCAGCGCTACCGCCTCGTCCTGGAGCCGGCCCTCGACGAGTTCGACGAGCGGCGCCTCCACGGGTGCCTGGAGGATGCCCGGCTCGACCACGTGCAGCTCGAGGTCGTCTCCCTGCGCCCCCTGCCGGCGGCCTGAGCGCTCAGGCCCGCAACGCCGACCAGATGCGGCGGGGCCCGTCGAAGACCCGGCTGACCGTTTCGATCCACTTCGGCGGCTGCTCCGGCAAGCGGTCGGAGTCGAGGGAGGAGACGTAGACGATCTGCTCGAGCGACGGTGGGCCCACGGCCAGGTTGCGGGCCAGGGCCCCCCGGGCGCTGGCCTCGCCCTGGGCAACCAGGTAGGCGGCCGCCATGGAACCGGCCCGGCCCACGCCGGCGCCGCAGTGCACGAAGACCGGGCCCTCGGCCCGGCCCATGACGGAGAGGAACTGTTCCACCTGCGCTCGCGTCGGCGTCTGCCCGTCGCGGATGGGGATGCTCACCCGGTCGATGCCGAGCTCTCCGAGCAGTGCTCGGGGGACGTCGAGATCCCGCTCGGCCCGCAGGTCGACGACGGTGGCCACCTGGCGCTCCGCCAGCGCCCGGTAGCCGCCGGCCGTGGGTGCCTCCCCCCGGAACAGCCGGTCGTCGACCCGGCGCACGTTGTCGATCCCCTCGATGGCGAGCTCGGCCCCGGGCTCGACGGCCCGCCCCACGGCGAAGGCGGCGAGGATGGCCAGGTTGCCGAGAATCAGGACGGCGACGGCCAACGCCAGAATGCCCAAGAGCTTGCGATGCACGATGCCCCAGGTTAGGAGGCGCTCGTCGCGCCCGCGCACCCGGTCGGCGACCTCGAGGCTCCGGCGTCATGGAGGGGTAGCGCCTTTCAGCGCCCGGACCTCGTGGCGGACGAGCTCCACCATGTCGTCCAGGGCGGCGGCAACCGCTCCCGAGAGCGCGTCGCGAGGCTCCGTCGTCGCTGGCTCGACGTCGATGACCACCGTGCGGCTCGGGAGGGCGCCCAAGGCGTGGGCGACCTCGATGACCAGGTCGATGCCGACGTAGCCGGTCACGGCATCGCTCACCGCCGCCTGCGCCGCCTGCGCCGCCTGCGGGCCCAGGCCGGCGGCGGCGACCCGCCGGCGCTCGACCGATCCCGGCGCCCTGCCCCGCGTCTCGGCGCCCACCAGGACGAGCGCATCCACGCCCAACTCGTCGAGGCGCTGGGCGACGGCCACGGCCCCGTAGTGGAGATCCTCCACCGCCACCCCGGGACCGAGGTCGATCGCCGCCAGGCGCTCCACCAGGACCCGGCCGGCGTCGAGATCCCCCTGGTAGAGCTGGCCGACGCCGCCGACCAGCACCCGGGCCCCTCCCCGAGCCGTCACCGATCGGCGGTGCGGTCCCGGAGCCACCGCCTGTCGGTCCTCCCCACCACGGCCCCACCCTTGCAGCTCCACTGCGCTGATGCGACGGCGGCGGGCTCCACGTTTCCCGCCCGGAGGGGGACCGGGTAGGGCTCGCTCATGAACGACCGAGATGGCACCACAAGACGTGGGTGGTCCTGGGCCACCTCTTGGGCGACGGTGGGGGCGGTGGTCGGCTTGGCTGCCAGTGCCCTGGCGCCGGCGTCGGCCCAGACCGCCGACCCGCCGGCCGCCACGCCCACCGATGCCTTCTGCGCCAACGTGCCCGATGCCTACCAACCGTTCGACGACGTGAGCGATGCCGACACCTTCGCCGAGACCATCCGGTGCCTGGCCTACGCCCGCATCACCACGGGCGTCGAGCCCGGTCGCTTCGCACCGGGCGAGCTCGTCTCCCGGGGCCAGATGGCCTCGTTCCTGGCTCGCCTGCTCGACACCGCCAACGACCTGGAGCTCGGGTCCGACGACCCCGACGACCAGCTCGTCGACCTCCTGGCGTACGACGGCACCAACGACTTCACCGACGTGGCCGACGACGGGGCCCACGTGGCCGCCATCAACCGCATCGCCGACGCCGGCATCGCCCTGGGGGGGCCCGGTGGCCTGCCGGCCACGTCCTACGGGCCCGGGCAACCGGTCAGCCGCGACCAGATGGCAAGCTTCGTCACCCGCTCGCTCGAGTACCTGAGCGGGGTCGAGCGGGCGACGGAGGCCGACTACTTCGACGACGACGACACCAACGTGCACGAGGACAACATCAACGCCCTGGCCGAGGTGGGCATCGCCGTGGGCGTGGGTCCGGCGACCTTCGCCCCCGACGGGAACGTCACCCGGGGCCAGATGTCGGCCTTCATCATGCGCAGCCTGGCCAACTTCGAGATCGCCGATCGCATCGCCCCCCTCCCCGAGCGGTCCGTCCCGTCGGATCCCTTCAGCACCAGTGCATCGGTGGACAACGGGAACGGCACCGCCACCATCTCCTTTACCGTGCGCGACGCCCAGAACCGGGGGATCGACGACCTCGAGGCCAGCGAGTTCTCGCTGGTGGTTCCCGGCCAGACCGAGCCGTCCGGCCTGGACGATCTCATCGAGAACTTCCCCGGCGTCTGGGGCCCCTTCACCGATGCCGAGGCCGGCAACGGCGTCTACACCGTGGTGCTGCGCTCGGACCCCGGCACCTACACCTACACCGACATCACCGTGCGAGGCGTCGAGATCGACCCCTCGCTCGAGGTCACCATCACCGGGTCCTGAGGGTGCACGGAGGTCGCCGGGTGGGCCATGATGCACGCACCGGTGACCTCCGACACCCGCCATCGCCTGCTCGTCGACCTCTACGAGCTGACCATGGTCGACGCCTACCGCCGGGAAGGCATGGACCAGCGGCCGGCCACCTTCAGCCTCTTCGTGCGCGACCTCCCCGCCGGACGGGGATTCCTGGTGGCCGCCGGGCTCGACGATGCGCTGGCCTGGCTCGAGGAGCTGCACTTCGCCGACGGCGATCTGGCCGCCCTGGCCGGGCTGGCGGCCTTCGATCCCGGCTTCCTCGACTGGTTGGCCGGCCTGCGCTTCACCGGCGACGTGCGGGCCGTGCCCGAGGGGACGGTGGTGTTCGCCCACCAACCGATCCTCGAGGTGGATGCGCCCATCGGCGAGGCCCAGCTGGCCGAAACCTTCCTGCTCAACCAGGTCACCCTCCAGACCACCCTGGCCACCAAGGCGGCCCGGTGCCGCCACGCCGCCGCCGGGCGGGCCGTGGTCGACTTCGCCCTGCGCCGGACCCAGGGGGTGGACGCCGGGATGAAGCTCGCCCGCTGCGGGGCCCTCGTCGGCTTGAGCGCCACCAGCAACGTCGCCGGCGCCGCCCGCTACGGGCTGCCGGCCAGCGGCACCATGGGCCATGCCTTCGTCCAGGCCCACGCCGACGAGACCGACGCCTTCCGGGCCTTCGCCCGGGCCTACGGCGAGGCCGCCGTCTTGCTGGTCGACACCTACGACAGCCACCGCGGCATCGAGCGGGCCATCACCGTGGCCCGTGAGCTGAAGGCCGACGGCACCGAGATCCGCGGCATCCGCCTCGACTCCGGCGACCTGGCCGAGCTGTCCGCCCACGCCCGCCGCCGGCTCGACGAGGCCGGTCTCCCGTACGTGCAGATCCTGGCCAGCGGCGGTCTGGACGAGCACGCCGTGCACCGGCTGGTCGAGCAGGGGGCACCCATCGACGGCTTCGGCCTCGGCTCGGCCCTCGGTGTCTCCGCCGATGCCCCAACCTTGGACAGCGTCTACAAGCTGGTCGCCTTCGACGGCCGGCCGGTGATGAAGACGTCGGCGGCCAAGGCCATCTGGCCCGGGGCCAAGCAGCTGTGGCGGGCCCCGGACTGGTCGAGCGACGTCCTCGCCCTGGCCGGCGAGGCGGCGCCGGGGCCGGGTTTCGAGCCCCAGCTGGTCGAGGTCATGCACCAGGGCCGGCGCACCCCGGCCGGCCGGCGGTCGGTGGTCGACGCCCGCCACCATTTCGAACAGCAGTGGGCCGAGCTCCCCGATCCCCTGCGCCGGCTGCAGGACCCACCGGCCCGGAAGCTGCAGGTGTCCGTTGCCCTCGCCCGCACCGCCGAGGAGCTCCGCACCCGCCACCACGTCGAGGAGGCACCGTGACCCCCACCGCCGGGATCGACTTCGACGAGCGCTGCGCCCTCGTCGTGGTCGACGTCCAGAACGACTTCGCCGATCCGTCGGGATCGCTCTTCGTCACCGGCGGGGACGGGATCATCCCGCTCGTCAACGACCTGGCCGCCACCGCCCGGGCGGCCGGGGCGGGCGTCGTGTTCACCCAGGACTGGCACCCGCCCGAGACCCCCCACTTCGCCACCCACGGTGGGACCTGGCCGGTGCACTGCGTGCGGGACACCTGGGGTGCCCAGCTCCACCCCGACCTCGACACCGTCGGCCCCGTGGTGCGCAAGGGAACGGGAGGCGAGGACGGCTACTCGGGGTTCTTTGCCCGCGACGTCGCCACCGGCCGAGACGTCCCGACCGATCTCCGGGCCGTGCTGGAGGACTGGGGCACCACCCGGGTGGTCGTCGTGGGCCTGGCCCGGGACGTGTGCGTGCAGGCCACCGCCCTCGATTCCCGGCGCCTGGGTTACGACACGGCGGTGGTGGTCGAGGCCACCGCTGCCGTCGAGCTCCATCCGGGTGACGGCGCCCGGGCCCTGGAGACCATGGCCGGCGCGGGGATCACCCTGGTCTGAGGGCTCGCTCGCCGGCCGCCTTCCCCATTCCGGAGGATCGAGGAGGCGGAGCCGCTCGGATCCTCCACAATCGGCGGGCGGGCCCGCATGGGCCAATTGTGGAGGATCGGAGCGGCTGAGCCGCTCGGATCCTCCCGAATCCCATGCGGACGCGGGCACGACCCCACCCGGCCCACCTGATCCCGGCACTCAGGAGCGGACGTCCAGGTCGCAGCGCCCGATGAGGAAGCTTTCGATCTCGGCCAGGGCCCGGTCCGCCTCCTGCTCGCTGGTGGACTCGGTGACGGTCTCGAAGTCGTCGGCCAACTCGCCGGGAGCCTCGCGCACCAGCTCTCGCAGCACCCCGATGATGGCCGGCGAGACCTGGCCCTGGGCACTGCGGAACGCCTCCACCTCCTCGGCGGCGGCATCGCAGAAGCGGGCCTCGTCCTCCCCGGCACCGCCACCGCAGGCGGCCAGCCCGGCCACGGCCAGGGCGGCGAGAAACCGGCGCCGCGGGCGGGGGCGGGCAAGCATCACCGGTCTCGTCACCGGTCGAGGGGATCGGGGGCCGTCGGTGGGGGCCACGCCGGGGAGTTGCCCCACCTCTGCCGCAGGGAAACAACCGCGGTGTCGAGGCCATTGTGGAGCATCCAGGCGGCTGAGCCGCTCGGATCTCCCGAATTCCCTTGGTGGGCGGGGCCTGCCCGTAGCGCCAGGTGTAGGCCCTCGCCGGCCCGGGCATCGTCCAGCGCGGGCGGCAGCCCACACCCAGAGACGAGCCAGAGACGAGAAAGGGAGATGGCAGCCATGTTGATGCGATCCGACCCGTTCCGTGAGTTCGACCGGCTGACCCGGGCCTTCGAGACGGGTACCCGTGCCGCCGTCATGCCCATGGACGCCTACCGGGAGCGAGACCAGTTCGTCGTCCATTTCGACCTCCCCGGCGTCGACCCGTCGTCGATCGACCTCACCGTGGAGAAGAACGTGCTGACCGTGTCGGCCGATCGCCAGTGGCGGCCGAGCGAGGACCAACAGATCGTGGCGTCCGAACGCCCGCAGGGCACCTTCAGCCGCCAGCTCTTCCTCGGCGAGAGCCTGGATGCCGAACAGGTGACGGCCAGCTACGACGCCGGCGTCCTCACCGTGACCGTCCCCGTGGCCGAGCAGGCCAAGCCCCGCAAGGTCCAGGTCGGCACCGGCAACTCCAAGGCGACCGCCATCGACGCCGGGCCGGCCGGCTCCTGAGCTGAAGGAGGTGGAGCCGGGCCGACCGCCAGCCGGTCCGGCTCCGTCCGCCATCCCGGTGCCCCCGGCCCGGGTGTCGGTCGTCGTCATCACCCGGGACCGCCGCCAGCAGCTGCTGGAGACGCTCTCGCACCTGGTCGCGCTCCCGGAACGACCACCGATCATCGTCGTCGACAACGGCTCGAGCGACGGGACCCCCAGAGCGGTCGCCGCCCTCCACCCCGCGGTCCGGGTGGTCTCCCTGCCAACCAACGTGGGGGCGACGGCCCGCAACCTGGGGGTGGGCGCCAGCACCACCCCCTACGTCGCCTTCGCCGACGACGACTCCTGGTGGGCGCCCGGGGCGCTGGCCCAAGCCAGCGGGATCCTCGATCTCCACCAGGACGTGGCCGTGGTGGCGGGCCGCACCCTCGTGGGTCCCCAGCGCCGGGAGGACCCCCTCAACGCCCTCCTGGCCGCCTCCCCACTCGGGCCGGCTCGCCGCGGGCCCGGGCCCGAGGTGCTCGGCTTCCTGGCGTGCTCGGCCGTCGTGCGCCGCCACGCGTTCCTGGCGGTGGGTGGCTTCGACGACCTCCTGTTCTTCGCCGGCGAGGAGGAACTGCTGGCCCTGGACCTGGCCGAGGCCGGCTGGCGCTGCTGCTACGACGAGAAGACGGTGGCCCACCACCATCCCCGCGGTCCCCGGGACGGGGAGGTCCGGCGGGCGCGGTTGCTGCGCAACGAGGTGCTGACCGCTTGGCTGCGGCGACCGGCTCCGGTGGCGTACCGCCGCACCCGGGCGCTGGCCGTAGCCGCCCGGCGCGATCCCGTCGCCCGCCTCGCCCTCTGGGAGCTGGCTCGCCACCACCGCCGGGCCCGCGCCCGGCGCCGCCGCCTGAGCCCGGCGACCGAGGCCCAGGCCGAGGCCGTCGCCGGCCACCGGCCCTGACCGCGGTGGAGAAGTGTTTGTCCCCGCCGGGCCAGAGGTAGTTACTTCTCGACCGCGGCGGGTCGTGCTTCAGCAGCGAGGCGTGCGCTCCGCCTTCCGGTGAGGTGGGCCATGGCCGCAGTCCTGGGCGTCAACGGGGTCTTCCATGACAGCGCAGCTGCGCTGGTCGTCGACGGCGTCACCGTGGCCGCTGCCGAGGAGGAGCGCTTCAACCGGCGCAAGCACGCCAAGGTGCCGGTGGCCTTTTCGACCTGGGAGCTGCCCGAGCTCTCGGCCCGGTGGTGCCTCGACCACGCCGGTGTCCCCCCGGGCCAGCTCGACGCCGTGGCCTACTCCTACGACCCCGCCCTCGCCTTCGACGGCCTGCACCCGGGGACCGATCCCTGGGAGCCGCTGCGCACGCTGTACACCGAGCGCGCTCCCCGCTTCCTGGCCAGCGCCCTTCCCGGCCTCGATCCCGGCGTGGTGCGCTTCGTCCCCCACCACGTGGCCCACGCCGCCTCGGCCTACCTGGGCGGCCCCTTCCCCTCGTGCGCCGTGCTCGTGCTCGACGGCCGGGGCGAGCGGGGATCGTTCCTCGCCGGCCGGGCTGGCGGCGGTGACCTCGAAGTACTGGCCCAGACCGAGCTCCCCCATTCGGTGGGCCTGGTCTACGAGGAGCTGACCGCCCACCTCGGCTACCGCCGTTCGAGTGACGAGTACAAGGTGATGGCGCTGGCCTCCTACGGCACGCCCCGCCACCTGGACCGCTTCCGCCACCTGGTACGCGCCGTTCCGGATGGGGGCATCGTGACCGAGCCCGTCGACTGGGCTGCCCTGGCCCCGCCCGGCCAGGGCGACGGCACCCTGGACCCGGCCCACGCCGACCTGGCCGCCAGCGTCCAGGCCCGCCTGGAAGAGCTGGTAGTGGAGCTGGCCGGCTGGCTGCACGAGCGGACGGGCGAGCGGGCCCTGGCCCTGGCCGGCGGCGTGGCCCTCAACTGCGTGGCCAACACCCGGGTGTTCGAAGCGGGGCCGTTCGACGACGTCTGGGTCCAGCCCGCCGCCGGCGACGCCGGGACCGCCCTGGGGGCGGCCCTGGTGGCGGCCCACGACCTCGGTGACCAGGTCCGGCCCATGGGTTCCCCCGCCCTCGGGCGCCAGTGGGGCGATGCCGACCTCCGCCGGGTCCTGGAGGTGGCCAAGGTGCCCTACGAGGAGCCGGCCGACATCGCCGAGGCGGTGGCCGGCGTGCTGGCCGACGACGGGATCGTGGCCTGGTTCCAGGGCCGCTCGGAGTTCGGTCCCCGGGCGCTGGGCCATCGCAGCCTGCTGGCCCACCCGGGGCGGCGGGCCAATCTCGAACGCCTGAACGACGTGAAGGGTCGGGAGCAGTTCCGCCCGGTCGCCCCCATGGTCCTGGCCGAGCGGGCCAAGGACGTCTTCGAGGGCGGGCCCTTCCCCAGCCCCTACATGCTCTTCGTGCACCGGGTGCGACCGGACTGGCAGGACCGCATCCCCGCCGTGGTCCACGTCGACGGCACGGCCCGCATCCAGACCGTCGAGCGCGGCGACGAAGCGCTCCTGCACCGCTGCCTCAGCGCCTTCGAGCGCCGCACCGACCTCCCGGTGGTGGTGAACACCTCCCTCAACACCGCCGGGCGGCCGATGGTCGACGATCCTCGGGACGCCCTCGAGTGCTTCGGCTCGGCGCCGATCGACGCTTTGGCCCTGGGACCCTTCCTCGTCCGCCGGGCAACCCTGTTCGCACCGGCGCCGTGACGGGGCCCGCCGCCGACGTGGTGATCCCCTCGCTGGGCCGGCCATCGCTCGCCGTCCTGCTTGACACCCTGCTCGCCCAACCGCTTCCCGGCCGCGTCTTCGTCGTCTACGACCGCCCCGGCGCCGGGACCCTGCCGGCGCTCCCCTCCGCCGACGAGCGCGTCCAGGTGCTGGCCGGGCGAGGCTGGGGACCGGCCGCCGCCCGCAACGCCGGATGGCGGGCCAGCAGGGCCGACTGGGTCGCCTTCCTCGACGACGACGTGATCGTCGACTCCCGCTGGGCCGAGGACCTGGCCGGCGACCTGGAAGGTGCCGGCGACCAGGTGGCCGCCGTCCAGGGGCAGGTCGAGGTCCCGCTGCCGCAGCACCGGCGCCCCACCGACTGGGAGCGCAATGTGGCCGGGCTCGAAACCAGCCGCTGGATCACCGCCGATCTGGCCGTGCGGCGGCGGGCCCTGGTCGAGGTCGGTGGCTTCGACGAGCGCTTCCCCCGCGCCTACCGGGAGGATGCCGACCTCGCCCTGCGCCTGGCCGACCGTGGTCTCGATCTGGCCATGGGCCGGCGCCGCGTCCGCCACCCCGTGCCCCCCGCCTCCTGGTCGGTCAGCCTGGCCAAGCAGCGGGGCAACGCCGACGACGCCTTGATGGGCCGCCTCCACGGCCGGCACTGGCGCCCGGCGGCCGGGGCCCCGAGCGGTGCCCTGCGGCGCCACGCCGCGGTGACTGCCGCTGGCCTGGCCGCAGGCGTGAGTGCCGCCGCCGGCCGGCGCCGGCTGGCTGCGGCCGGCGGGTTGGCGTGGGCCGCCGGCAGCGCCGGCTTCGCCCGCCGGCGCATCGCCCCCGGACCACGGACCCCGGCCGAGGTGGCCACCATGGTCGTGACCTCGGCCGCCATCCCCCCCCTGGCCGTGGGCCACCGCCTGGCCGGCGAAGCGCGGGCCCGCCGCCAGGCACCGCTGGCCGGCACCAGGCCGTTGGCCGTGCTCTTCGACCGCGACGGCACCCTGATCCACGACGTCGCCTACAACGGCGATCCGGCCCTCGTGGCCCCGGTGGCGGCTGCCGCCGGGGCGCTGTCCCGCCTGCGGGCGGCGGGAGTCGCCCTCGGCCTGGTCACCAACCAGAGCGGGGTGGCGCGGGGCCTGATCACTGCCGCCGAGGTCGACGCCGTCAACGCCCGGGTCGGGGAGTTGCTCGGCCCCTTCGACGCCGTCGCCGTGTGCCCCCACGGGTCCGGGGACGGCTGCGCCTGCCGCAAGCCCCGTCCCGGCCTCATCGACAAGGCGGCGGCCGAGCTGGGCGTGGCCCCGTCGCAGTGCGTGGTCGTGGGCGACATCGGCAGCGACGTCGACGCCGCCCGGGCCGCCGGG
This sequence comes from Acidimicrobiales bacterium, assembly GCA_035553895.1. Lineage (GTDB taxonomy): Bacteria > Actinomycetota > Acidimicrobiia > Acidimicrobiales > CADCSY01 > JADDRA01. The sequence goes on along the minus strand of DATMJI010000035.1, from coordinate 9,025 downwards.
GCCCGGGCCGTGCTCGTCCCCACCCCGGCCACCCGGCGCCTGGAGGTGCGACGGACCCGGTGGCGCCCCGGCGGGGGGGCCGCCGTGGCTCCCGACCTCATTGCCGCCACCGACATGATCCTCGGAGTCCGGCGGTGAGGGCGCCTCATGTGCTCGTCGCTCGCCTCGACAACCTCGGCGACGTCCTGCTCAGCGGCCCGGCGGTGCGGGCGGTGGCCACCGGGGCGTCCCGGGTCACCTTCCTCGCCGGCCGGGGGGCGGCCGCCGCCCGCCTCCTGCCCGGGGTCGACGAGGTGGTGGCCGTCGACGCCCCCTGGGTAGGCGACGACGCCCCGGCGGTGGAGCGATCGGCGCTGGACGGACTGGTCGACCACCTGGGCACCCTGGGGATCGACCGGGCCCTCGTCCTCACCTCGTTCCACCAGAGCCCCCTGCCCCTGGCTCTGCTGTTGCGCATGGCCGGCGTGGCCGAGATCGGGGCCACCTGCGCCGATCACCCCGGCTCCCTGCTCGACGTGCGCCACGGCGACGACCCTCGCCGCCACGAGGTCGAGCAGGCCCTCTCGCTGGCCGAGCGCTTCGGGCACCGGCTGGCCGCCGGCGACACCGGCCGCCTCGCCGTGCGCCGGCCGCTGCCCACCTGGCGCCCGTTCGCCGGGCGCTACGTGGTCCTGCATCCCGGTGCATCGGTCCCGGCCCGGGGTTGGGACGCCGGCCGGGCCGCCGCCTGCGTGCAGCTCCTGGCCGCCGGCGGGTACCAGGTGGCGGTCACCGGCGGGAGCGCCGAGCGCCACCTCACCGCCACGGTGGCCGGAGACCCGCAGGCGGACGTCGCCGACCTCGGGGGTGCACTCGATCTGGCCGGGCTGGCCGGGGTGCTGGCCGGAGCCGAGGTGGTGGTGAGCGGCAACACCGGTCCGGCCCACCTGGCGGCGGCCGTGGCCACGCCCGTGGTCTCCATCTTCGCCCCCGTCGTCCCCCCCGAGCGGTGGCGGCCCTGGGGGGTGCCCTCGATCCTCCTCGGCGACCACGACATCGCCTGCGCCGGCTGCCGAGCCCGGTCCTGCCCCGTCGAGGACCAACCCTGCCTGGCCGGCGTCACCCCCGAGGCGGTGGTCGACGCCGTCGCCACCCTGGCCGGACGCAGGCTGCGGGTGCCGGCATGAACGTCCTGGTGTGGCACGTGCACGGCTCGTGGACCACGGCGCTGGTCCAGGGACCGCATCGCTACCTGATCCCGGTTGACGGTGGCCGGGGCCCCGACGGGCGGGGCCGAGCCCGTACCTGGGAATGGCCGGCGTCAGCCGTCGAGCGCACACCGGCCCAACTGGGCCACGAGGACGTCGACGTGGTGATCCTCCAGCGCCCCCGGGACGAGGAGTTGGCGGCTGCCTGGCTCGGGCGGCGACCGGGGCGTGACCTGCCCGCGGTGTGGGTGGAGCACAACGCGCCGCAGGGGCGCATCGCCGACCTGCGCCACCCGGCGGCTGACCGCGATGACCTCACCGTGGTCCACGTGACCCACACCAACCGGTTGTTCTGGGACTGCGGCTCCACGCCCACGGTGGTGATCGAGCACGGCATCGTCGACCCCGGCCACCGCTACGGCGGCGAACGGGAACGGGCGGCCGTGGTCGTCAACGAGGCCGGGCGCCGCAACCGGGTGACCGGCTCCGACCTGCTGGGCGCCTTCGCCGCCCGGGTCGGCATCGACCTCTTCGGCATGGGCAGCACCGGCTTCGCCGGGGAGCAGCAAAAGCGGGGCCACGACATCACCGCCTACGGCGACGTGCCCCAGCACCGGATGCACGCCGAGCTGGCCCGGCGCCGGGTCTACCTCCATCCCGTGCGCTGGACCTCGCTGGGGCTCGCCCTCATCGAGGCCATGCACCTGGGCATGCCCGTCGTCGCCCTGGCCACCACCGAGGTGCCGGTGGCAGTGCCGCCCTCGGCCGGTGTGGTCTCCAACGACCTCGCCGTGCTCGGCGACGCCCTCCAGCACTTCGTCGACGACCCCGAGGACGCCCGCCGGGTGGGCAAGGCGGCGCGGGCGGCGGTGCTCGAGCGCTACGGCCTGGAACGTTTCCTGGCCGACTGGGACGCACTGCTGGCCGGGGTGGCACGGTGAGGATCGCCATGGTCTCCGAACACGCCAGCCCGCTGGCCCTGCTGGGCGGCGTCGACGCCGGTGGCCAGAACGTCCACGTCGCCGACTTGGCCCGGGCCCTGGCCCGCCAGGGCGTCGAGGTCGTGGTCCACACCCGCCGGGACGATCCCCTCCTGCCCCGCCGGGTGGCCTTCGCCCCGGGGGTCTGGGTCGACCACGTCGACGCCGGTCCCGCCGCCCCGCTGGCCAAGGACGACCTCCTGCCCACCATGGCCCCCTTCGCCGAGGATCTCGCCCGGCAGTGGTCGCAGGACCGGCCCGACGTGGTCCACTCCCACTTCTGGATGTCGGGCCTGGCCGCCCTGGAGGCGACCGGTGCGCTCGGCATCCCGCTGGCCCACACCTTCCACGCTCTCGGCACGGTGAAGCGGCGCCACCAGGGCACGGCCGACACCAGCCCGCCGCCGCGCCTGGCTATCGAGCGCCGGCTGGCCCGCCACGTCGACCGCCTCATCGCCACCAGCGGCGACGAGCGGCGGGAGCTGCTGGCCATGGGGGCCCACGATGAGCGGATCTCCGTCGTGCCCTGCGGCGTCGACATGGGGCACTTCCACCCTCACGGCCCCCGCACCCCCCGCCGCGGGGGCCGCCCCCGGGTGGTGGCCGTCAGCCGGCTGGTGGAGCGCAAGGGCATCGGCAACCTCATCGAGGCCATGGCGATGGTTCCCGACGCCGAGCTGGTGGTGGCGGGCGGCCCCCCGGCGGGGATGGTCGACGACGATCCCGAGGCCCAGCGCTTCGTGGCCCTGGCCGACCGGCTGGGCCTGGGGGAGCGGGTACAGCTCCTCGGTGCCGTCCCCCGCCCCGGCGTACCGGCGCTGCTGCGCTCGGCCGACGTGTTCGTGACCACGCCGTGGTACGAGCCCTTCGGCATCACCGCCCTCGAGGCCATGGCCTGCGGCGTGGCCGTGGTGGCCTCCGCCGTCGGGGGCCTGGCCGAGACGGTCGTCGACGGCGTCACCGGCGCCCACGTGCCCCCCCGGTCGCCGGCGGCCATCGCCGCCGCCCTGCGCCGGCTCCTGGGCGACCCGGTGGCGCGGTGTCGGCTCGGCCAGTCCGGTCGCCGGCGGGCCCAGCGCTTCTCCTGGGACCACATCGCCACCGAGACCCTCAGCGCCGTCCAGGCCCTGGCCGACGTCGAGCCGGCGGCGGCAAGGCGAACGCCATGAGCGGCGGTTCGAGCCTTCCCGCCGGCCGGGCCCACCTGGCCGCCCTCCGGCGCCCCCTGGTCGCCCTCGAAGCCGACCTGGCCCGCCTCGAGGGCTGGGGCACCCACGCCGCCCGGGTCCTCTGCGGCGGCGGGCGCCTGCTGGCCGTGGGCAACGGCGGCAGCGCCGCCCAGGCCCAGCACCTCACGTCAGAGCTGGTGGGCCGCTACCGCGACGAGCGCCAGCCCCTCAGCGCCATCTCCCTGCACGCCGAGACCTCGGCCCTCACCGCCATCGCCAACGATTACCCCCCCGACGAGCTCTACGCCCGCCAGGTCCGGGCCCACGGGCGACCGGGGGACATCCTCGTGGCCCTCTCCACCTCGGGCCGCAGCCCCAACGTCCTCGCCGCCGTGCGGGCCGGCACCGAGCGCGGCCTGCGCACCTGGGCCCTCACCGGCCGGTCCCCCAATCCCCTGGTGGCGCTGGCCGACGACGCCGTGTCCGTCGACGCCCCGTACACCGCCACCGTCCAGGAGGTCCACCAGGTCGCCGTGCACCTGCTCTGCGCCGCCGTCGACGTCGCCGTAGGCGCGTCCAGGGCGCTGGAGGTGCAGGGGTGAGGCGGGTGGTCGTTGTCGGCGACACCCTCGTCGACCGCGACGTCTCGGGCACCGTCGAGCGGGTGTGCCCCGACGCCCCGGTCCCGGTGCTCGACCAGGACGGCGAACGGGTCCGGCCGGGCGGGGCGGCGCTGGCCGCCTCGCTGCTGGCCGGCGAGGGTGCCACCGTCACCCTGGTCACCGCCCTCGCCACCGACGAGGCCGGTGGCGAGGTCGCCCGCCTGCTCGCCGCCGGCGGGGTCGACGTGGCCGCCCTGACCCTCGACGGTGCCACCGCCGAGCGGGTCCGCCTGCGCAGCGGCGACCAGTCGCTCCTGCGCCTCGACCGCGGCGGTGCGCCGGGCCCCGTGGGGGCGCCTGGGCCGGCCGTGGTCGAGGCCCTGGCCGGCGCCGATGCCATCGTGGTGGCCGACTACGGCCGCGGCGTCGCCGCCCAACCGGCCCTGCGGGACCAGCTGGTCTCGCTGCGGGCCGCGGTACCCGTGGTGTGGGACCCCCACCCCCGGGGCCCCCAGCCCGTCCCTGGGGTGCGCCTGGCCACCCCCAACGCCGCCGAGGTGGCCCGGCTGGTCCCCGAGGCCGAGGGTGAGGGCCTGGCGGTGCTGGCCCGGCGAGCCGCCGTCCTCGCCGCTCGCTGGGGGGTGACGGCGGTGGCCGTGACCCGCGGTGCAGGTGGCGCCCTGCTCGCCGGCGGGGACAGCCCGGCGCTGGTGGTGCCCGCCCCGCCCGTCGCCGGTGGCGACCCGTGCGGGGCGGGTGACCGCTTCGCCGGGGCCGCCGCCCTCGCCCTGGCCGGTGGTGCGGTGGTGAGCGAGGCGGTGGAGGTGGCGGTGGCGGCCGCCTCGGCGTTCGTGGCGGGCGGGGGTGCCGGTGGGTGGGCCCCACCCGAGCCCCAGCCGGCCCCGTCCTCGGCCGGGGACCTGGCGGCGGGCGTCCGCGCCGCCGGGGGCACGGTCGTGGCCACCGGCGGGTGCTTCGACCTGCTGCACCCCGGCCACGTCGCCACCCTCGAGGCCGCCCGCCGCCTGGGCGACTGCCTGATCGTGTGCCTCAACAGCGACGCCAGCGTGCGCCGGCTCAAGGGACCCGACCGTCCCCGCCAACCGGCCGCCGACCGGGCGGCGGTGCTGCGCTCGCTGCGGTCGGTCGACGCCGTCCACGTCTTCGACGAGGACACCCCAGCCGCCGCCCTGGGCTCGCTGCGCCCGCACGTCTTCGTCAAGGGCGGCGACTACGGCGGGGCCGAGCTTCCCGAAGCCGCCACCCTGGCCGCCTGGGGTGGGTGCGCCGTCGTGGTGCCCTACGTCTCGGGCCGATCCACCACCCGACTCCTCGAGGAGGCATCCCGCCATGTCCAGCCCTGACCGTCCCGTCGTCGTCGTCACCGGTGCCTCGTCCGGCCTCGGCGAGGCGGTCGCCTGGGCGGCGCACCGGGCCGGCTGGCAGCCGGCCGCCCTCGACGTCCGCCCCCCGGCCGGGCCCTGGCCCTACCAGCAGGTCGACCTGGCCAGCGCCAAGGACGCCGAGCAGGCCTTGCGGCGCGTGGGTGACGACCTCGGGCGCATCGACGCCGTCGTGACCTCGGCGGGCATCGACGTCCCCGGTCACCTCGCCGAACTCGACACCGACACCTGGGAGCGCGTCGTCGCCGTGAACCTCCTGGGCACGGCGGCGGTGATCCGGGCCGCCCTGCCCTGGCTGATCCCGGCCCGGGGCAAGGTGGTCACGGTGTCCTCGACCCTGGGACACCGGGCGGTGGGCGGCGCCACCGCCTACTGCGCCTCGAAGTTCGGGGTGGTGGGCTTCACCCGGGCCCTCACCGCCGAGCTCCAGGGTCGAGTCGGCGTCACCCTCCTCACGCCGGGCGGGATGGAGACGCACTTCTTCGACCGGCGCGAGGCCCAGTACCGGCCCGGGCCCGACGCCGACCTGGCCGACCCCCAGCGGGTAGCGGCGGCGGTAGTGGTGGCGCTCGAGCAGGCGCCGGGCTGCGAGATCCGCGAGCTGGTGGTGACCTCGCCCCAGGAGAGCTCCTGGCCGTGAGGGCGGCGCCGGGAGCCGTCGTGGTGCTGCGGGCGCTGCACCTCGGCGACCTCCTCACCGCCGTCCCCGCCCTGCGAGCGCTGGCCCGGGCCTTTCCCCGCCGGCGCCGGCTCCTGGCCGCCCCGGCCGCGCTGGCACCGCTGGCGGCGCTCACCGGGGCCGTCGACGCCGTGATCGACACACCCGGGCTCGTCCCCCTCGACCCCGTTCTCGCCGGCGCCGCCCTGGCCGTCAATCTCCACGGCCGGGGACCTCGCTCGACCGAGCTGCTGCGGGCGAGCCGGCCCGGCTGCCTGATCGCCTTCGAGGTGGCCGGAGGTCCGGCCTGGGACGACCGCGATCACGAACGGGTCCGGTGGTGCCGGTTGCTCGAGCACCACGGCATCCCTGCCGATCCCGAGGACTTCCGCCTGGGCGTCCCGGCGCCGGCACCGGCGGGGCTGGCCGCCCTGGCCGGGGCCACGATCATCCACCCGGGGGCCTCCAGCGGAGCCCGGTGCTGGCCGGCCGAGCGCTGGGCGGCGGTCGCCGCCGCCGAGGCCGGCGCCGGGCGCCGGGTGGCCATCACCGGGACGGGGGCGGAAGCGGTCCTGGCGGCTTCCGTCGCCCGGGACGCCGGCCTCGGCCCGGACTCCGTCCTCGCCGGGCGGACATCGCTGCGGGAGCTGGTGCACCTGGTGCACGGAGCCGGCCGGGTCGTCTGTGGCGACACCGGCGTCGCCCACCTGGCGTCCGCCCTGGGGCGGCCGTCCGTGGTCCTCTTCGGTCCGACCGCACCCGCCCGCTGGGGACCACCGCCCAGTGGTCCCCACGCCGTGCTCTGGGCCGGGCAGACCTCGGATCCCCACGCCGGCGCCCCGGCCCCGGGCCTGCTGGCCATCGGGGTGAACGACGTCCTCGATGCGCTGCAGCACCTGGGCGGCCCGGGTGGCGTGCCCGGGCCGACCGCAGCCACCCGGTAGCGAACCTGGCGGGTGGGTAGACTGGAGGGGCAACGCCCCCCCGGACCCTGGCGGCGCAGCATCGACCCCAGCGAAGGGACATGCCGCATGCCAGAGGTCGTACCGGCCCCAGAGCCGGGTACTGAGAGAGGTGCACCGGGGCTCCGGAGCGCCAGGATGGTGGCGACCGCGGTGCTGGCGCCCCCGATCGACACCTCCGAGCACCGAGCGCCCTTCCAGCTCCACGAGCTGTCGGATGACGTCGTCGTGGTCGCCCTCCGGGGTCTGGGCAGCGCGGCGGTGGCGGCCGCCGCCGTCGACGGGATGCGGGCCCGGCCCCTTGCCCACCACGTGGTGGCCGATCTCAGCCGGCTCACCATCGTCGAGCCGGCGGCCGTCGAGGTCCTGGTCGGGGGGCTGCACGACCTCACGGGCGCCGACCGCCAGTTCTGCGTGGTGAGCCGGCGCCTGAGCGGGCGCCGACTGCTGCGCCGGTTCGGGCCCAGCGGCCTCCCCGTCTTCTCCAGCATCAACGACGCCCTGCAGGCACGGGTCCATCACCAGCTGGGGTTCGGCGCCGGCTGGAGGACGCTGGGGTCCCCCGCCGGAGACGGTCGCCGGCCCGCCGGTCGCCGCTAGGCGGGCCCGGCCGACGGTTCCCGCCGGAGGGCGTCGTCGAAGCTGGGGTACACGGGCAGCAGGTGGGAGATGCCCCAGCGCCGGAGCAGCTCCACCGAGCCGCTTCGCCCGCACACCAGCCCGACGCGGGCAGTGCCTCCCTGGTCGACGAGTCGCCTGACCATGGCCTGGAGCCCGTCCCGATCGATGAGGACGGCGCCGTCGAGGTTGACCAGGGTCAGGCGGGTCCGGCCGGCCACGGCCAGGACGGCACCGTCGATCACCTCGGCCACCTCCCGGTCGATGGCACCCGACAGCGACACCTCGAGCACCTCGTCATTTTGGCGGACGTGGACCTCAACGGTCATCGGAGACGACGGAGCAGTCGCTGACCTCGATGTGGGGGAGCTGGTCGATGCCGGTGATGGCAAACATGCGCCGGGTCAGAGGGCGGGACCGGTGGAGGACGAGGAGCCCACCGCTCCGGCCCAGATCCTCGCTGGCCGCAACCAGGACCGACAATCCCGATGCGCCGAGGAAGCTCACGCCCGACAGGTCGACGGTGAGCCGCCGGCAACCCCCGCCGACGCACGACGCGAGGTGCTCGGCCACCAGCGGTGCGCTGAGCAGATCCACCTCACCCTCCACCACGGCCACGCATTCGCCCGGGTCCTCGGCCGCAGTGATCCGCACGGCTACGGTGGACCCCGCCAGCACCGGGTGGTCCCCGTTCCCGGACGGGCACACCAACGGGCGGCAGAGCGGTGCCAGTGATGATGCGATCAGCGACGACGGCACCGGCGTACCTCCCATCGGTGTCTACGGCACTGGCTGCAGGTGCAGTGCCGAGGCAGCGAGGCGAAGGCTCACTACTGAACCACTCGCCAGTCTACCGGACGCCGATCCCAGGTGCAGGCGGACTCCTCAGCCCCCGGCCGGCGCAGCCGGCGGGCGCGGGCCGCCGGCCTGGGCCACCAGGCTGGCGGCGACCTCGCGCAGCTTGCGGTTCTCGTGCTGGGACTGCTGGACCAAGAGCTCGAAGGCCCGCTCGGGGCTACAGCCGGTGCGGCCGATGATGATGCCCTTGGCCTGCTCGATCACCGAACGGGAGCGCATGGCCTCGCGCATCCCCTCGGCCGCCCGGGCAGCATCGATGTAGGACCGGGCGTTGGCCACGGTGACCGCCGCCAGCGCGGCGAACTGCTCGCCCAGGGGGACGTCGGACTCGTCGAAGGCGCGCGGGGTGCGGGCGTAGGAGTTGAGTGCACCCACCGAGCCCTCATGGAGGGGGAGCGGGATCGACATGGAGCTGAGCAGGCCCTTCGTCGCCAGGGGCCCGGTGACGTCGGGCCAGCGGTCGTCGGTCCGGCAGTCGGCCACGATGGTCCACTGGTTCCCTTGGGCGGCATCGACGCAGGGCCCGTGGCCAACCTCGTACTGACGCTCGTCGGCCGCCGCCGGGAGCTCCCCCGTGGCCCCGTACGT